>JAGXIP010000161.1 GCA_024635585.1 Saccharicrinis sp. | reverse complement strand
CGCTAAGAGACTACGTAGATATGGGTACATTCAAATACATTGTGTACACCGACAAAATATATAAAAGCATATTTAAAGAAAATGCTAAAGAATACCGCAAAGTATTAAAACTCGAAACAAAAGAGAATGTGCGTCACACCATGTATAGCGAGGTGCTTGATATTATTTCGAGTTACGAAATTGGTTTTGCCGAAGTACTTGTAAACAACTACAACGAATTAGGCAGGAAGCTAACATCGCATGAAACCGATGAGCTGTTTATTCAATTCGAAAGTCAAAAATTATGGGAGCCATTACGTGAAAAAGCACGAATAAAAATGGCAAGCCGTGATATGTGCTTTAGAGATGCCATGCACGAAAACCTAAAGGAATATATAGGTGCTGTACCCCGTGAAGATTTTCAGAAGTTCTTAGGCGAAAAAAGCATGGAGCTAGACGAACGTTTGGATAAATATAAAGAGGCACTTAAACGCTTAAAAGAAAGGGAATAAAATATGACAATATACATCCCCTACGAACAAGCGTTGGAAATTCACCAAAAAACAGTAGAAAAAAGTGGTGGAGGCAGTTATAGTTCTCTTAATTTAGGGTATTTGTCAAGTGTATTAGAACTGATGCAAAATGACATGTATTATCCTGAATTTGAAGACAAACTCACCCATTTAATCTGGTCTATTAATAAAAATCATTCTTTCTCCGATGGGAACAAAAGGTTATCCATTACACTTGGATTGCAGTTTTTGTCTTTAAACGGCTACCTGTATTGCATTAAGCGGTTTTTATTCGAGATGGAAAACATCAGCTACCATTTGGCTGCCGGAAATATTGACAAAGAACTACTCCAAGATATTATTCACTCCTTTATAGAAAATGAGGAAGACTTTGAGGAAGCACTCAAGTTCAGAATATTTATAGCTATGAGTAATGGCGAAATTGACTTAGAGGAATAACTATGAACGAATTAGATTTACAAGATAAGTACCTGATAAACTTTCTTTGCGAACGTGAAGATGGTTTGCAATACAACGAGGCGAAAGCAAATACGGTTTCATCTCACTTTTTTGTAGTTGAAGACCTGAAAAACTTCATTAGTGAAACTACACTCAACAAGGACAATTACAAGAAACTGTTGCGTAAGTTCGATTCTGAAAAAGACTTAATGAGTGCCTTTATGGACGAGCTTAATAAGCGCATAAAGGAGTCCATGAATATGGCAATTTTCATCAACAACAATAAGTCGATTACTTTTCAGGGAATAAAGCTTCATTTATTTTATCCTAGCGGTAGTGAGACTTATGAGGATAAACTTTTCGATGAAAATATATTTTCAGTTGTTCAAGAACTTCCCTATACATTCAAATACGAAGGGAAACAAAAGTTCTCGTTTCGACCTGATTTATCATTCTTTTTGAATGGAATTTTCTTGGGCTACAGCGAGCTTAAAAGCAATTACAACAATCAGAATGCTCGTAAAAACGGTCGTAGTAAAGTTGCAAAAGATTACCTTCAAGCAGTACAAGAATATCTGATTATTGCCGAAAAAAACGATTTGAGCTTTTCTATCAGAAAAGACTTTCTGAAGATATTTGAAAAAGCAATTCATATTACTTCTACCGATATACAGGACACATATATCATCCGCAATATAAGTAATCAATTCGAAGGTGTTAAAGCAACAGTTGCAGCAGGGAGTTACGATTTTGAAGACTACAATAAACGAGTAGATAAAGATTTTAAAAAGTATCCTTTACGTAATTCAGAAGGTTCTAAAACAGAGCGTTTCGAAGAAGTATTTAAAGTACTCTACGATAAAAAAATGATAGAGCGAGAGATTCTTTATTACAATTTTATTGAACGAGAGCTGGTTAAAAAGGAAAATAATAAAACGAAACAATACAAGCACAACGATGGTCGTTTAATTTCGCCTCGTCCAAAGCAAAAATTTGGGGCTGACAAAATACTAAGTAAGATTGGTGAATTTCTCGCACACGAAGATGAGCCTGACTATTTCATCAATAAACTTCGCTTAGAACTAGAATTAAAAGGTGTTGGTAAAAAGCAAATAGAAGAGCTAATTGCCAAAAGGCAAAAGTACCAAAACAATAAAAATGTTTACTCGCTGCTACTACAATATGCAGCAGGGTTCGGTAAGAGTAATATTATTGGGTGGACTGCACTTCAGATGAAAGACCTTCGTAAAAATGGTGAGTATGTTTACGATAAGGTAATGTTGGTGGTTGACCGTGTGCAATTGCGTGACCAGTTAGATTCCAAAATGTTTAACATGAACATTAGTAATAAAATGTTCATCGAGGCTAACGACAAAAAGTCTTTCATGTCTGCTTTAAAAAGCGATACTCGTATTGTTGTAGTAAATGTTCAGAAATTCAATACCATTAAAGATGTTTTAGCTCCTGATATCATTAGTAAACTAGCCACTCTTCGTATTGCCTTTTTGATTGATGAAATCCATAGGAGTAACAGCGGTACACAGCATGAAGAAATGGTAACGCTTTTTGATGAATTACAGAGCAGTTTCGATAATGAAACCGATTATAAAGCTGCACAAAATAAAAAAAACCTAATTATTGGTTTTACCGCCACACCTAGCGACCATACTTTGGCTCGTTTTGGAGAATTTAATAAATATGCTGAGGCCGAAAAAATTTGGATTCCTTTTGATAGCTACACCATGCGTGAAGCTATAGAAGATGGCTACATCTTAAATCCAATAAAAGGTATTGTTCCAGTATCGGCTAAAATGTTTTTTGAAATTCCAGAAAGTGATATCGAAGGTTTTGAAGGTGATATGGGTTATGAGACTATTCCTGACGATACTGACACCGGTATAGATGAAAATGGGCAGAAATATGCCATACGGAAAAAGAAAATTTACGAAAACGAAGACCGTATTCAAGCTATCTCTAAATTCGTAGTTCAACGTTTAGTCTCTACCGTTTATCATCAAATAAAAGGACAAGCAAAAGCCATGCTTGCTGTTTCGTCAATTAAGGCTGCTGTAAAATACAAGGGTTATATACAAAAAGCCTTTCAGGAAATAACCGAGCAAACTAAATATGAGCGTTTTAAAGATGCTCCCATCTATATTGTTTATAGTGAGAACCAAGATTATCCAAGCTCCAACTCTTTAAACAATGGATTGTCGGAAGAAAAGGTGTTACAGAATTTTGCCATTAAAAAGAATGGGATAATCATAGTTGTTGAAAAACTTCAAACAGGGTTTGATGAACCTAAATTACACACCCTCTTTTTAGACAAAGAGATACGAGGTATAAATGCCATTCAAACCATATCAAGGGTAAATAGAACCATGGCTCCCAATTGGAAAAAGCATGATTGCAAAATCATTGATTTCTCCTATAAAAACGTCAACGTTAAAAACATCAAATTAGCATTTGAGCATTTTAGTAATGTTGTTGTATCCGACTTTGACCCTTTGGGCGATGAAGCAAAGCTTGATGATATTTACAAAGAGCTAAGAAGTAACAACTTGTTTTCTGCCTATTTTGAGGATTTTAAGAAATATCAAAAAGGAGATGGTAATATTAATTTCATCATTGAATTGGAAAATCGCTTTGCTGAATTCATTACTAAGAATAAGAAAGATGCAAAGCAGCTCAAATCAAAAATAAACAAGTACTTCAAAATATTGAATCTTATTGCGTTTGTTATTGAGATGGATGCTAAATACAGCGAGGAAGATTTTCTGCAATTTTGGCGTAGGTTTAATAATGAATACAACAACATCAATAAGAATGACGAAGTTATAGACGATGTGGAAGTATTCTTTGATAATCGAATTGGCATAGTTGCACCTCCTGAGCCAAAAGATAAAGACGGAAATAAAAAGCCTGTAAATGGCGGTGCAAATAGTTCGGATGATAATCAATACAAGTTTGATATTCTAAAGGTTATAGAAAAACGCAATAAAGAAGAGGAAGAAATTGAAGAGTTAATCAAAGACTTTGAAACCAAAATAGAACTTTTCTTTAAATACATAAAAACCGATGATGGTGGTGTAAGGGTTATAGCAAAAATGCAAGACAATGGCACAGCCTTCGATTCTGAAGAAATTTACGAGGATTTTGCTAAAGTGTACCGCAAATTCATTCGAAGAAATAAAGCCAGTCTAGGAGAATTCTTTATCCGAGAAACTCAAGCAAGCTTAAATCAACTTTGCGATGATTTTGAGAGGTCGTTGAGTAAGGACTATTCACTGCCTGATAATTTAGATGTTGCAGCTGAACCATAAATCAAGTTATGAATGAATGATTAAAAAAACTGAACATGCAATTAGATTTATTCAATCAAGTTAACGATACTGCACAGTGGGTGCTATTTAGTAATCGTATTTTTTATTGAATACTATATATCAGGATCGATGCAGTACATAATTAACAATTGATTGAGTAATAAAAATAGATAATAATGGAGTTATTATTTTTCTGGATAAAAGAATATAAAAATTTGTGCGATGTAGGTGTGAACTTCGGTAGCGAGTATGTTTTTGAAGTGCATCATTTAAATGGGAAAAGCCAATTGCATTATAGTCCCAATGAAAAGTTTGTTCCCAATTTATTTTCTCTTGATGAAAATCCTAAAATTCAAAACATTTCCGCGTTAGTTGGCAAAAATGCTAGTGGCAAAAGTAATCTTATCAATTCTTAAAGCAATGGAATAAAAAAATAGCTCCCTACTATACTTCAGAAGCTATTTGCCATCAAAGAGATTTGAGCTATGCATTTGATTATTCATCTGAGAAGATTTTGATATTAATCTGAAACTTAATTTGGTAATTTTTGATTAACCAAACGCAACTGTTAGCTGCGCATCTCCTTGACCTTCTCTGATATGCAAAGGATAAGATAGAAAATCTCTACCATTAGCTTTACATCTGTCAGAACTTCAGTCATATCTATGATGTTAAGTGAAACACATGCTCATTACATAATCGCAATGAACTTACGATCCTTCTCTTTAAAAGGCTATGCGAAATTATAGAATATTTGCTAAATAAAATGCATTTAATCTTATCTTAGCAACGCTATTTGTCAAGGGTGTAATTGAAAAAATATGCCCAACATACACGAATATTATCAACAAATAAGCCTTAGTAATGGGCTTAGTACTGTTTGTACCCATCTCTGTAACCGCACATTCTCGGTTTTTCGTGCCATTTCCGGCAAAGTAATTCAATGCATTTTAGTATTTCTTAAAAACGGTATTATTCAGGCGAATTATACCCGTCAAAATGGGGTGCATCCTCAAGCATTTGCAATTTACGAGGGTAAGTACTTGCATATTCTGGAAGCATCCGGACAGGCATTCCGGAATTATCCGTCACACGCCGATTTCCAACCGTCAAGGCCAATACTTGGCCAAATATGCAAATCGAAATTCAAAAACCGGGTCATATATTTTTACATAATTAAAAATGTTAAATAGATTTTTAGTTAATTTGTGGTTTATGAATTAAGCAGGTTAGGTTTTTATCAGACTATCCAAGCATTTAGGTAGTATGGAAGGTTTTAATCAAATGATTATGAGAAAACGAAAGGCTAAAACTAAGAATAAGACGGTCTCAATATACCAAAGACAAAGAAGTCAAAGAAAAAAACGGCAGAAAAGAAAATACCCAACCAGAAAAAAGCTGGTTGTATTATTAGGAGCTGGTTTTTCTGTTCTGGCAGAACTCCCAATTGCAAAGGTGCTTAATGCAACTTTTAACCGAAATATAAAGGATAAACTTTTACGTTTTAGTTCAAGTGAATGGGAATGGATAGATACTGTAACGTACGATATTACCCATAAGGATTTGAACATCCAATTCTACGACAAACCAGAATGGCATATTAGTAATGGCAAAAATAATTATGACTGCTTAGCATATTCCTACATAATTAATGAATTAGTTCTAAAGTATAAGGAGATTAACACTACACTTGATAATTATGAGGATTTATTTCAATTTGCCCTTGACCTTAAGGAAGATCATGTTTTAGCAAATGAAATTTATAGCGCAGCAAAGAGTCAGCTTCTAAATGATTATGATAACATTGAAGATTACTACCTTACTCCTTTTCTTGCAATTAATTATCAGATTTTAATAGACATATTTAGTTACCTTATTGCAGACCTTTTACACCATAATCTATCAGCTAATGAGCTTAGCTTTTTATATAAGCCTTTTATTGATTACATAAATAAATTTGAGGAAGTTGAAATATTTACCTTAAATCATGATACCATCCTTGAAACTATTTTTGAATATAAAAACATTGCTTTTACTAAAGGTTTCAAACGTAAAGCATCAGAAATTGGACATGATAACAAAAGGCTGCCTGTATTCAATTCAAAAAAAATAGGAACTCATAAGCTGCAACTTTTAAAATTGCATGGAAGTATTAATACTTATGGGTTTAAGCATGCTTATAAGGTTGACAACATGCACTACCTAACAAACAAGACTTCTTATTTCATTGGTGATTATGACGAAAGACACCATGCCTATAGAGTCGACAAAAAAAGTGGAGAAAGAGTACAGGAATTAAACTTTGATATAGTTCCTAAGTTTATAACAGGCGAAAGAAAAAGTGAAATAATCAAGAATGACTTAATGTATTCTTTTCTCTATAATCGTTATAACAATGCGATTAAAAATGCTCAGGATATTTTTATTTCCGGATATTCATTTTGTGATGAACACATTAATAAAGAACTAGAAAAAAGTAAGTGTAAACTTGTTATAAACCAAAACCCGGGGATAGATTACCCTTATCCCCATAAACATCAACAAATTAATTATTTGGAGGATTTGTCTACAATTTAATTATGAAAAAAATTACATCCATATCTCGTTCAGATGCTATTGCGATATACCCTCATATTATCAAAAATTATGAGCGGTTAAAAAAGACTGCTGATTTTGCTTACACTTATGCCAATTATGGCACAGCACTTTCGTTGTATATTTTAAGTTCTGAGGAGTTAATTAAAGCTTTTGTTATTTTCTTACATGGCATTGGTGTTAATGTTTTGCAAGCAAAAGAATTAAAAGGTATTTTTTCTCAGCATAAAAAGAAGCATGAGTTATCTCAAGCTTTGGAATTAATCGCTTTTATGGAATCATTTATACTTTTAACTGATAAAGAAACCTATAAACCTAAAGTTGAAACAGGTTCTGAATGGCTTGATATGATAAGTGGTATTGTATCAGGCTTCGGAAAAATAATTGAACCCATTAGCAGATTAGATAAAAACACAGAATGGTGGGATGAAGCTGATTATTATAAGAATCGAGGATTGTATGTTGATTATAGTAACGGCTTAAAAACTCCTTCTCAAATTACTAAGGAACAAAGTACTGAGGGAAAAGAGAAAGCGGAGAAGTTATTTGAACGAATCCGTAGGGTTAAATTAGTATTTGAAAAACAATCTGAAAAAGAACAGAAGCAGCTTATTTCAGATACGAATAAAGGCTTAGTAAAATATTTTATAGAACATAATGCGAGTAAGAAGAAATAATAGCTCATTACTTTAGCCAGCGTATGTGTGTAGCCATAGGTGTTAAGAACTATTTTAAATAACATATTGAAACAAGTCCTTTTAGAGTTGAGAGGTCAGTAAATCTATTAGAAATATTAATATTTAATTACATGGATCCTATTACTTCATCAATAACATCCTTTGGAATTAGTGTTGCTGCCGGTATTGTAACCAATAAGTTGAGTCAAGCCATTTCTGTTGATAAAGAAATTAACCAGGCATTTAAGAAAGCAAAAAATGATTGGTCTCAACATGATCTTAGCAATAAAAAAGAACAAGAACTTAAACAATACCTTGAAAGCGCCTATAATTCTCCTCTTTTTGTTAATGATTCCAAGGGTAATGAGGCTGAAGATTTTTTTAATAAGTTTCGGAAGAGACTAAGTCAAACCATGTATGCAAACAATTTCTTAAAAGAAATTGTTGATGAAAATAGATTTCAGGAAGTTATAACTTCTATCCAAAGGGTTGAGTACAAGTTAGATAATCTAACCGCCTTATTGCAAAACCTATCCATAGGAGAAGTGCAATTAACCAACGATAGGATAAAAGAAATATGCCAACCTTTAATTCAGGAGTTTAAGCCACAATCGGCTCTTTCAATTATAGATAAGTTTGAAAAGTATATTTCGGATAATCCCGGCAATATTACAGCTTCAACTAGAGCTAATATTTTCTACCTAAAGTCTGTATGCTATGAAGCACTTGGCAACTCAAATGAAAGCCATGTGCATCTAGTGAAAGCTTACAATGAAGCTCCTGATAATTTGAAGTATTTAGAAAAAGTATGTTCTTCTTATTTCGTGCAAAACAATAATAAGTATGAAGAGTTACTTGACACTCTAGAAAAAACTGATGAATATAACCCAAGGTTATGGGTTATAAAGGTATTGCAATCTGACAATGTTATAAATTGCATACAAAATGAAGTACCATTACTAGTAAAAGAAAAGATTGAGTTTAAAAGGATTCTCTTTGATAGACTTATAAAAAGAAGTGGCGAAAATGTAAGGGATGAAATTGAAGCCATAGATATTAGTAGCTTAAGAATACCTGTTCTGGAATTTATCACATATGATTCTTTCTTTCATTGGTTGTTAATATTTAATTACTTAATAGATGCAGCTATATTTTCTCAACCTCAATTACGTTTTGTTGGCTTTCTGGATAAGAATGAAGATGTTCTTTACTTTTTTCAGGTTGTAAAAATGCTAAATAAAAATTTAGGTAACACAGAATTAAAAATAGTAGATCCAAATATTTTTTCGTTTTATGAACATTGGTTGGAAAGTGAAATTAACAATAGCGAAGAATCTGTTCTAAAACTAAACGACATATACCTAAAGCTCTCAAGTAAAAATTCGATTTACGCAATGCTTCTGGCTAATACTTTGCAGAAATATGGCCATATTGATGAAGCAAGAAAAATTATTAATGAATTTGAGGGAGTGTTACATTCCCAAATTATGTACCTCAAAACATTTATTGACCTATCTTCTCAAGATCAAAATACTTTTAAAGATGGAGCCATCTATTTTTTAGAAAATGAGAAAAAGGTTAACGAAAATAATCTGTTCAACTATTGCGACTTCCTTAGTAAAATCTCCGCACGCAAAGTATTAAGCAAGGAGCAAATATTGGGTAGCATTACAAAATTAGAGGTAAGTAATCCTGATTTCAAGAAGCTATTTGAGCTAATTGTAGAAACTGATAACAATAAAGGTGAGAAAGTACCTGTAAAAAGTATAAATAGCTTAAAAACAAAATTCACCCATTTGCCTGCATTGAAGCATCAAATAGCTATTTTTTACTTCTTAAACAACTATTTTGATGATTGTATTAGCTACATTGAGTCTTTTGTAGATGATTCTAATTATTCTCTTTCTTTGGGCTTGTATATTCAAAGCTTGCAATATGCTGAAAACTCAGATAAGATAAACCTATTTAAACTCCTGAAACAATGGAGGGTTAACAATTACCCTATTAATATCGATTTTCTAAGATACGAACTTCATTATTCCCAAGTTTTATTGCAATGGAATGAAGTTATAGAAATTACGGATTATGCTCTAAGACATTTCCCAAAGGAAGGTTACTTCTATATTTCTTTACTAAATGCACTTGATAATTGTAAAAACAAAGACAGAATCTCAAAAGAAGTTAATACAATTCTAAACTATAAATTCAGTCAGGAGGAGTGGTGTTTAAGAGCAGGTCATATATTACTAAAGTATGGTTATAAAGAAGAATCAATTGACTTGTTTTATAGAGAAGCTCAAGATAAAGAGAATTCTGATGCAAGAATGAATTACCTTTCAGTAGTTACAACAACTGAACTTAGCGAGTTTCTAGAACAGTACAATACAGTCAAAGAAGGGTACTATGTTACCTACGAAGTGAATGAGCAGAAAGAAATAATTCACATTTTAGGTAGTAAAAAAAAGCTTCCAATTGTACAGGAATCACTCGGTAAGCAACTACATGATATAGTTTCCTTCAAAAAGAAAATAGGAAGCATGTTTTCTAAGGCTAAAATTATACGAATAGGAAACAAACATTTGGCTTTATTTGATGAAATAATGAAAGATTCAGACAGCATTAACTCAGAAACTCCACTTTTATCTTTTAAGCTTGAAGATTCTAACATTGAATCTTTAAACAAGGTGTTTATAGAGAATTTTGCTGTTCAAGAAGAGGGATTTCGAAAAAACAGAAGTAAAAACTTATCTGATTATTATTCCTACAACATACCTTTTTCTGTATTAGTTTCAGCTAATTATAACCATTCATACATAGATGCTTACTTGAATCTGACATCAGATAAAGGATTTCTTGTAAAACCGATACAGTATTTACCTAATGCTTTAACTGACTCAACCCATAAAATTGTTATTGACTTTTCTTCCGGAATGCTTTTGTTTAACATGAGTAAAAAAATAGGACTAAAGTATCTCGATAAATTTTTAATTTCTTCAAACATCTACAATTTTATTGATAACCTAATTATTGAGGCTGAATTAAGCAAAAATTCAAAAGCTTCAGTTGAAATTCATTTGGATAAGGTTGTTCCTCATTTTTACGATGACAGTTTTAGCTCAAACAGAATAAACTATCTTAATGAAATTAAAAGTTGGTTTTTAAATAATTGCATTCCTGAGATTCCTGTTGAAAAGCTGAATTTCCATAACAAACTACAGAATAGTGAGGTTTTTAATCCATGTATCGAACTTTTGGCTGATTATCTTTGCTTTGCTCAAAGAGAAGATACTATTCTTATAACAGATGATTTAGCTTTATTCCAAAAAATACAGCCTCAAAATGTAATATCAAGTGAAAAATATTTAAAACATCATTTCCCAGAAAAGCTTGAAAGTATCTTGGAACAGATGCTTGATTTAAAATATATTGGGGTTTCATTAAATGAAAGCGTTTTATACAATGCATTTATAAACCAACACAAGCAAAATAAAAAACATATTTATAGCTATGCGTTACGTAATGTTGGCTTAAGAATTAACTATCGAGATACAAATGTTGATTTAGTTATAAATTTCCTACGAAAACTTGCGCTAAATCCATCGATTGATAGGAATAAATACAAGCAGGTAGCCACAAATGTATTTATTATGCTCGTTAAAAGTATACCAAATATTAGCGAGGCAAGTAAAATACAGGATAAAATACACAACACCTTTAGATTATTTACAGAACATGAGTTTCTAACTTTAAATGCTTTAATTTCGGCTTTACAAATAATCAACCGTAGTTAATTTTACTGTAATAATTGGATTAACCCTAAAATTGATTACGGTCAAAAGGATATCAATTGAGGATTATTCAAAGAAGAACATAAGTTCAAAGTTCTGGATAGACTTGCTGATGGGCGTTCTATCAATATAAGAACGTTTCAATTGCCAATAATTAATTACGAGCTTCTAAATGCTTCAATGAAGAACGATGTTGATTTGGAAGAGTGTTTTTGTAATGTGAAATTTGAGCTAATAGTAAGGCTGGAAGAAGTTTTCGAAGTTTAGTTATGGGCAGACTACGGCAATTTTGATGACTATCTTTGCTTGCAAAGCAAGTCATCGTTTATCAAACCTCAAAAAAGTCCAGTTTTTTTACTAATAAACTGGACATATTTTGTATGTTTGTGATATAGTTTACATCATGAAAACATCTGAATATATAGCATATACCATCAATAGACTGCCTAAAGGGTATGTGTTCACCTATGCTGATTTTATTACAGAGGTGAACAATAAGGAAGCAATCATTAAAGCTCTCAATAGAATGGTATCCTCAGGTAAGATAGAAAAGCTATCTAAGGGAAAATATTATAAACCCGAAGCAACGCCATTTGGTAATCTACAGCCATCGCAAATGCAGGTTGTTAAAGACTTGTTGGAAGAAAACGGAAAAGTTGTTGGTTATCTTACGGGCTTTAGTATCTATAACCAGTTGGGCTTAACAACTCAGGTCAGTAATATTATTCAAATCGGTAAAAATGCAATTCGTCCTGATTTTAAGAGAGAGCGTTACAAAATCTCATTTATCAGGCAGAAGAATACAATTACCAAGGATAATATTCCGCTATTACAGATGTTGGACGCTATCAGATACATCAAGAAGATTCCAGATACGACAATAGATTCTTCAATCAAACGTCTGTGCGCTATAATCAAGGAGCTTTCTGATACTGATATTGGTACAATTGTAAGGTTGGCTTTAAAATATCCTCCTTCAACAAGGGCAATGTTGGGGGCTATATTGGAAAGTATTCAGATTGGAAAGACCGACCAGCTATATAAAACGCTTAATCCTATTACAAAATACAAGTTTGGTAGTTTGGAAACCATCCTTCCTACCGTTGAAAAATGGAATATCGTATGAAACTACATGAAGATAAAAAGCTATTCAGGCAAGCTTAATTACTTTTGAAATTTAGGAAAGACTGCACCGAGATTTTGGCCTATTTGTCAAGCTTGAAAGATCTTACGACAATACAGCACTACAAAATTACAACAATACAGTAGTACAAGAATACCAAATTACAATATTACAAAAATAGATAAGAGTAAATAACTTTGTAGAAGGGAATAATCACTCATTCGGTATGATTCACTCCTCTATTAAATGGGTTATTCGTTGAGTTGGGCAATTCTGTTTTTTAAAGTTGCGTCAATTACATTCCCTTATGTATATTCCGAAGCCATCCGGACACTCACTATAGTAGATCTAATCGCAACCTATGTTTCGTTTAAGAAAGAATGGTATCGGAAAAACATGTCAACTATCTTGCTTAGATCGCCGCTTGTGGGAAAGCTGATGCAGAAAATATATTTGGCATCTTTTTGCCAAAGTATGGCATTAATAACTGCAGCAAAAACGTCGCTTATCCAATCGCTTGATTTGGTGAGCAAGATGATAGGCCTTTATCTATTTATCCCCTAGGAAAGGCATTGGACAAGATCAAAGACGATCTATACCATGGCAATCTGCTGAACGAATCCATCGCCGAATTCCCCATATTCGAGTCGCGCATGGTATCCTTGATCAAAGTGGGCAAGGAAACCAACCGCCTGTCCACCATATTCAAACGCCTTTACGAGCAATATTCTGAGGAAACCGACCATCAAACCGCCATCATGAGCTCCATGCTGGAACCTCTAATCATCATCATGGTGGGCTGCATGGCGGCTCTGATCCTGGTTGCTATGTACCTCCCCATCTTCAAGTTGGGCAGCTCACTGATGGGGTGAAAACGAAGTGCGTTGTGCAAATTTAATGTGAAGTAAAACGGAGTTTTCTTTATTGCATCCGCAAATGATCGATTACGCAATGTCTAAAAACGCCATTACGACATGCCGATTGCGGTAATTTTATTTAGATTCACTTTAAATTATCTTCATATCAAATTAATTTTACATCACCGAAATACTGTACAGTCCGCTTAATCAAAAGGATTTTATTCTATTAATATAAATATCTACTTTTTTAAAAAGCGTATGGTACACAAGTGGTATTGCTAATATGAATATAATATTGTTCTTTTGAATGTTGATTTTTGTTAAAGGAAGTAAATTTTAATAAAAACAAAAGTGGCAGGATAACTTTATCGTGTTGTAATGGGCTTAACCCTAAGGGTTAGCGCAACTGTAGGCTATTGTGGTTCAATTCAATAATTCGAGATTTCTTTTTTTAAGATAACACTATATTGTAATATTACGATAGACACACAAAAGGCTTGGATGCAAATAATAGAGGTATTCTTTTGAACATATGTTCTGTCTCCTTTAGCTCGACACCAAGAAATTTATGATTTGGTTTGTTATCGGTAGATTAGACCAACAGAGGAGTGTATTTGACAAAGTGAAAATTAAAACCTTTGATAATAAAAAAATGCTTTAATATTTTCTGTTTTGCGATGTACGTAAACAGTTTTGCTCAAAAAGTTGAGAACATTCGAACACTAAAGCCACAGCATATTTAACATCTTAAACAAGTAAATTATGAAAACAAAAAAATTATCGAAATTATTGATCCTGTTTCTTTCAATTCTCTGTTTTAGTTTAAATGTCAGTGCCCAAAATCAAAACGATTCCGTTCTGATAAAAAATAGGGCAAAGATGACCATTACCAAAATGGAGACAAAAGTATCCTTGACCAAGGAACAGAAGCGGCAGCTTAAAGACCTAGTTTATAAAAGGACAGAACTAAAAGCACAAATGAGACGATTGGACAGCAAAAATGACGAATATAAATTGATAATGGAAGATTACTTGGCCGTGAAGGAACAGATAGACCAGGTTATGACCGATGACCAACTTGAAGTTTTAAAAGAAAAATCGCGTAAAAAACCAGGTGACAAAACAAACCAACCAAAAAACAATTCAAATACAAAATAATCATGAAGAAGAATATTTTTTTATTATCTCTTATACTTTGTTTTTGCCTTAATACCAAAGCTCAAACTCCCATTACACCCACAGGGGGTTCGTTTGGTGTTACAGGCTCCGCGTATAGAGATAACATGTATAATCAATATAATATTGATACGGGAACATCGGGTAGAGTTGTTTTAACAAGCGGCAATATAGATATAGAAGGATATGGTTGCGATTATATTGAAATATATGAGACAAACGATGATTTTTCAGAACTAACATTCGCTGCTTACTTTGAAGATGGCACCATCAATTATCCTCATATAGTTCAAATGGTAAGTTAGTTGTTGTATTTATTTCAGATGGAAGTGTTAGTTATGATGATGGATATACCGGGTTCACTATTAACTACACTATTAACAACAATCCTGTTAACGATTTGGCAACGGATGGCCCAATTACGATAGGCGCGCACACCACAGGCCCTAATCTTACTATTTTTGAACCAGTAAACAAAAGCATGAGCGGTTCTGCCAATAATAGAGTTAATTTCGATAAATCAACCCTATTGGTTAAAACAGGAAGCTATCAGCTTGGGTTTGGAGAGCAAACTATCGCTTCGAGCAGTAGCCTATCCTTAAAATCGGCATCCTCCATGTATTTTAATTCCAGCGGTTATTATTATTTCAATTCACCTTCAAATGGAACATTGTTTCGGATAAATTCAAATGGAAATGTTGGGATTGGGACATCTCCAAGCCAAAAATTGGATGTGGCTGGTTCTATACGTGCTAAATTAGGAAATTGGATCGGAGTTGGGGATGGCTCTCCATCGCAAATTGGAAGTACCCGCATCTTTATGCATGCTATTGAAAAAAGTGCATATATTGATTTTAAAGATAATTTAAGTTTTAGGGCAGATAACCCAAATGTTTGTCCATTAACCCTACAAGGAGACGGAAATGTGGCAATTGGATATTCTACATCCTACGCAACAGATGGATCGCAATACAGAACAGAAGGACACAAATTAGCAGTAAACGGTTCAGTCTTGATAAAAGGTGACTTGGAAACGGAAGGTGTAATAAAGGCTACCGAAATAATTGTCGAAGCCAACGACAACACCGCCGATTTTGTTTTTGAATCCGACTACCATCTCCTCGACCTCTCCGAAGTAGAGAACTTTATAAAAATCAACAAACACTTACCCGAGATACCGAGCGCTGCCCAAATGGAAAAGCAAGGTGTTAACCTAGCCGAGATGAACAAGCTGTTGCTGCAAAAGGTGGAAGAGTTGACTTTATATTCCATTGGGTTAGAAAAAGCAAGAAAAATAGAGCAGGGCGAAAGGGAGAAGTTGGAAGAAAGATTAGAAAGAATCGAGAAACTTCTAACTAAATAACAAACCTGTCCAAATTTTCATTTTATCAAATCAGTCCCTCCCCGTCAGTTGCAGGGATATTAGGTGATTCCAATGGTTGACCTAGCCGATCCTACTAACAAGACGTTGGAGCAAAAGGTTAAGAAATTGACCTTGTACTCGGTAGAGTTGGAGAAAGCCCGAAGATAGGAGTCCAGAGGCAGGAAGAAGCTGGAAAGCGAGTTGGAGAAATTGAAAGAGCGCAGAATACTTGAGAAACGTTTAGTTTTAGTATAACAGATTAAGAGATAGCGATTTTTAGGCATCGAAAAAAAACCAATATATTAATACCTGTAAAAGTAGAATAAGTATTCTTAGGACTACTATTGTAGAAAAATATTTGAATTATGAAATTGAAAAATATAAACGTTTTTGTATTTGCATTACTAATTGCAACCTCGTTTTTAGAGATAGCAGGTCAAAATTACAATTATGATCCAAAATTTAAGGACATTCCTAAAAGCCCACAATACCAAAGGTTTAATGAAGTCAGTTTGGCTCCTGTCAATATGTCCAACGGACAGCCAAGCTTTCAAATTGATTTATTCACTATTACCTTAGACTGGATTAATTTACCTATTACTTTAAAATATAACTCCTTTGATGGAATTAAGGTGAATCAAGATGCTGGTTCTGTTGGTTTAGGTTGGGACATTAGCTATGGAGGTAAAATTTTAAGAAATGTTAGAAGCGCTCCTGATGTGCTCAGTGGTGTTCCATTATATACTTTCAGCCGGGATTACGTATTAAATTCATTTAAAAATACCGGTAAATACCCAAGTAGAAAAGAAGCGCATACGATGGAATCGGGTTATATTGCTAGGGATTTTCTTAGTGACATTTATACCTATAATTTGCCTGAAGCTGCAGGAGTAATGATGTTAGATGAAACTAGACAAATGAGAGATATTGATATGAATAATTTAGATGTTCAATATCATATGACTGGTTTTAATGAATGGTTCAAAATTTTTGATGCCAACGGAGTCTTGTATAGTTTTAATTCAAGAGAGGTTTGTACATTATGGAATTTAAAAAGCTCAGGTTTTTCCGATACATATAATTCAGGATGGTTTTTAGATAAAATTGAGAATACAACAAAAACGGAGTCGGTAGACATTGTTTACGAAACTTTTAAATATAAAAATTTTTACAAAAATGATATTGCTAAAAGTGGCGCCCTACTTTTTTTTGACAAAATTATTATTCAAAAAGATGGATATATGCAACCGACTTCACCTGAACAATTTGAGTACGAAACAAAGCTTCCGACCGAAATCACATATGCAAATGTAAGAATAGTGTTTAATTATGAAAATAGACCGGATTTGAATTATCATGAAGATGAAGATTTTTTATTACCTCGCATACACAATATAGAAGTTTTTCAAAGCATAAGTGGATCTGATGTCTTATATAAAAAAATAGAATTTGATTATGAGGTGTTTAGACAAGTTGATAATAATGTAAAGTCTAAATTAAAAAAAATAAAAATGCTGGATAGTCAAAATAATGAGATAAATTCTTATGTTTTTAATTATATAGATGAAGAAGGACTACTTCCAAAAATAAATTCGAAAGCACAAGATTATTTTGGTTACTATAATGGTCAGGTTGCCAATAAATCATTAGTGCCACTCGTAAATTATTTCAATCAGAACAATAGATACGTTGAGTTTGGAGATAATCGTGATCCAAATTTTAATTTTACACAGAAATGGGTATTAAATGAAGTTGTATATCCCACTGGAGGTAAACAAATATTTATTTATGAACCTAACGAAATAGAAATTACGAATGCAAATAGGAATTACGAAAGAATATTGGAAGATAATGCTTTAGCATTGTCTTATTCTCACATGTCAGATGAACGAATTGTAACTATTCATATACCCGATGATATAAACACTGTGGAGGTGCAAGTTTTGTATGAAGGTGCAGATTATGGAGATTCAAATACATATGCTAGATTAAACAACCAGTTTTTTTATCAACCGTTTACTTATAGGCAGATACAAGTTCAAGGTGGTCAAGATTTAACAATTGCGGCTAAATCAACAGATTATTTAAATGTATTAGTGTCAATAGAAGTTAATATGTACTCTTATAAAAAGATAACAAAAGAAAAACATCATAAAGGACTGAGGATTAGCAAAATTAAACTAATTGATAAAGATACAATACTAGAGAAAAATTATCAGTACTTCTCGAATAATAGGGAAGGTATAGGCACATGCTATCCAACTAACGAATTAATATATAATAAACAAATATCAAACTTTTGTCTTTACTACACAGATGATTGTTGTACCCCAAATTGTCTCGATTATTATATAGGGCAAGTTGAGGAATGCTATATTCAATATAGTACTAATCCAATACAACCAATTGAAAAAGTTTGTTACGATAGGGTTGTTGAGACCTTTGTTTCAGATGAACCAAAAGGCAAAAATGAATATCATTTTTCATTGCCAGTATATGAATGGCGTTATTACCAAAATGGAAGTGATGAGTTTAAATTTATTGATGAGAGATTAGGGGGTAAACAAAAAGTAAAAATTGTATATAACGCTCTAGGAGATACTATACGTAAAGAAATATCAAAATACAAGCTGAATGAACAAGCACCTATTCCTAATTTTGATTTAAAACCAAAATATGGAATTGTAAATTCGGGACTTTATGGGTGTTTTCCTCAACAACTTTTTGATCCTACTAAGATGGGTGAAAGTGATTTTTGCTATCTACAATATGATACAAAGATTCATAAAGAATTATTGGAGGAACAAAAAACCATTAGTTATTTTAAAGATAAATATGTTACAAACGTAAAAGCCTATTCACATAATGAAAATAGCTTGGTAAAAACAATCACCAATTATGATAGTTCAGGTGATATTATTGAAGAAATTAAATACCCTTCCGATTATACAGGAAATTCTGAGTTAGATGATTTGTGCTCTAAGAATATAATATCATTGCCTATTGATATCCGAACAAGTAGGAATGGTAAACTATTAAAAGGACAACAATATAAATATAATAGTTATGGACAGCTAATATCATTCTATGATGCAAACTTAGAGAAGATAATTAAACCTGTTGACCCAGTATCTCCTTACACTTTCGAAAAAAAAATAAATTATAAATATGGAAGTAATGACAAATTAGAAAGCATCATGCCAATAAACGGGATGTATCAATCATTAATTTGGGGTTATAATAGTCAATACCCAGTAATTGTTGCGCTAAATGCGACCAATGAGGAGTTGCAGTCTGTATTAAACGAGTTAAGTGTTCAAGGTCTGCCATTAGCTTACGTTTTGGATAACGTAACGAACATTGTCAATGACGATAGAGAAAAAGCTTTTTGGAAGAACTATTGTTATACGATCCGCCAGCATTCATTATTAAAAAATGCCCATATAAAGTTTTATACTTACTCACCAATTATGGGGATAACTTCTGAAATGGATAATAATGGTAACACTTTGTATTATGATTATGATTATACTGGTCGTTTAAAACTAATCAAAGACCAAGACGGCAACATTATTAAAAAGTATGATTACAATTATAAAACTGCTCGATAATTCCTAAAATAATATTATGAAAAAAGTACATATTAATTGCTTTATCATATCAATCTTGGGACTCTTTTTGGGATCATGGTTGAATGTTAACGCTCAAAAATATACTGATTACGGTGAAGCATTTGAATGGAGTGACATGGTTGCAAACCCCGTGAATGGTTATGGATCCATAATAGCAGAAATTTATGCTGAACCTGGTATGTTAGTAATAAACATTGACATTAGTTTTTCTACTAGTCCATTAAAAACTGGTAATATATTCTACTTAAGTACAAAACCGCAATTGCCAGATATGGTCATCGGTGAATTATTACCCGATTATATTGCCTCTATAAAGGATGGATATCTACACATAACTGGATCCGGTAATTCAATAACAGGTGTTAGCAAGATGCTAGTTGCAGATTTGTCGAATTTCGGTAATGTCTATGCTGAGACAAATGAGAACTATATTTTAAGCTATTCTCCACAAACAGAGGTAAAAACAGAAGGAAAATTGTTAAGTAAGTTGATAACGGAACTTGAGGCATCTATCCAATATTTCGATGGTCTCGGTCGTCCAAAACAAACAATTGCTATTGCTTCGAGTCCCGATAAAAAGGATGTAATTCAAAACATAGTTTACGACCCGTTTGGAAGGGAAAGCCATAAACTGTTACCATATGTGCTTACTGATGAGAATAACAAAGGGAATATTTCCGCCATCAGCGCTCCTACGGATGTTGATTACACATCATCATTGCAGTATCAGTTTTATAATAACAGTAATGTCGATAACATTGTAAATTCTACAGCACCATATTCCCAAACCGTCTTCGAGAACTCACCTCTTAACCGGGTGTTGGCACAAGGAGCTCCCGGTACGGACTGGCAACCTACTTATGATATCAATGGAAATCCAACTTTTAGCGGACACACGGTAAAAATAGAATATGCTACCAACGGAACCGCTGACGTACGCCGATTTAGTGTGTACAACGGCCAACTTAAAAACGAAGCGTATTATGAACCCGAGCAGTTGTACAAAACCGTGACCAAAGACGAGAATTGGACAGACCAGACGACAGATTTACTGGATAAGTTAAATACCACCGAAGAGTATAAAGATAAACTAGGTCAGGTGGTGCTTAAACGTTCTTATGTTGATACAAGCAAGATAGAAGGCGTACAGTATATTGCCTCAGTAGAAACCTATTATGTGTACGATGACTTTGGACTATTGCGGTTTGTTTTACCTCCGGAGGCTGTTAAAACTATGTTCGACGGAAGTAGTCCAACCGAGTTTGTACTAATCGATTGGGATAAAACATTAAATGATGAAGAAGAAGGCGTATCGGGCTATATGATAGCCAAGGGGGGAAGTTTAACCCTATTGCCAGGTTATAATTTTAAGGCGACTACCCAAAAGAGGCTAAGCATCTCGGCAGGAAACGCATTGGGCGATTTAATCTATGCTTACAAATACGACGGCCGCAAGCGCATGACCGAGAAAAAAATACCAGGTGCAGCTTCCGTTTATATGGTGTACGACGATCGCGACCGATTGGTGGCCACACAAGATGGAGAAATGCGTAGTGAGAATAGATGGTTTTTTACTAAGTACGATGCTTTTAACCGGCCTGTAATGACAGGCATCTTGCAATCAGGTGGAAGTCACTCCTATTTGCAAGCCGTTTTTCGTGACTTTGATGGCAGGAACGATGCACTTTATGAGCACATTACCAACACAGGCAATATAGGGTATACCCTTAACGAAAGTTTCCCCACGAGTCTAAATATCCTAGAGAGCTACCTGCTTACCGTTACCTATTACGATGACTACGAATGGCTTGGCGATCAATCGGCCGTAGACGTGTATTACAACGACTTAAAAAGTCAGTTTGCTTCCCATGGTTTCGGAGTTGCCGTGCCCCTAATAAATAAATTTGACCGTGTCAAGGGCCAAGTCACCGGGACCAAAGAAAGAGTCCTGGACGATACCAATACATGGTTAAATACCGTTACCTTCTATGATGATCGATATCGCCCGATTCTGTTCCAGTCGGACAATTACGTAGGCGGCGAGGACATCGCATTGAATGAATATGACTTTCCCGGAAAATTACTGGAAAGCTGGACCTGCCATACCACTAGCCTTAGTTCTCCGGGCAAAGAAATTATTCGTCAAAAATATAACTACGACCATGCCGGACGGCTGTTGTCCAACCAGCAGCAAATGACCGAGGCACCAACTCTTGTAACAGTATCGGAGAACAGTTACAACGAACTGGGACAACTAATAAACAAGAAAGTAGGAAATGGAGTACAAGAGATGGATTACAAGTACAACATCCGCGGTTGGTTGACGCAGATTAACGACCCTGAAAACGTATCTGCCGACACAAAGAAATACGCCATGAAACTGCATTACAACGATACTATCGGCGCATTGTCCCCTCAGGCCCAGTACAACGGTAATATCAGCGCCATCGAGTGGCGCACTCCGGGATCATCGGGCGGTTCGTCAAATGTAAAGCAAGGGTATGGCTTTTCATACGACGCGTTGGATCGACTTCAAACCTCCGTATATGACGAAGGCGCTTACAATACCGTCAATAGAAATCGATACAATGAAAGTATAACCGGATACGACTATAACGGGAACATCCAGGGCTTAATCAGACACGACGACAACCAGGAAATAGACCGATTGACCTACTATTATGACTCAGGCGGTAACCAGTTATCCAGGGTGACGGATAAAGCCCCGATTGCTATCCGCAGTCAGGGATTTTTGGACGGGAACAAAAATGGTATCGATTATTCTTACGATTTGAATGGCAATATGACCCAGGATAAAAACAAAGGCATAGACCATATTGAGTACAACCATTTAAATTTACCCGTAAAACTAACTGGGAATAATAAAACAATTGAATATATTTACAGTGCCAACGGGCAAAAGTTGCAAAAGAAAACCCTTAACGAAACCACCCATTACAGCGCTAGCTTCATTTATGAGGGGAGCAGCCTAAAACAAATATTGCACGACGAAGGCTATATCGACATGAGTGGCAGCCCAACATATCATTATTACCTTAAAGATCATCTGGGCAACAACCGCATGGTGGTCAACCAAGTGAATACCGTAGTTCAACAAACCGATTACTACCCGTTTGGGATGGCCTTTAACAAAAGCGGTAGTGCTGACAACAAGTACCTCTACAACGGCAAGGAGCTGCAGGAGGATGCCGTTGGTAATGGGTTGTTGGACTGGTACGATTACGGGGCGAGGATGTATGATGCAAGCCTGGGGAGGTGGCACTGTAGTGATCCACTCGCAGAGAAGTACCTGTCAATATCCCCATATACTTATGTTGCCAACAATCCTATAAACTTTCTTGATCCAGATGGAGCAAGAATCGATTCCACAAGTCAATCTGAATGGAACGATCTAAAAGGTAGTGTTGAGAAAAAGCATAAAAGGTTAAATAATCGCCTCCAAAAACGAGTTGAAAAAGGCAAGAACACTAAAGGTTTAGAAAAACGAGTTGCACATTTAGGGGGCACTTTAAATGAACTTCATGACATGGAAGTTGTACAGGATGTAACTTATAAGTTGAATAATCTAGGATCAGATGCTACTGTAGGTTTTGTAGAGAAAGACAACACAGGTAATGTTGTAATCAACTATACTAATAGTGTTGGTAATTTTGTCCATGAAGCAAAGCATGGTGCACAATTTTTATCTGGAGAAATTGATTTTGCAAGTAGTGGGAAACCGATATATCTGGACTTATATGATGAAGTTGCAGCGTATAAGGCAGAATATGCTTACACAGGAAGTAGTAATTATAATAAAGTTACTACAAATTGGGTGTATAATTTAACAGACCAAAAGACAGGTAATTCTCCTTATCAGGCTCCATATTACAGTCAATTTAGAATTAATAAGAATACAAATCAATACTTATTCCCAATACTGTATCCTAATATAAAGTTTAAGAAAGATTTTTTGAATACTATTCCACTACATCTAAGGTTAAAAAAATAAGATATGAATAGAGAGTATATAAAAAGTCTGCTGATATTTAAACACACTATATTAATCTTTTTCATACTGAATAGCTGCAGCTATAAGTTATATAATAATCAGATTGAAGGTCGATATGTTAGTGGTACGGAATACAGTGATATGAAGATTTTAATTGCGCGTAATGGTTCTATAGAGATAATCAGAATTGTACCCAATAGATGTGACACTTGCAAAGGTGCGTGGAAGAGTATTTCTTCAGATCAAATCGTTGTTTCATGTCAAGATATTAAAGAGTATTCTGGTGATGTAAAAGATTTATTAGCACCACCATTTATTATAACAGAGGACACTATAAAGATTATTAGTTCTTCAAAGTTTAAGTTTCGAAAACAAATATTTAAAAGAAGGAATGAGAATAACAGCAAGCCCGCTCAGCGTAGCAACTAAGTAATGTAAATCCCCCGCTAGTGCGCGATTTTATCCCCGCTAGTGCGCGATTGTATCGCGTTCTACATTAAACTTATTGCAAGCTTTTATCTTGTGGTAAAGAGATATAAAACAACAAAAGCTGCATTAATAGTGCAGCTTTTGTTTTATGTGGTAGTTTGCAAGTTGCTTATAAAGCAGCAATATTTTTAAGCTTAATACTTTTAATAAAACCATCAACCCCCGCAGCAAATTCCACAATAAACTTGAAAAAAAGTGTTGCAATATTGCAACACAACCAATATATTAGCCTGATGGACAACTCGTTGTGTATTTTAATGTATTATTGTCATTAAATGGAGAACCCCCATTGGGGAGGTTCTCCATTTAACGTCTTTTTATTTGTTTGTCAGCATATCGCGCATAACCTTTTCTTGTTTTCAGTTATCCTATTTTGTCTGGATTGCTTCATCTTAACACTATGTCCTTCGATATCAAATGCCTTTCCGGTAAACGCTTCATAGGGGGTGAGGCCTTTTAGGGAATTGTGTGGCCTCTGGTTATTGTAGTCCGGGATAATCCATTCCAAAGCATTGCGCAGGGCGCGGATATCTTGATATTGACATTTAAACAGATATCTGTATTTCAATATTTTGTTCTGTGCCTCTATCAGTGAATTGGAGAAAGGGACATCCTTTAGGGCAACGAGTTTCCGGATGTTTATTTCACTTGAATTGACATATTCGTCCATTTTGTGGTTGTTGTTTTCCGGTCCTCCGTCAATAATCAACTGCAAGTCTTGGTTTTGCCCCATGTGTTCTCGATATCCATCCATAATCGTCTGCACCCTTATTTCCCCTGTCACGATAGGTTCAACACGCCAGTTGATGATGTATCTGGAGAAGTTGTCCATCAACAGATACACGTAGTTTTTTATTCCATCGAGGCTTTTTACCACAGTGATATCCGCATGCCATATCTGGTTCGGCGCTCTTGTCACGATCCCTGTAGGATAACTCTTCTTTTTACTAACCCTGGCACTGTTTAAACCAAGTATATGAACATACTTGTACCATGTGGCCAAGGATATATGCAATAGATTTTCTCTTGCAGCATACCAATAAATAGAACAAATGGGCCAGTATTTGAATTGTTCCGATGAAACAAGCTCTTTTAGAACTGAGACCTCATTGTCTGTCAATTGAAGCGGATAGAACCTTTTGCAAAGATTAAGCGGTGATGTTTTACACTTATAAAATACCTGGTTCTTCCAGTAGTGAAAAACGGAAACCGGAACCTTCAATAGCCGGAGCACCAACTTTATGTCGATTATGCCGCGATACTTGTGCAGTGTTTGTACCAGCCCCTCTTTGTTCTGTTGAAGCAATCGGTACAAGGTCGTTGAACCGGAAATAACAGATCCCAATGACAAGACAACCTTCATATATGTTTTCATCATCACCTGTGCCTCTTTTCGGCTAATGAAACTTTCGAGCACCTCGACTTCCTGCAGTTTACTTCCCGTATATTTATCATCAGATTCCTGCTTCCATCTCCAAAGTGTTGTCCGGTCAATCGAAGAAGCGTAAATACATGGAAGAGTATTCCGTTTAGCAAGTTGCTTAATGGTTGTGTGGTAGGCTCGGTACTTTTTCATAAGGGTTAGGCGAAATGTTTCTTGATCATCGATAAATATAGTTTCAATATTAAGTGCTGAAAAATTAAAGGCCGGATTTTATACGGTCTACCCAAAATCAATCTCATCATCGAGGTTTTCTTCGTTAATTCCCTCCTGAAGGTTGTCAAGCTTAGGTTTACTCTTTAATGGTTTCATCCTGATGCTTCCATCTTTTTGAGGAATCAGCTCAATCTTATCACCTACTTTTAACTGAAACTTATCAACAACTTCATTTGGAAACTTTAAAACACCATCTCCATTTTCCAAAATATCTAACTTGACTGTATATTTTTTCATTTTACTAGGTATTAAAAAGGAGCTAAGACCCCTAACCAATATGGAGTTATATTTCCTTTTCAATTGACTCTACTACAAAATACACCTCCGTTGCAATGCCGTAATATTTTCGATAATAAGGAGTCCCTTTGATTCTCAACTTATCACCTTTCTTTAATTCCATAACCATGTCTGCTTTCGACTTTTCGATAACAAAGAAATCCCCACAAGCTTCATTGGTAACAGGAGCTGCTCCCGATTGTCCTCCAATACTCAAACATTGAAAGAAATACATCTTTTTAAGCTTCCCTGGCTTTTTCATGTTTTTAATGAATCCACTCTTCAAATATTCACCTTCAATAACGACTTCTTTATCGGTATAATCATCCGCAAAAGCAAAACTCATGACTTTCTCATATTTTTCCACCGTATCTGACACTTGACCGGAAATCATTGTCAAAGTCCCAAAGCAAAATATCATTAGGAAGACTGAACTACTTTAAAATTTACTCTTTTCATTTTTTGTTTTTATTTGATTATTATTAGAATGTAAATGGCTGTAGATATTTAAGTGACAATTCAGTAGGTGCCTTTTCCCAGGCATATTTTAAGCCAATATTAAGAACATTTTCATAAACGTATTTGGCGTAATTAGAAAGTAACAGATTCTCCGGACGAGGAAAGCATTCAACAGATTCCGTGTCATTTAATTTATACGTCCCTATATCTTTACATTTAAAAATTATTAAATCGGGGACTAACTCTGCGGAATTACCTTCTTGATTTAGATAGCTTTCGCATACATCGTTAATTGCTTGCCAAATAATGTTGACGACCTGCCCAAGCGAATACTTGCAAAGTAGAGAAGCTAATATCGGTAGAACAGCTCCTTTTTGTGTTATAAGCAAATGCTTACTTGACAAAGAGTCATAGAAAACCTCGGCAGCCTCTCGTGTGGCGATTTTCATCCATAACTCTACCTGATCATCAAAGCTAACCGAATGATTATCAATTTGCATAAATGAATCATTGGGTATTTTGGAATTTAGTTGAATGACTAAATCAAAAGGAGAAAATTGTTCTAATCCCATCTTGGTCATAAAATCGGATATGTCTTCGGTGCGAGGTGCAAGTTTGTAACAGGAAGTCAGCGCAGCACCCTGAATAGCGAATGGAGTATCAAAAATGCCAGCTGATAAAATAGAACCAAGAAACATTTTTGTTTCAATATCCAGTTTTAAATAAAAGTCATACGAAATACGTACCTCCCAAAAATAAGGTACTTTAGTATAATTGTATGTTTTCCCATGTATAGTTCTACCTTCAAATGATAAAATGAATGGCGTAACTTTTCTATACATTCTCATTCCACACTTTTCGCACTTATAAAGAAGATTTTTTGTTTCATAATTAAATGGCATTTCTTTTTTTGTACCACAATTATGGCAGACATGCTCGTTACTGGCGTCACAAGTTCTATACAACTTTGTGCATTGAAGATGCTCTATCTCGTACTTATCAATAATTTCGTTCAGAGACAATCCGATGTCAAATAAGTTATTGCTTAGTTCATCGCACTCATCACGGTGCAATTTTGATAGATAATCTTCCAAATAAGATTTGGTGGATAGTTTTTTCTTCATTGGTTCGTTATTTTATAAGTCCATGAACCTTGTAAAAATGAAGGTGGGTGTGAACCTTTGCTATATTAAACCAGACAGGTACGACCAAGCACCCAAAGCATTTAATAAGCGAAAGGAAACACACCCATATCAGGGTGCGTTCACTTTCTAACTTCTCGTGCTTTGTAAAATTGGTCGTTTTGTCTAGCGAGAAGCGTCAGTGACGCATAAAATTATAATATTAATTCAGCTTCAAATTTAATAAATCATTGCATATTATTGAATACTTTAGTTCTTTTGCTTGAGAAGAATTTATCATTTCTCTTATGGTTATTCAATATTGTTCAGATTTACACTTGGAATTTGCTCAGAATAGTTCCTATCTGAAAGAAAATTCAATTAAGCCTATTGGTGATATCCTGATTTTAGCTGGTGATATTACCTATTGGGGCAAGAAACATTTTAAGCATTCATTCTTCGATTTCATATCCGAAAAATTTAAGACCGTATATTATATACCAGGAAATCATGAATTTTATACAGGAAAAGATTTAAGAATACTTGACAAACCTGTTTATGAAGGCATAAGGGAAAATATATGGTTAGTTAATAATACATCCGTTAAAATCGAAGAAACTGAATTTTTCTTCAGCACTTTATGGTCTAATATCCCTATAGATAAATCCTTATTTGTTGAGAACGCGATTAATGACTTCCATAAGATTAAATATCATGGAAAGATTATAAAATCAGACGTTTTTAACAAGCTTCATGAAGGGAGTATTGATTTTATAAGGCAATCAGTTACCAAATCTACAGCATTAAAAAAAGTTGTGGCCACTCATCATGTTCCAACGCAATTATGTAATTCTGAGCGATACAAAACATCAATAATTAACCCAGCTTTTGTATCAGAGTTACGTCCAATGATTTCTGACTTAGATATAGATTATTGGATATATGGTCATCATCATGATAATATGCCAGAGAAAGAAATCAATGGAACAAAGTTAGTTACAAATCAATTGGGATATGTAAAATTAGGAGAACATGGTGAATACAAAAGTAATGCATATTTCGAAATATAATTTAATAATTCCTTGACAATGCTGACTAATAAAGACCGACATTACGCTAATACAAGAAAGAAACTCTGGGATTCTTTTGGTTGGGTTTACAAGGGGACAAACTACCTTAGTAAAAATCACTCCTTAAATTGCGGGTGCAAATGGTGTCGAATAAAAACGATTCATAAAAGGTCTGAAAATAAAAAGAATAGATTAAAGGCTCGTCTTTCATTGACAAATAATGAAACTCACACGACTATTGAAGATGTTAATATGGAATATAAAAAGGCAAGGTGGTATTAAAAAAAAGGCACCATTATTGATGCCTTGTTCCTCATTTCCACCTTGTCTTTCGATACCTTTTCCAGTTTCTATTGCGTCTTTTTGACATTGTAGAATTTGGGGTTTCTCTACCATGTGGATAACAGAACTGACAACCGCCTACTTCAATGTAGTTTTGAATCCTTGAAATTCTTACATT
>JAGXIP010000160.1 GCA_024635585.1 Saccharicrinis sp. | reverse complement strand
GCTAATAAAATATTCTATCTCAACTAAAACGCGGTATTTGATTAGTCCATATTCCGAAAAATAAAGTGCCAATCCGTCCACTTTGCTTCTATATCGTCCGTCAACCGGTGAAATTGCCGTTAATAATTGTATATCCATCATGTATCCTTGTATTTTTAAAAATGCAAAAATAGCATTTTTTTGCTTAGGGTTATAAATGAGGGATAGATAATCAGAACACTGCCGTTTTGGAGGTTTTCAGAAAATCCCTAATATTTTTAACCTTGAGTAACTGATCACGCTTGTCATCTTCCAACTTAATTTCTGCATTCTTTGCAATTAAGGATTCCAATGGTATTCCCAGATAGCGATGTAATAATGTAATCATCTTCAGGGTCAATGGTCGTTTTCCATTAAGCACTTCTGAAACTCTTGTTTTTCCACCAAACAAAGGTGCAATATCAATTTGCTTTAAGTTCATTTGTTCCATCCTAAATAGTATTGCTTCAATTGGAGTGGGATCTTCTATCTTGAAATTATCATGCTCATACCTTTCAACGAGCAAGGACAGTATTTCTAATTCCGCTCCCACCTTTGATTCTGGATCAATTTGTTTTTCACTACTGTGGATAAGAGAATAAATTCGCTCACATGCATCATCATACTCACGCTCTGTTTTTATAATTTTATTCACCATATCGTATCGTTTTTACATCTATTTTATCATATTCGGTGTGTGTTCCGAACCAAACAATAAATACTATCTTAAGCTTATACTCAATATCAACCAGCAATCGGTAGTCGTTTCCTTTAATATTGAAAACAACTCGTTTTGAATTAATTATACTCGCATTATGGTATGAAGATTTTAACTCGTTGGAATTGTTCCAGTTTGCGCATCTAACTTCTTTTACCCATGACTGCAAACCTCCCGTCGCCATTTTATATTTACTCTCATTACAGAGACTGGCAAGAGTTTTCTCTTTTATGATCCTCATTTTACAAAGATACATAAAAGTTACCTTAAATGGTAACATTCTTTTGCCTATTAAGCAGTAAATTAAATTAACTACTGATAATAAATAAAATTTACGAATTTGCTTTGGGTTGCCCACAAAATACTTACTTTTATTAGCGCATAATTTAACACTTTTATAATGAACAGATTCATTAGTTTTTTGGCAATGCTACTTTTTGCAACGCTAACCTTTGCACAAAACAATAGCATTCAAAAGAAGACCCTTGTATATAAATTCGATATTAAAAGGGAAATTGGAAGTACCTCTTGGATTCATACCCAAAGTGCCATTGACGAAGCTACTCGGCTGAAGGCTGATATTATTTTGCTCCATTTGAACACCTATGGCGGACAAGTGGTGTTTGCTGATTCTATCCGAACAAAAATATTAAACAGCAAAATACCGGTTCACGTGTTCATTGATAACAATGCAGCCTCGGCAGGTGCCTTGATTTCCATTGCGTGCGACAGTATTTACATGCGTCCGGGTGCTAATATTGGTGCGGCAACGGTGGTAAATCAATCTGGCGAAAAGATGCCCGACAAATACCAGAGTTACATGCGCTCTACCATACGCGCCACCTCCGAAGCACATGGCAAAGACACCCTTATTGTGGGCGGCGACACTACTTTGGTTTGGAAAAGAGATCCCCGCATTGCCGAAGCCATGGTAGATGAAAGCATTTACATAGCCGGCATAATTGATACGGGAAAAATACTAACGTTTACCACCCTCGAAGCCATTGAACACGGTTTTTGCGAAGGCAGCGCAGAGAACGTAAACGAAGTAATTGAAAAGCTGGGCTACCGCAATTATGAAATAGTAAGCTACACACCATCGTTTTATAGTGAGATAAAGGGCTTTTTAACCAACCCAGTGTTTCATGGCATATTAATATTGGTAATCATCGGCGGCTTATATTTCGAGTTACAATCGCCCGGAATTGGATTTCCTTTACTCGCCTCAGGCATTGCTGCAGTGCTCTATTTTGCACCCCTATATATTGATGGTCTTGCCGCCAACTGGGAAATCATCCTTTTTGTTATTGGTGTTGTGCTTATTGCATTGGAAATATTTGTAATACCGGGTTTCGGCATAGCGGGTGTTTCTGGTATCATACTTGTTTTTACAGGTCTTACGCTTAGCTTGGTGGATAACGTGGTGTTTGATTTCTCCAATGTTCCCACCAAAGAATTGTTTATGTCACTGATCATTGTTTCGGCAGGCACCTTTCTGTCATTTATCATTGTAATCCCTTTAAGTCAAAAATTGCTAACCTCAGATGGCCGATTGTCGGGTTTGACCTTACAGAGCACGCAGGATACTGAGCTTGGTTATATTAGTGTAGATATGGAACCGCGAAAATTAATTGGATTAACCGGTTTTGCACAAACCACCCTCAGACCATCAGGCAAAGTAATGATTAATGATAAAGTGTATGATGCTGTTGTTGAATCCGGTATGATTTATAAAGACGAAAAAGTGAAGATAACAAGATACGCCTCAGGCCAACTTTACGTGATAAAACACCTCTAAAAGATCCTATAAACTTGTTAAAAAAGATAAAAAACAACCTTAAAGCAACATTTTTAGAAATAACTTTAAATTATTAATGAATAATTATTTATTTTGCTCCCTTATTTATTGCTGTGGGCTTAACCCCATTAACGTGTTGTAAGTATATAGTATTAACCGGCTTCGCCCAGCCTTAAAACATATGGGTGACTATTGAAACAAAGTGGCTTAAATATTATGAAATCAAAAGAGAATTTTGGTAAAAAGAACGTTAAACGTTCGGGTTACAATGACTTTGATGACAAATTAAAACCTGTAAAACCCAGCAATGGTAAAACAGGTAAACGAATCTCTATTTACGAAACAAGAGATGATGAATTTGACGAAAGCGAACTGGATGAAGTGTTAAATTACAAAGACATAGATCTGGAGGACGAATTCGACGATGATGATGATTTTGATTTTGAGGATGAAGACGAAGTTGATGATGACTTTGACGAAGACGACGAAGATAAATACTACGACGAAGAAGAGTAGCTAAAGCTACATCTAACTTATAAATATACCGGGTCTTGAGTAAGGCCTGGTATAATATTTTGCTATGGACAATACCAACACTTGTAACTGGGCATTGACCACCGATGCGATGCGCCATTACCACGATACAGAATGGGGAGTCCCTGTGCATGACGAGCAAAAGCTCTTCGAGTTTCTGATTCTGGATGCTTTTCAAGCAGGCTTATCGTGGAGCACCATATTAAACAAACGCCAACATTTTAGGGAGGCTTTTGATGGCTTCGATTGGGAAAAAGTAGCGGTTTATAATGAGGCCAAAGAATTAGAATTACTGCAAAACAAAGGCATTATCCGCAACAAACTTAAAGTTAAGGCGGCCATCACCAATGCAAAAGCGTTTATTAAAATAAGAGAGGAGTTTGGTTCCTTCGATACTTACCTTTGGGCATTTGTTAATCACAAGCCTATTGTAAACCATTTTAAAACCATGGGTGACGTACCTGCCGTCAGTCCGCAAGCCGAAGCACTTAGCAAAGATCTAAAAAAACGCGGTTTCAAATTTGTTGGTCCTACCATAATTTATGCTTTTATGCAGGCCGCTGGCTTAGTAAACGATCATCTTGTATGTTGCAAGCGACATAAAGAGGTGATGGCATTTTATTAGAGGCATCCTTAGTGTTGTGGCTAAAAATATTAGTCTTCAACTATATATGTGACAATCTAACCCCATTCCCGCGCCTTAGGTGCGGTACTTCCCCTTTTCTCAAAAAAATGGAAAGAGCCGCCTTGTGAGACAAGCACTACAGTATCTATTTTATTTGTCTTGCAAGTTCTTCCCTCTCTTACTTTATCAAAAAGTCCATCATCTTTTCATTTTCCAAAAACACTTCAAAACGTTCTCCTATATTTACCGGCCCCACGCCTTGTGGCGTTCCTGTGTAAATTAAGTCGCCTATTTTTAAAGTGAAGAATTTAGAAACATAGGCAATAATATCATCCACCTTAAAAAGCATGTCGCCCGTAAATCCCTTTTGTCGCTCCTGACCGTTGACTAACAAGGTAAAATTTAGGTTTTGAATATCTTTGAAACGCTTTTTGGAGATAAAATGCTTCGAAATTCCGGCAGAACGCTCAAACGCCTTGGCTCTCTCCCACGGCAAACCTTTTTCTTTAAGCTTGCTTTGCAAATCGCGGGCAGTAAAATCTATGCCCATCCCTATTTCATCGTAATACCTGTGGGCAAATTGCGGCGCTATACTTTTGCCCACACGGTTAATCTTAACAACCATCTCAGTTTCGTAATGAAACTCCTCGGCAAAATCCGGTATAAAAAAAGGCTCGTTGTTTCGCAACAATGCCGTTTCGGGCTTTAAAAATATAACCGGTTCTTCGGGAACTTCATTGCCCAACTCTTTGGCATGATCGACATAATTACGACCAATACAAATTATTTTCATCTCATTAAAAATATTTGTTCATTATAGGCATTCGATAGCCTCCCGCAATGCTGCGGGACAGGTAGTCCCGAACTTGATTCGGGAGAACTTACCAATAATAATTCCGCAATATGAAACGAGCCATGATAGTAGCTTCTCACAAAGGGAGAATGATTGTAGTGGCGAGTTCCATGTGGCAATAAAATCAAATATAAACACATGAAAGACAACTTTCATAGCCTGCCCCGACCCTTCGGGGGCTCGTTTCATCTTAACTCCACTATTTACTGAAACCTCTTAACTTAATATTGGTAATTACTTTTTTGGTATATAAAGGAAAGTCGCCTTGCATAATCCACCCATAATATCCCGGGTCTGTTTCTAAAATATCCTTCACTTTACGTCCCTTGTGCTTTCCAAAGTTAATACACTCATCACCATCGTCATCATAAACAAGCCGTCCAGCAAAATCGGCATGTTTAGTATATGCCGAAAACTCAGCCAGGTAAGCTACATCATTTTGCAAATCAGGATAACGCTCTAATTGCGATAATAACACCTCATAAGTTGCTCGTGTATCAGCTAATGCGCTATGCGCATCTTCCAAATCTTTATCACAATAAAATTTATACGCCGCTTCTAAGGTGCGCTTTTCCTTTTTATGAAAAATCGTTTGAACATCAACGAATTTCCGTTTTTTCATATCAATATCCACTCCTGCTCTTATAAACTCTTCGGCCAATACAGGAATATCAAACTTATTAGAGTTATATCCACCCAAATCACATCCTTCGATAAACTTGGCCACTTTTTTTGCCACGGTTTTAAAAGTAGGGCAATCTTTCACGTCTTCGTCATAAAAACCATGTATTTCAGAAGTTTTTTTTGGAATATGCATTTCTGGATTAATCAGGTAACGCTGCGTTTCTTCCGAACCATCCATATTTATTTTAATGGCGGCCAGTTCAACTATGCGGTCCGTTGCAACGTTAATACCTGTAGTTTCCAAATCGAAAAATACAATGGGATTTTTTAAGTTAAGCTTCATTTTTTATTTAAGATAAGAGATTGTGAGATTAGAGATTAGAGATTAAAACCTACCTTCGACAGGCAAAGATTAGAGACACTAAATAGACTTCTCCATTTATCCGAGACACAAAAATAAGTTAAAAGTAGTTTATTGCAACATTTCGATGGTTTCTTTTAACTATGGACATTTATTAACCTTAAGTTTATCACGAATAATTTTAAAATACTAAGATACAATTAATCGATTTAGTGAACCATTTATTCAGTTGTATTGTTACGGTATTGTAAACTAACAGATTATGGAACGAAGAAACTTTATCAAAAACGCAGGAATGGCTGCTTTGGTTGCTACTTTTGCACCTTCCGTATTAAGTTGCCAAAGCAACAGTAAATCCAAACCCTTTGCAGGTCATGTATTTGACGAGCTGCCCTATGCCTACAACGCCCTTGAACCTTATATTGATGCACAAACCATGGAGCTACATTATAGCAAGCACCATCAGGGTTATTATAACAAGTTTATGGCAGCCATAAAGGGTACCGAGTTGGAAAAAACGGACATGCCCGAAATTTTTAAAAACATAGGTAAGTACGATGATAGCGTGCGTAACAACGGTGGTGGGTACTACAACCATTCGCTTTTTTGGAGTAACATGAGTCCCAATGGTGGCGATGCAAGTCCGGAATTACTTAAAGCAATAGAAACAGAGTTTGGGTCGATGGATAGTTTTAAAACAGCATTTAACGAACAAGCAAAAACACAGTTCGGCAGTGGATGGGCTTGGCTGGTGTTAAATGGCAACAAAAAATTAGAAGTGGGGAACACGGCCAACCAAGATAACCCATGGATGCCAGATGTAGATATTAAAGGAACTCCTCTCCTGGCTTTAGACGTATGGGAACATGCCTACTACCTAAAATATCAAAACAAAAGAGGCGATTATATTGATGCTTTCTGGAACGTGATTAATTGGGACGAAGTGAACGAAAGATACTATCTAGCAACTAAAGATTGATAGTATTAAAGTTTAAAGTACAAAAAATCAAGTACAAAGTATCAAGTATCAAGTACAAAGTATCAAGACTAATTAGTGAGTCGTAATTAAAATGTATTAGCATAAAGGTTTCGTCATCTTAAAAAACCTTTACTATCATTGATTTGCAGATTATTGCTTAACCCACATTGCCCATCATATAATATATGATGTTTGGTGTGGGCGTTTTTCTGTGGTGAGCTACTGTTACTGATCTTTTGGGATTTAGGTTAAAAGCTTATATTAAATCATACAAATCATTGCCTTTCGCCATTTCAGACTATCTGTTTACTTTAGATGAATCAAATACGATAAACGGAGATTTATCCATTTCAGAATGAAAAAACATCATGAAAAAAAAACCACGCACAATGGATGTTTTTTTATGACATCTGTGCATGGTTCTATTTATGAGTAATATACGATACGTTCTTTTCACATGATAATTGATACAAGGATAAAGAAACCTTAAATCAAATTCAAACCTCTATCTTTCCGCAGCCAGTAACATCATATCTAAATCGGATTGCAGCGTTACTTCACCATCCTTTACTTTGCCTGTTTTCCCAGAGTAATAGTCTTTTACCGTAGTGCCGTTCTCAAATACATCGCCTACAGAAATTGTTTTTACACCTCTGGGTAAATCCATGCCTACAACCACTTTATTGCCGTATCCGTTTTGAGCATATTCGCGCTTAAAAACATAGGGTTGGGCAGTAATTTGCGTGTGTACGCCTGCACCTACCGAAGGATTGGCGGCTCTAAACTGTCCCAGTTTTTGATAGTGGTTCAACAAATCACTCGATCCTACGCCATTCACCACTGTATTTGTGTTAGTATCCTCCCAGTTCATAAAACTGCGCAATGTGGCATCACCAACAGTACCTTCAACGATTAATGTGCGATTTATCTCGTCGCCATAATAAATTTGCGAAGCGCCAGGACACAACAGCAGTACATTGGCTGCTTTATATGCCTTTTCTCTACTCATATCAAAAGGATGGCTGTCGTCGTGCGAGGACAGGTAATTTAAAACAGATTTTCCTTTAAGCTCATTGTTAAGGATATTGGAATATTTAGAGAAGATAAACTCGTAATCTTTATTTGCATCACTCTTCAACTCAAAATTAATGAGGGCGTGCATACCATGGGCAAAATAATCTACCTGTACCCCACCATTGTCGAAATTTCTTCCGCTTGATGCACCATAACCGTAAACCTCTCCAACTGCATAAAAAGCATTGTCGTCGAGTACTTTGTCGGGATTAGCCGTTTTCCATTCTTCAAAAGCCTTTGATGCTTGCTCATACAGCTCGCTCCAAACCGATTCCTCAGCATGCTTGGCGGTATCAATTCGATAACCATCAACACCGTATTTACGCACAAAATCGGTCAACCACTTAATTATGTAAAACCGAGGAGCGCGAGGGTAAGCTGTTTCTGCAAAAAAAGCATTCAATTCCTCCATTTCCTGTTCCAAACGTCCTTCATTTTGCCACTTTTCCAGCAGTACTTCGGGTAAGTCGACATCTTGGTCACTTTCTGTTTTTATGTCAGGTAAGTTTTCTACCAAGGTACAAGTTACAGTTGATTCATATCTTTGGTAGGTGCAAGGAGGGCCTGTACGTACCCAATCGCTTCCGTACACCGGATCCTTATCTGTTACTGGGCCGGTATGGTTTAGCACCACATCCATCACTATCCTGATACCTACAGCATGGGCTGCATCCACCAGCTCAGCGAACTCCTGCTCGGTTCCCCAATTGGGATCGATACGAGTCCAGTCCTTGGCCCAATAACCATGAAAACCATAGGTATTTCCCGTACTTTCGTCCACGCTACCATGTATTTGCTCAGCCACGGGCGAAAACCATAAAGCGTTCACTCCCAAATCACTAAAATATCCTTGGTTAATTTTGTTGATGATTCCTCGGAAATCACCGCCCATAAATCCACGCAACAGACCCGCCTCCCCATTACGTTCAAAGTTGACGTCGTTAGCCGAGTCGCCATTGCTAAAACGGTCGGTTAATAAAAAATACACGTTGGCATTATCCCAAACAAAAGGAGCTTGCTCAGGTTTTTCAGGTTGATTTTGTGCACATGCGCCCAGAATAATTAAAGCCAGTGCAAATAGTAAATTTTTAATGGTCATTGCTTATATTTTTGGTTTCGAGAAATCAAAGATAACAATATCATAAAGCTCTCAAAGCCACTATTCATGGGCAATGCATCTACTTACAATACAATCATCTTATTGCAACCGATTGCGGTAAGTATGATTTTTTTCTTTTTATTTTAGTTGTAACTCCCGGGGTGAATATAGGTGTATTGCAAATATTCACCCCGTGAGTTTATTTACCCCGTTAGGAATATCCTGAATCAGCGATGTTCCACCACCAGTTTTTTAGCAATAGTTATATTCCCCGATGTTATTTGAATAAAATACAAACCATCAGGCAAGTCATCCGTGTCTATATTTTCTTCCTTTCCAAAAACGACCTGTTGGCGATATGTTTTTCCTGTCAAATCGAAAAAACGAATCTGCTTCTCGCCTTCATCAGGCATCGACACCATAACGCTATTAGATGCTGGATTTGGATAAACCTTCACTTGTTGCGCATATTCCTGCTCAATCCCTGTAATTTCTTCGACGTTAAAACTTACCACATTCGAAAAGGCGGGTGCATACTGGGCATTGCCCTCTTGAACAGCTTGTGCGCTTACAACACCCAAACCTGTAATCTGAAGCATATTGCCAGCTATGCTTGCATTCCCCGATACCAGATTATATTTAATTGGCAAGCCCGAACTGGTTTCACCCTGCAATTGAACTGCATTGCCTATCTGTTGTGATGCAATAGGATTTAATGTAACGGTTTGAGACTCTTTATCGGTATCAATCAAAAAACGCAGCATCACCGGATCATGATCGGAGTAATTCACCTGATCTATCTGGCTGTTGTTAATTAAACTCTGAAATTCAAAATACATCTCATTTGAAATACTCACATGGTCGAGTGTTGAACCTACAGCATGCAAATAATCACTGTTCCAATTGGAATACCAAGGTGCATAAGCTCCTTTGCTCATGGAATAAGTTTCGTTATAATCGCCCATAATCATGATATTATCGTCGTTATAATTTAGCTTTAACTCCTTAAATAAATAATCAGCATCAGCCCATCTTCGGTCGGCCGCATCGCAGCATTTGGCGTGCAGATTAATGAAGTTGATGAGCTGACTTTTCCCGTCGACCTGAACAATAGCTTGCATCATTTGTGGCAGCCTTCCGCTGGACCAAAATAAATTGCTGTTGCCAGGATACCCAGGTATTGGTGGTGTGGAATATCCATCATAAAAATCAGAAAACATGGAAAACGAGCCAACATTGCTAACCGCGTTAATATTGTAAATAAATCCTATACATTGTGCGGGAAAATCGGAAGAAGCTGGTCTAAAATAATTACTGTAGCGTGGTGCCAATACGCCGGCATAGCTGGTTTGTCCAGCCAATTCATTAAGTTTCTCAACCAAAGGCATAAAAAAATCACCATGAATCTCATCTACAATCACTTCCTGAATAGCATACACATCGGCATCTAAGTCCAAAATTTTATTGGCTACATTGGATAACTTGGTATCGAAAGCAGTCTGGTTGGGGCTTCCATTTGTTGCTATGCCAAAAAATTGGAGGTTCCATGTCACCACATCTAAAGTTTTATCCTTTCCCATCTCTGTGGCATCCATCGGCACGCCCGCATCTGCAGGTTTAACTTTTATTTGATAGGGCATGGCATTGTTTACCCTGTGCTCTATTATCTGTTCTACCCCGTAGTAGTATTCTTTTTGAGGAGCATATTTAATTTTCACTTCGGCAAAACCATCACCCGAACCAGTACTTATTGTAAGAGCCCTATTCCAATTCGTGCCATCCAATGAAAGCAGATAATTACTTGGTGCAGCTACATTAATAATACCAGACACTCCTGTAAAACTTAAAGTATAAGTATAAACATCGCTTTGCTTGCCTATGGCAACGTAGGGAAAGGGAATCTCATCATTGAGTTGTGCGGAAACCAAAGTGCCTGGAAAATCTTTTTCTACTCCTGTAATCACCACATCATCCACTTGGTAGGTGGTTGTTAGGTTAGTTGTATTCCCCAAATATTTAAAAGCAATATGCCCCATCCCTGAATACATGGATAAATCAACCTGTCCCGACTCAATAAAAGTGGTGCCATAACCACTGTTATTTCGCTCATCAATCTGGGCATCCAGCGAAAGCCAGGTAGCGCTAGCCATATCATTACCGTCGTAATCGGTAGAAAGCCATATCGACAAGGTGGTTCCTCGATAATATCCATTTTTGGTTTTAAAACGCAATGCTTCGTTATTGTAGGCATCAAAATCAATTTTTGGGCTTATCAAATAGCTTTCAATATCCTGCCCTGTTGCATTATAACCAGATATTTGCATATAACTGTTCCCATAATATGTTTCCTTAGCCCAATAAGTATGGCCTTGCAAGGCTTGAATCGTCCAACCCTGTTTAAAGCCCTCATCGTCGAAGTCGGCAGTTAAAATGGGAATTACAACACTAGATTGTGCAGTACTTATCGAAACAAAAACAAATTGCACTGATATTAAAACCAATAAAAAAATGCTTGTAAACTTGAAATCATTTTTTTTACTCATAACTCATAAATTTAATGCGCTTTACAAAATTAAAATATTTAAGCACATGCTGGCCATATTTTTAGTTAAAAGAGCGAAGGGCATGGAGCTTAGGGCTTAGGGCGTGGGGCGTGGAGTATATAGTGGGAAGTAAAAGCGCAAAACGTAAAACGGACAGTGGACAGCAGTAGGAGATAAGCGAAGTACGATAAGCGGAAAGAAGGATCGGAAGGTAGAAATCGGAGCGCAGAAAAGCATCCTATTCATTTTTAAAACATATGCGTCTTTTTATTGATCCGTAAAAAAAAGCTAATAAAATTTGCAATTACGACAAGTGTCGTATATATTTGTACGACAAGTATCGTAGTTTGTGAGTCACGCTAATTTAATTAGAGATAAAACCAATGAACAAAAAAACACCAACAGCGGCAGAATTGGACATCCTGAACATTTTATGGAAAAAAGAGCCCCAAAGCGTAAAAGACATTCACGCACTGATAAGTGAAAGTAAAGATGTGGGTTATACCACCACTTTAAAGATTATGCAAAATATGACGGCCAAAGGCTTGGTTAAAAGAGAGAAAAAGGGAAAAAGTCATTTGTACTTTAGCAACCATGCCAGAGAAGAAACCCGTGAGCGTTTGTTGGATCGCTTTGTAGATTCAGCCTTTGGCGGTTCAGCCAGTTCGCTGGTAATGCAATTGTTGGGAAACAGAAAAACATCGAAAGAAGAATTGGACGAGATAAAACAGATAATCGAGCAGATGCAAAACGATTAATCGCCGCAGCTAATAATGTTGAATCACATTAATTTAATTTGCCATGAACTTACTACAGAGCATATTTTCGCCTGCAATAACCGAGGCACTAGGTTGGACCATCGTACATGCCATATGGCAGGGCTTCATTGTATTTATCGCATTGCTTATTTTATTGGCCATAGTTAAAAAACACAGCGCCCAAATCAGGTACTTTATTTCGTATACTGCATTGATAGTATTCCTGGGCTGGTCGGTTTCTACATTTGTAGGTGGATACACCTATGCCATTGATAAGCAAATACTAAAAAGTCAAATACTAAATAAGCAAATTCTGAAGGACGAATTAAAAACCCAGTCGAATTACTCAAAAACCATCAACCAGCCGATCATTCATAATATTGAGACAACTCATTCGTTGTCCGTTTTAAAATTAAAAACAATAAAGATCAGGGCTTGGTTCCAACGTAACTTTCCCCTATTTCTATCCGCCTGGCTCCTAGGGATAGGTATTTTTACCTTACGATTACTAATGGGATTTGCATACACAAGGCGACTAAAGAAGCGTAATTTGCTTCCTTTTGAAGAAAGATGGGTGCGTAAATTAGAAGAACTTACTGCGGTTTTAAGAGTTACGCGCAAAATTAAAGCCTATAAATCGCCACATACCACAACCCCACTCACCTTGGGCTTTTTAAAACCCATCATCCTGTTTCCTATCAAGATGCTCTCTGATTTATCAGATAAAGAAGCTAAAGCCATTATTGCGCACGAGCTGGCACATATTGTCAGAAACGATTATTTGTTCAACATTATCCAATCTGTAATAGAAATATTGTTCTTTTATCACCCAGCCGTATGGGGCATTTCGGCACATATCAGGGCGGAACGCGAACACGCCTGCGACGATATAGCCATCAATATTACTGGTGACAAGCTAAGCTATGCACAGGCATTAGCTCATCCGTCAATAGCCGGACAAGCTGCCAACACTCCTATTTACTCACAAAAAAAACTATCCATGGGCTTTGGCCACAAAAAAGGCAGCTTACTGGAAAGAATTAAACGAATTCAAAAACAAAGAGCCATGAAAACAAATGTTTTAGAAGGTCTAATTGCGGCCTGCATCATCACCAGCAGTATCTTTTTAGTTTCATTCTCGGTTGGAAATCAATTTAATGACACCATTGCTCCCGCAGAACAATCTGAGCAGAAAGCCGAACAAAAACTATCGCCTAAAACATCCAATGCAGCATTACCCAATACGGAGTTCAAAGCAAATAAAGACAGCTTGTTACAGGCTGTCGAAAAAAATATGGAGATAGCAAGTACCAATGAAGAACTGACAAAAGAAATAGAACAAGCCATAGAAATAGCACTAACGGAAAAAGACCAATCGTTATCTGCAGAAATATTTGAAGAGATAAATCTGGCTTTAAACGAAATCAGTGAAGCGGGCATACAGGAGGCCATGCACGAAGCTCGAATTGAGATAAAAGCCGCCATGTCCGAAATCAATTCAGATTCCATACAGGAAGAGATACGGGCGGAACTGAAAGAAGCCAAAAAGGAAATTAAACACGCTACAAAAGATATCAAACATGCATCTAATGAAACACAAGATATTGAAGAAACAACCGAGATATCCCTCAAAGCAGCCGAAGCAGGTTTAAAGATAGCAGCCGAAGTACTCGAAAATATAGATATCGAAAGCATTGTAGCCACATCGTTAGAAGCAGCCGAAACAGCCATTGAATTAGCCGGCAAACAAATTGAAGGTCTGAACCTGGATTCGTTGATTGATGCACAAATGAAAATGACCGAGCTGGAAATTGATAATGCCAAACTGAGCCGCGACAGGGAAGAAATTGAAAGAGATAAGGAGCAACTGACGGAGGACTTAAAGGAACTCAAAAAAGATATGAAAACAATGAAGAAAGAACTAAAACAAGAACTCAACGAAATTGAGAAACAACAAAAAAATAAGTAATAATGCGATTACGAAAGCCAATTGTTGCCAATTGTTAGCCACTGCTTCAATAGCATCTATTGGCTAATACCATTTAAAAAGTATTCGCCTTTAACAAACAAATCCTTGGGGTACAAAACATCAATCAAATATAGCGCGTGAGCAGGAGCCGAGGTACCTGCCTGTCCCCTATCTTTGGCTTCAATAATTTTCATAAATTGCTGAACGCTTAGCTTTCCACGTCCAACCATAAGTATAGTACCCACGATAGCTCGTACCATATTGCGTAAAAAGCGATCGGCTTTAATGGTGAAAATCCACTTGTCACCCACAAATTCCCATTGAGCAAAAGTCACCTTGCAATTGTTGGTTTTTACTTCGGTATGCAGCTTGCTAAAACTTGTGAAGTCGGTATAATGGAGCAGTGCATTAGCAGCCTTGTTCATGGCTTCAAAATCGAGCGAAACATGCGACTGATAGGCAAACTCTTGTAAAAAAGGATTTTTTTGGGTAAGCAAATGGTATTCGTAAGTACGACCGATAGCCGAAAATCGACTGTGCGTTTGAGCATCTACCTTCTCTAAAGAATAAACGGCAATATCTTTGGGCAATATTTTATTTATCTTATTACAAAAATATTTCTCATCTATTCCGCTGTCTTCACTCTCAAAATGAGCCACATAATATGATGCATGCACACCCGTATCCGTCCTGCCACACCCCACCACATTAATTTCTTGGCGCAAGATGGTACTCATGCATTCGTTCAGCACCTCTTGCACCGTAAGCGCATTGGGCTGAATTTGCCAACCATGGTATTTTTTGCCGTTGTATGCAAGTTCGATAAAATAACGTGTCATAAGATTAGCTTTTAGCTGATGGTGGTTAGCGGTTGGCTAGTGGTGGATGGCTTATTAAAAAGGATCAAAAACCACCCCGTCTGATATTTCGTACCTCAACATCATCCACCCCGCCTTAAAAAGGCGGGGAAACGTTGCATGTAATATTTCTCCCACCTATTAGTTTATTCACTTTTCAGACTCGCCTACTTCATTTTTTTTGGAAGGATTACCGTTCACTGGTGACTGGTTATTGATGACTGCCTACTGTCTCGCCAAACAAATCAAAAGCTTCGGCTCCGGTTATTTTGATGTTATGAAACTCTCCTACTTTTACAGAGTTACCTTCAACGGGGATTAACACTTCAGGATCAACCTCGGGCGAATCGAATTCGGTACGTCCTACAAAATATTCTTCTTCCTTACGATCGATAATAACCTTTAGTTCTTTACCTACCTTGGCTTGGTTTATCTCCAGGCTTATTTGCTCCTGCACTTCCATAATAGCATTGGCTCTCTCCTGCTTTACTTCTTCGGGTATCTCATCCTTAAAATTACGATAAGCGTGGGTATCTTCTTCGTGCGAGTATGGGAACACACCCAAACGCTCAAAACGCATTTCCTTCACAAAATCCATCATTTCTTTAAAATCCTGCTCCGTTTCCCCTGGATGACCCGTAATCATGGTGGTGCGCAGGTGAATACCAGGAACATCTTTACGCATACGCTCAATCAGCTTGTAGGTATCGGCTTTACTTACGTTACGACGCATAATCTTAAGCATAGGATCGCTCACATGTTGCAGGGCTATGTCTAAATAATTACAAACATTAGGATGTTCGTTCATCACTTTTAGTAAGTTATAGGGAAACCCGGCGGGATAGGCGTAATGTAAACGAACCCATTCGATACCATTTACATCAGCAATCTTTTGGGTCAATTCGGCCAAGCGCATTTGTTTGTAGATATCCAATCCGTAATACGAAAGATCCTGTGCAATCACCTGAAGCTCTTTAACCCCTTGCGCTGCTAAACGCTCAGCTTCTTCCACCAATTGCTCAATGGGTTTGCTCTGATGCTTTCCGGTAATTAAAGGTATGGCACAGTACGAACAAGAACGGTTGCAACCTTCGGATATTTTAAAATAAGCATAATGACCGGGAGTTGTGAGACTGCGCTCGTTAATCAAATCAGCACGGTAAGTCTGACCCAAATCCTCTACTATTTTTTTCCAATCAAATTTACCATAAATGGCATCCACTTCAGGAATCTCCGCCTTCAACTCTTTCGAATATCGCTCCGAAAGACAGCCCATTACAATCACCTTTTTAAGCTGCCCTCTTTTTTTTGCTTCCACAAAATTCAATATCGTTTCGATAGATTCCTCCTTGGCATCACCAATAAATCCGCAAGTATTAATGATGGCAATATCCCCTTGAAGTTTTTCGGCATCATGGGCTACTGTAAAACCACCTGCCTTAAATTGACTGATCAACCTTTCGGAATCCACCAAGTTTTTAGAGCACCCAAGGGTTATTAAATCTATTTTTTTCATTTTTATGTGATTATTATTAAGTAGGGAGGGTTGTTTTAAAAGAAAAATTAAGGAACGGTTCTTTATTTACATCTTGCAAATAAAGAACCGTTCCTTAAAAGCTACCTGAATAACGGGCAACTTACTTTTATGTTTTCAGTTACTGCTAATTAAATAAAGAATCTACAAATTCTTTTCGATCAAAAACCTGCAAATCGTCTATTCCTTCGCCAATACCAATATACTTAACCGGGATTTTAAATTGATCCGAAACACCTATAACAACGCCACCTTTAGCTGTACCATCTAATTTAGTTATCACTAGTGCGTTTACTTCGGTTGCTTTGGTAAACTCCTTGGCTTGCTCAAAAGCATTTTGTCCGGTACTTCCGTCGAGCACCAGGATAATTTCGTTGGGGGTGTTGGGCACCACTTTTTGCATTACGGTTTTTACCTTGGTGAGTTCGTTCATCAGGTTTATTTTGTTGTGCAATCGTCCGGCGGTATCAATGATAACCACGTCGGCTCCTTGCTTTTTGGCCGAAGCCAATGTATCGTAGGCTACCGAAGCAGGATCGGAACCCATATTTTGACGTACCAAGGGAACTCCTACTCTATCCGCCCAAACCTGCAATTGCTCTATGGCTGCGGCTCTAAAAGTATCGGCAGCACCAAGCACCACTTTTTTACCGGCGGCTTTAAATTTATAAGCCAGTTTGCCAATGGTTGTGGTTTTGCCCACCCCATTTACGCCCACCACCATAATTACATAAGGGTACTCGCTTTGGGGCAGTTCAAAATCGCCTTCCCCGTCCACGTGATTTTCCGAAAGTAGCGCTACTATTTCTTCCTTAAGGATGGAATTTAATTCAGAAGTGCTCAAGAATTTATCTTTAGCCACTCTTTCCTCAATACGCCCGATAATTTTAAGAGTGGTATTTACGCCTACATCGGAGGTAATAAGGATTTCCTCCAGTTCGTCCAAAACATCCTCATCCACACGCGACCGACCGGCCACCGCACGAGAAAGCTTTTTAAACACACTCTCTTTGGTCTTTGCCAGACCCTTATCCAGCTTATCTTTTTTATCTTTGGTAAAACTTCCGAACAATCCCATATCTTGTTTTAATAATTGTAAATAAACAAGCTAAAAATAAGAAAAATACATATACAAAAAAGCTTCCTTTGTTATAAAGGAAGCTCTTTTGTTAAAAATGTCTTTTGCAGAGCAAAATTATTTTTTGAAAAATTCTTTTACTTCTTCGTTGATTACAATTCCTTCTTTAAAGGTGTAGGCACCGGTCTTAGGCGATCTTACCATTTTGATCACTTTAGAGTGACCTTTTCCGCCACCTTTTTGTAATGTTGCTACTGATTTCTTAGCCATGATAAAACAGTTTATTTAATTTCTCTATGTACAGTATAACGCTTTAAAACAGGGTTATACTTTTTCAATTCCATTCTGGCAGGGGTATTTTTTCTGTTTTTAACAGTAATATACCGACTTGTTCCAGCCATACCACTCTCTTTGTGCTCTGTGCATTCAAGAATACACTGAATACGATTTCCTTTTGCTTTTTTAGCCATCTCTTAAAACCCTTAAATTTTAGTTATCAAACCTTTTTCTTTAGCGGATTTCAAAGCTGCTAATAAACCAACCTTGTTGATTAATCTAAGCCCGGAAGCCGAAACCCTAAGATCTATCCAACGTTCCTCTTCCACCAGGAAGAAACGTTTCTTAAATAGATTCACATCAAATCTTCTTTTGGTTCTTCTTTTGGAGTGCGAAACATTGTTCCCTACCAAGAACCTTTTTCCAGTTATCTGACAAACTTTTGACATCTTTACACCGTTTTTTTTCGGATACATTTTTCAAACAGAGCGCAAAATACGGTAATTTTATCTAAAGGAGCAAATAATGCACAATAAAAATTCCATATTTCTTTAGTTTATTTTATAATCCAATCCACTTCCCAATTAAAATGCAATAAATAACCACACCCATCTTACAAAAATGTAATAATATACAACTAACTTACCTCCTAACTTTTCGCTCTTTATTTTATTTATTGACGCTGTCGGGTCTCACGACGCCAACAGGTCTGTGAAGTTGTTTTATTTCTATTTATTTCTCCTTATTCCTTTTTTTTCCGCTTTATGCTGCATGCTTTACTTTCTCCCCTTTACGCTAATCTCTTTTCGCTTTTCGCTGTATGCTCCCGAAGAAATTAAATTTTAGGCATCGGGATATCGCTTCGCTTTATCTACGCTTTACGCCCCAAGCCCCCTGCTCCCTGCTCATCATCCTTATCCACCATCTTTTTTAGCATTACCAGTGCCATTTCCGTACTTCGCGTTATATTACGTTCGCGCTGGTTACCAAAGCTGAAGCATTCGCTTACAACCCCCATTGGTCCGGCCACGGCTATCCATATAGTGCCAACAGGTTTTTCTTCGCTTCCACCATCCGGTCCAGCAATGCCAGAGGTGGCCACGGCGTAATCACTTTCAAGCCTGATTCGTGCGCCAATAGCCATTTGCTCCACCACTCCTTTGCTAACCGCACCATACTGCTCTATTTGAAGAGGATCAACATCCAATATATTTATTTTTATCTCGTTGTGATAAGCCACCACACTTCCTTTAAAATAATTTGAGCTACCCGGAAACTTGGTTATTTGGTGAGCAATATTCCCTCCCGTGCAACTCTCGGCAGTGGACAATGTTAAATTTTGCTTGGTAAAAACAGCGGCAACCATCTCAACGGTAGATAAATCATCGTAAGCCAAAATAGATTCTCCCACAATAGCTTTAAGCGGCACTATCAATTCATTTAAGGCGCGCTCAATCATCCCTTTTTCAGTGCCTCTGCCAGTAAATCTTAATCGTATTCTTCCAACTGAAGGAAGATAAGCTAACTTGATGAAATTAGGCATGGACTGCTCAAACTCATTAAGCATTTCGGCCAAAGTAGATTCGGGAATTCCACTCACTACAACGGTTCTATGAACGATAACACCGTTGCTAAAAAGTTTCAAAAAGCGGGGAATAATCTCCTTTTCCATCGCGTTTTTCATCTCGGACGGCACACCCGGCATTGAAACATAGATGGTACCTCCTTGATCGAACCACATGATGGGCGCAGTACCAACTGAGTTGCGGATAACAGTACAATTGGCCGGCACCATCGCTTGCTGCCTATTTAGTTCATTGATATTGGGAACATATACTTTTAACAGGGTTTTTACATCTTCGAAAACCTGTTCATCGAACACTAATTGTGTATCGAAATATTTACACAGGGTTATTTTGGTAATATCGTCCTTGGTAGGCCCAAGTCCTCCAGTCAGCAATATCACATCAGCCCTTTGCGAGGATTCACGCAGAATGTTCAGTATCTCCGCCTCGTCGTCAGATATGGAATTAATCCTTGACACTTCAAAACCTGCACTATTCAGTTGCCTGCCCATCCATGCCGAATTGGTATCTATTACCTGACCTATAAGCAATTCATCGCCTATGGTTACAATTTCTATTTTCATAGGAAGCCCCTCCTAACCTCCCCGAAGGGGAGGGACTGATTTACAGCTTTGGCACCTCCCCTTCGGGGAGGCAGGGTGGGGCTCTCATTTTTTAATGCCTTTACCCTTTCTAGCAATGGTGGATGCGAGTAATGGAAAAACACATACCACGAGTGCGGTGTTAGGTTGCTTAGTGCATTTACCGATATTGTTTTTAAAGCTGCGATTAGGGCGTCGGGATGATGATTTGTTGCAGCAAAAGCATCGGCTTCGTACTCGTTTTTACGCGATAGCATAGCCGACAACATGCCGGTTATGCCGGATATAGGACTATACAGAATACCAAAAGCTACCAAACCAATATGGAATGCAGGCTCCTTAACGCCCAAAGCATTTGACAGTGCGGGCGAATCTACAAACAAAGAAAATATATACAGCATTATCCCTGTCTGCACTATTCCGCTAAGCATGCCCCAAAGCGTATGCTTCTTTTTGTAGTGCCCAATTTCATGGGCAAGTACAGCAACTATCTCCTCTGTTTTTAAATCGTTTACAAGAGTATCGTACAATACAATTCGCTTTTTTGCTCCCAAACCACTAAAAAAAGCATTGGCCTTGGTGCTGCGCTTCGAGCCATCCATCACATAAACATTATCAAGCTTAAATTGTACTTTATTACAAAAATCTTGGATAGCTGTTTTGAGTTCACCAGCCTGTAAAGGGGTCTGTTTATTAAACATAGGAAGCAATACAGAAGTATAAAACATGGTAATAATAAGCATGAATGCCGTCATTAATCCCCAGGCATATAACCAAAAGTACTCGCCAGCTACCTCATAAAACCAAATAACGAGAGCGAGAATACCTCCGCCCAAAATTGCTCCAATAACTAACGATTTAACTAAATCAAGTATAAAAGTTTTGGGTGTAGTTTTATTAAATCCGAATCTCTCCTCAATAACAAAGGTGCTATAAATTGAAAATGGGATATTTAGAATAGTTGAACCAAGTCCGAGTACCCCTAAAAATAAAAAAGCTCGATAAATTGGATTACTCGTAAAAGAGAGTGCCCATTGGTCAATCCAGGCAAAGCCATTAAGGAACAACAAAGCCAAAACCAACACCAAACCATAAATGGCCGTTATCCAGCCAAACTTATAATTGACCTTCGAATATTGTTGTTGTTTGGCATATTTATCGACATCGTAAACACCTTGCAGTTCGCTTGGAATTTTATCACTCCATTTTGTGGTGTTTAGGTAGAGTAAAAATCTATCCCAAATAAACTCGACAATAAGAATAGCAACGATAATATAAAAGATGGTATTGTGCATATATTTTTAAAATTGAATGGATTTAGGAGATTAAAGATTAAAGATAAGAGATTAATGATTAATGATAAGGGATTAGAGATTAGAGATTAGAAAATTAGTTTTGAATGCGTGTTAATACGTATCGTCCAAATTGTATTCCGACTGGTCTTCGCCACGATCAAAGGTGGGTAATATCTCCCAAATAAAGATGTCTTCTTTACGTTTAGGTCTAAATTTTTCGAGCCAATAAAAGCCATCTAATCGCAGCTTTTCTTCGGCAACCAGCACGAGCGGGTTCATGCTCCCTGTTGGCGAAACGCGCATTCTTATTTGATCCACCTGCCGCTTTTTTAGGTAGATAGTCATGTTACTTGATTCGGCTCGATTAACGCCCAGTATATTTTTTTTGTCCTTGGGAAAATAAATGGATTGCGCATTACCGTCCACATCTATTTTATACAGCTCGTTATCGCGCACATAACCGGTCATTTTTTTTCCTTTAATTTGGTTATAACGCCCGGTATCCTCCTCCGAAATAATAAAAGATCGATCTATCATATCAATTTTATCCATCACCTCATTCTTGGTATACATCTTAATCACATCGGCTGTTAGTTGATTGCCCATGGACCACATAATAGGATCGTAATAAAAAGTGTTAGTAGTATCTCGACTATCGAACACCATGGAGTCGCATCGCCCCTGCATATCAGGTCTAAAATACTTTACTTTACGAAAAGCTTTTATCAGTTTGTCATCACCGTTTTCCAGAGGTACAGCCTGCAAGGTATCGGCATGTAAAAAAAGCGTATCAATATTGTATATTTGTAATAATTGGGCATTTTTGGTTGCCAGCGCATCCTGCGTTATTTCGTTATAAAAACCATAGTCGCCTTTAATAATCACGTTATTGGTAGTATCGTGAAGCTCCATGTGATTAAAAACCTCGCCGTAGCCCTTTACCCGGTTGTAATATATGGTATCGCCCTTTAAAAGCTGCTTTCCCTCCACATAAGCATTTTCCTTTAAAAGAGCCAAATCATTTAACATATCGTAATATCCTGCTTCGGCATAAATGGTGTTACTATCGCCTATAATGTACGTAGGCCCTTTAATATTGGCCATTTTAGTAACTGTATTATAAATAAGCGTATCGGAATAAATGGTGTATTTAGGATTAACGGCAACCACACTATCCTTAAAATGAGTTTGATCAGTATCCGGATAATAATATCCTTTTTTACTGGTAAGGGTATTTTCTTTATTTACAATTTTGCCAAAATTAAAGTAATAGGCGAAATTATTTACCCTATCGTAATCCAAATAGTCGGTGGTGAGCACCACATCTTTATTAATAAGCCTAACATTATCTCGAACCTCGGCAATCCCCGTATTACCGTTGTATTTTAAGGTATTACCATAAAGATGCAAGGTGTCGTTTTGAATAATGTGAATATTGCCGAAAGCATCAAACTTATTACTTCCCACAAAACGATAGGCCGTATCGCAGTACATTAAGGCTGTTTGGTGCTCAAACTCAACGTTACCAATAAGCACTTGTACATCCTTACCATAGCGGGCTTCGTCGTAATTAAGACTGTCGGCGTTATTTACTAGTATTTTTTTTTGAGCAAAAGTATTATGTGAACCACATAAAAATACGGCAAAAAGTATTGCGAAAATGCATCTTGATATTGGCATATGTGTAGTACAGTTTTTAACGCAGTAAAAGTAGTGGTAATTACGCAATAACGAAAACAATAAACGTATAGTTAAATTTAGGGGATATCAATTAATTTTGTGGCAGCAGAAGTCTGAAGAACAAATTTTCGTTTTAAATAAATAGTATCTGGAATATGCGCAGTAAGTGGTTTAAATTGCAGAAACTTATCCACATAATCTTCTGCTGTTATCGCCATGCTGATTTTATATCCTTTATCAAACCTCAGCTTAAATCGGCCTAAACTGTCGGTGTGCGTTATAAGCTGCTGGGTGGCCGATTCATCTATATTTTGTTGATAAAAACAAAAAGACTGAACGCCCGAAAGTGGCAAGGGGCAATTGGTTTCTTCGTCCACAATTACCCCTGTATAAGAAATATTATATGCCTCTCTGGCACATGATAGAAATATAAAAAACACTATAAAGATTAATCCAACTTTGCAATCACCCAAAAATCTCATGCTCCAATCATTAAAATTCTATGAGCAAAATAGGAAAAAAATCTACTTAATCCAATTTTTAAAATCAAAATCGCAATCTTTCCAATCGTCACTGATGGTTATGTAGGTATCCAACTGCTTTTCCTTAATCCAGTTTTCAATAGCATCCTGTCGTTTTTTCTCGTTCATGATGTTTTGAATCAACTGGTAGTCATCTTTCAAATTAGCCCTGTGGGTATCAATTCTTCGTTTTTGCTTAATGATAACAAAAACATCATGACCTTTATCGTCTTTTATGCTAAGAGGCTTTGAAATTTCACCTTCCTTTAGTTTCTGTAGTTCTTTGGCCAACTGAGGTTTATCGATAGCCGCCAATTCAAAATTAGAGGATTGCGTGCGCATGTTTACCATTAATCCACCATTGTTGCGGGTATCTTTATCCATAGAGTAATACAATGCGGCCTCCTCAAAAGTTAGCTCTTCGTCAGTAATTAACTTGGCCACAGAATCAAGGCGATGAATGGCTTCCTTGTTGGCATCGGGCGATACTTTTGGTTTCATCAGAATATGGCGAACGTGTATGCGCTCTCCTTTTCTATCTAAAAGTTGGATAATATGATAGCCATATTCTGTTTGAACGATTTTAGATACTTTATTTACTTCCTGCATGTTAAAGGCCACATTGGCAAATTCGGGAACTAGAGATCCTCTGGTGCTCCAACCTAAGTCACCTCCACTGGTGGCGCTTCCCGGATCTTCGGAATAAAGCACGGCCAAAGTAGCAAAATCACGTCCGTCGGCCACTTGTTTCTGAAAATCGCGAAGACGTGCTTTAACGCGGTCAATTTCTTTTTGATCTATTTGCGGATAAACAGCAATTTTTTGTATTTCGTATTGCACCGGAACCATGGGCAAGCTGTCCTGTGGAGTTTTTCGATAGAAAGCACGTACCTGAGAGGGTGTGGGTTCCATTTTTTCGGTGATGGTACGTTGCATGCTTTCGGTGAGCATTTGGTCGCGTACAACGGTCATTTGCTCTCTTTTAATCTGTAAAACGGACTTATTAAACCATTCTTCGAGCTTTTCACGGCCGCCCGCTCTATCGATAAATTCGTTCATTCTACGATCTACCTCGTTGATAACATTATTTTCGCTTATTTCCACACTGTCTAAAACAGCTTGGTTGAGCATTAGCTTTTGAATAAGCTGCTGTTCGAAGAGCTTGCATTTCAAATCGCCTTTAGCCGACATTCCCTGCATAACAGCTTGTTGGTACTGATATTCGACATCAGACAGTAAAATAGCATTATCGCCCACAACAGCTATAACTTCATCAACAACATTTTTTTGACTATGCAGCGGAGTACTTACAAATAAAACGTTGGCTATGATGGCAATGAGTAAAATGGTTTTTGTATGCATTATTTATTTTTTTGGCAAATTTAATAGAATTTTATTACTTTCTGTTTTAAACCTTCTTGGTAAAGCTCTTCTTCGAGATTTTGTATGAATTCAATCCTCTTTTTATTATGCAATATCACTTTTATTTTATCTTCAACATAGCTTAAGGGTGCCGTATCGTTTGCTTTACGGAAGTCACGTATAGAAACGAAATAATGTGATATGCTGTCGGAGGTTTCAAAGAATTTATTGTAATCCAAAAATTTTGGATACTTTGGAAGTGGTTGGGGCATTAGCTTATTTATTTCTTCTACTGACACCCACTTATCTAGAAAATTATCGAATTTTTGTGCATTCACAAAACTGTACTCTTCCAATTTTAAGTAATCATCGGGATTATCGGAACGGTACCACTTTTTTAAACTGGATAAGTTGGGCGCATTGAGCGAAACTTTAATAAACATACCCTGAATTATATCATCCTCCAATTTAAAATTCTCTATCATCTGGTTATAATACGCTTCAATTTCCGAATTGGTAATCAGCGAAGTATGCTTTTGTAATAGTAATTTTTGTTTGTACTTGTGTATTAATAGTGAAGCCCTGTAATCGCTCAATATTTTTTCTACATCTTTTTCTTGAGGGTTTAGATTAAGCTCTGCTTTACGCAACAACAAAGCCGATTTAACCCAACGGTTGATGTAGTTTTGCACATAGGCAGCGCTGTCGTTTTCGCTTAAATTTTTAGGGGTAGCTCGCTCTAGCTCCAAACGTGTTAGGATACGATTATCTACCTTAGCCACTGGTGCTGAACCAGTATCCTGCGTACTATTATTACAGGACAAAAGCATCAACAAAAGGAAAGCTAAAATAGATAATCGAATTTTAATGTGCATTACTTCTTTTTAGTATCGACTTTTTTACTGTATTTTAAAGCCTTTAAATTAACTATGGGCGAAAACTTACTCTTTAACTGTGCCAACCATTCCTTTTCAATTTGATTTTGATAATCGGCAATTACCTGTCCTTTGGTTTCACTTAGTTCTTTTTGCTTCTTAGGGATTATCTCTCCTACGGCCCAAAGGTATTTAAAATCAGGCTTATCTTTAGCATCCGATTTTTTTATTTTCCAAATTTGTTTGTCAAGCGCTTTATATTCACCTTTCTCGAACACCCCTTTTATTACTTGGCTTCCCGGATAAGCACTCTTCAGTGTATCAACTGTAATATCTGAATCAGCTTGCATTATCTTTTTGGCGGCTTTAAAATCTTTTTTATCATTGGTAAAGAATAAAATACCGTCCAATTTTTCGGGATAATAATAATTTGCTTTATTGTCTAAATAAAATCTATCCAACCCTACACTATCCTCAATTGCTTTATTCCAAATTTCATTTTGGCTGATGTCAAAAATCAACAGACCATCGTGATATTCATTTAGCAGATATTTATACTCTGGATATTTTTCTTCGAGTTTTGTTTTTTCAAACTTTAAAATGGCTTCATCAATATAGGTTTCCATCAATTTATCGATGGTAGCTGCTCTGCTATTTTGCGCAAATTGTCGGTCACTTTTTAAGTGAGCCATCAAATCACTTGTCTTAAGCTCCCAGCCAGTCATAGTTGCTATAACCTGCTCATTCCCCTCAAAATGCTTAAAAAAATCGTCATTGGATAAGTTTGCTTCCTTGGCCATTACTTTTATGGCATCCGTTTGTGCTTTATTTTCGCTAAAACTATATTCATCTTTTAGGCGAGCCAACACCACTTTTTTACCTTGGTACGCTCTCTCATCCCGGGCTATTTTGTTGCTTATCTCCTCCTTCATTTCTTCAAAAGACTTTATTCCCCTTTTGCCCAAAAATTTGATGATATGAAAACCATAAGGTGTTTGAATTACTTCTGAGATATTGTTGACACTATCGAGTTCAAATGCAGGCTGGCTAAATTCAGGCACCATGCGTCCGGTACCGAACCAAGGTAATTCGCCGTTATTGGCTGCACTGTTGCGGTCGTCGGAATATTGTTTTGCTACAGAACCAAAATCTTCGCCTTTTAAAACCAGCTGATATACCGAATCAATTTTTGCTCTCTTTTGTGCAATAAGCTCTTGGGGCGAATTGGGAGGAAACATTTGCATAATGTGCGCGGTATGCACTTCGCCTTGGTTATCCCTTTTATCATGAACAAACACCAAATGGTAGCCAAACGCTGTGCGGGTGATGGGCGAAATACTGCCCGCGGGAGTATTAAATGCTGCCGACTCAAAAGGATAAACCATCATAAAACCAGTGAAATAGCCTAATTTACCTTCATTTTTTTTGGCACTGGGATCATCGGAGTATTCTGTGGCGAGCTTGTTAAAATCCTCACCCTCCTTAAATTTATTCAGGACAGTGCTAATTTTATTGTAGGCCGTCAAGGTGTCCTCGGGAGTTGGATTTTGGGGTAAAGTAATAAGTATGTGACTGGCATTTACCTCTGTCTTTAATCGACTGTAGGCTTCCTCCAAAAGCTTTTCAGTTACCTTGCTATCTGAAAGATAGGGCTTTGCCAACTCATCTTTATAGTAATTGTATTCTTTTTTAAATGATGGCATGGTATCCATACCTTGTGCAAGCGCTTCGTGCACTTTTAGCTTATAATTAACGAACAGGTCGATATATTCTTTTTTGGTTTTAGGATCTTCCGAAAAGCTGTTGTTTTTACTGTATATAAAATCAAACTCTTCAACTGGATATTCCTTGTCACCAATGGTTAACAATGTATGGCTTGATTGAGCCAATGAACCGGCCGAAAATAAAACGACCATTAAAAATAAAATCAAATTTGTACGTATCATCTTTATATTATCAAAAATAAATGTAAATACTTAAACACACTATGCTTCATTTTATTGTAGTTGTGTCCTATTTTTTTGAGCCCCTAAAGAAACTAAAAAAGCCCGTAAAACAAAAACATTATCTTAGTATCAAATTTGTTTTTATCATGCTAAATTTAATGTTAAAGCCATAGTCTTTATGTAAAAATTGCATCTATTTTAAGCCTAAAAAAGAGAACATAAAACCCATTAATCATCCTCATTTACAGCAATATATAATACCAATCCAAAAAATAAGGCCATTAATCACTAAACTATTGTACCATACTTTAGTTTATTATGAATACTTTTGTTCACTCACCAAAAATTACACGATTTGCATTGGATTGATGGCAGTATTTTTATTTTTTACATGCTCAGTATG
>JAGXIP010000159.1 GCA_024635585.1 Saccharicrinis sp. | reverse complement strand
CGGGAATACTTCACGGCCAGGTACAAGGATCACATGACGGAAGCTACCCGCCCCTATGCGGGACTGCCAGAATTGCTGTCAGAGCTGCACCAAAAAGGCATAAAACTGGCAGTGGCTTCCAACAAATACCACGCAGCCACGGAGCATCTGGTCGCTCATTATTTCCCGGATCTTCCCTTTGTAGCTGTCCTGGGGCACCAAATCGGTCATCCAACTAAACCCGACCCTTCCATCGTTCAGGAAATTCTCGACAAGAGCGGAATTGCGGCAGAAAACACCCTGTACGTTGGCGACTCAGGGGTGGACATGCAAACAGCCATCAATAGCAACACCATCGCCTGTGGCGTAAGCTGGGGCTTACGGCCCCGCAGCGAACTCGAAAGCTTTTACCCGCCTTTTCTGGTGGATACTACTGCGGAACTCCGGGCGATTTTGTTACAGACAAAATCGACCCTCATCTGAGATTTGGAAAGGGCCTGATATCGCAAAAATAAGATGGGAGAATCAGCACATCATGGCTCATACATTTTCTTCGCCTGAGTAATTAAAGGGACTTTTGGACAACTAAACAGTTTGCAAAGCCTTTTCTGACTTTAAACAGGAAGCTTCCCTAAAACTTCCTGTGTAAAAAATTCCCCACAATTCTTCCATTTTCCACAATGAGCACCTGCTTTTCTTATTAAAAAAGCCCCCCATAACGACACAAACGCCTATTAATCAGTGATTCCATTTTATTTCAAAACTTCAGGTTTGGATCAAGGCACAGGCTTTGCCAATTAGGATATATAATCCTGATAAACAAAAACTAACAAAATGGAAAATTATCATGAACCCCCGGAGGAACTGTCCTCACAAACACGCGATTATATTCGTGCATTGGTTACTTTAAAAGAAGAGGTTGAAGCCATCGACTGGTACCAACAGCGCTTAACTGTTACCACTGATCAGCAGCTAAAGAAAATTCTCAGACACAATCAGGTTGAAGAAATGGAACATGCCTGCATGACGCTGGAGTGGTTGCGGAGAAATATGGATGGCTGGGACGAGAAAATGAAGCAATATCTATTTACCGAAAAGGACATTGTGAAAATTGAAGATGAATAAACCCAAAAAAATAAAAACATGAGTATTCTAAGAAAATCATTGGCTCCCTTAACAGATCAGGCTTGGAAGGAAATAACGGACAGGACTAAAGAGCTGTTTGGGAATTATTTGACTGCCCGAAAGTTTGTGGACATTAACGGGCCCAACGGATTTGAAATGGGTGGATTATCAACCGGGAGGCTGGATATGCCAAACAATCAGCCTGAGAAAGGGGTTAATTACGGGGTAAGAGAATTCTTGCCTCTGATAGAAATCCGTAAACCCTTTGAACTGGATTTGTGGGAACTGGATAACATTGAACGCGGAGCCAAAGACATTGATCTGGGCCCCCTTGAAGAAGCAGCCCGGGAAGTGGCCGTCTTTGAAGAGAAGGCGATTTATGAAGGCTTTAAACCCGCAAAAATTGTTGGTCTGGAAGCTGCAGCCTCTGTTAATTCAGTAGCTCTGCCGACCGATGCCAATGCCTTCTTGAAGGAAATTGGCAACCAGATATTTGAACTCGACCGCAAATCAGTTCAAGGGCCCTATACATTAGTGATTAGTGAAAAGGAATGGCTTGAGTTGATCAAACTCTCTGAAGGCTACCCCATTCAGAAACAGCTAAAAGCCTTACTTGGTGGTAAAGTTTTAATCAACCACTACAATAAAAACTCATTTCTGCTCTCTGAAAGAGGAGGCGATTATGAGCTTGTGGTTGGTCAGGATTACAGCGTGGGTTACGACAGCCATACCTCATCAAAAGTAAAGCTGTTCATTACCGGCTCTTTTACCTTTAGGGTGTTAAGTCCGGAAGCGATTGTGGTTTTTACCCCGGGCAAATCCTCCTAAAAACAGGATGAGCCAGCCTTAAATCAATTAATTTCTTCTTGATAATCTATCTATCAAGAAGAAATTATGAAACCATTAAAATCATGTTTCCGAAAGTAATTTTTAGGGAACGTCGCTCTCCCAAAAATAGCATCTAAAGGTTACGTGATAATCTGGTTATTATCTTTTGATTAAAAGCGTTCAAATCACCCGGGTTTCTTGAAGTAATCAGATTTCCTTCTTCCACAACGGCTTCATCTACCCAATTGGCACCAGCATTTTGCAAATCTTTTTTGATTGAAAAAAAGGAGGTCATGGTTCTGTTTTTCACCACTTCTGCTTCAATCAGCATTTGTGGGCCATGGCAAATGGCGGCTACTGGTTTATTTTTGTCAAAGAATGAACGGACAAATGCCACCGCTTTCTTATCCCTTCGTAATTTATCAGGATTGATGACTCCACCTGGTAAAATCAACATAACATAAATGCTGTTATCAACCTCTTCCAGCGTGAAATCCACATCTATTTCTTTGCTCCAGTCGCCATGCTTCCAGGCCTTAATCCGCTCCTTTTGGTTTGAAACAATGTCTACTTGCACACCTTCCTCCTTGAGCGCCTTCAATGGTTCAAACAATTCCGATTCTTCAAAACCATTGGTGGCCAATATAGCGACCTTCATACTATTTAAATTTTTCATACTATAAATATATCATTTCGTAATGAGCGCCAAATATTAGGCTTTTGGCTGTTCTACTTTATTCATAAACTCAGATGTTATCTCTGATCCGTCGGCTCCATAAGAATCGATGACGATGCCCATTTCTCCCGATCTGGCCTTTACGGCGTAAAGGATGGAACTGTCAGCCGGATTGGACATTCCTTCAAATCGGTGGATTTCCACCAGAACGACTTCTGATGGAGCAAATGCCAGATCCTTATTGTCCGTCAGCATCCCCGCTTCATTGACCTGGAAATTAAAAGTGTAGCCTTTATGAAGCAAGTTTTCAGTGACTTCAGCCAAGGTATTTTCTTCGTTTTGAGTGTCTTCCATGATTTCTATTTTTTAGATGGCCATTGACACCATAACCAGCAAGTTATTTTGCTTCATGGTGCGATAGTTATAATAGTTCATAACAAAATCTTGCCAAAAACAACTACCGCTTCGGCCCAACGCATACAGAACTGACTATCAGTCATATTAACATCACCTCCTGGTCGGTTGGCCTGGGCCTGTGTGTATTAAATTCCTCAGTTTTTTTATCAAATCCACAAATTGTCGCACACCATCCAACAAGAAAACTATTTGATATTCTTAAGCAAAACCAATGAACGTGGCTGAACTTCATATACGCTCTGAATGTAATTATCAAGGCCTGGTTGTTGCTCCAATTCTGTGTCAACCAAGATCTCCCAATGAGGCCCTAAACCTTCGTGGGGCAAACTAAACGACATCGGCTCCCAATAACTGTTGACCAATATCAACAGAATTTCTTGCTTTAAACTGTCCCCGTTCTCATCTATCTCTTTCATCAATTCCCCGTTCAGCAACATACCCATCGCCCGAATAAAACTGGTATCCCATTCTTCATGGCTCATATCTAAACCATCCGTATTTAACCATCGGATATCATGGACGCCTTCGCCATGAATACGCCTATTCTTAAAATACCTGCGGGGATGAAGAACCGAGTGGTCGTTTCTGATAGCGATTATTTTTTTGGTGAACTCAAACAATTGTTTTTGCTCGACTGACCAGTCCCAATTCATCCAGGCAATTTCATTGTCCTGACAATAGGCATTGTTGTTTCCCTTTTGCGTGCGGCCATATTCATCACCATGACTTATCATGGGAACACCCTGGCTGAGTAAAAGGGTGGTCAAAAAATTTCTTTTTCGTTTTTCACGCAGTTTGAGAATATCCGGGTCTTCGGTATCCCCTTCGACACCACTGTTCCAGCTAATATTATGGTCTTCACCATCGTTGTTATCTTCCAGATTGTTTTTGTTGTATTTCTGATTATAACTCACCAAATCGTGTAGGGTGAACCCATCGTGAGCGGTCACAAAATTAATGCTGGACGAGGGCAGTTTGCCATTGTCTTCATACAAATCGCTACTACCGCTTAAGCGGTAGGCCAGCTCGCTGACCTGGCTTTCATCTCCACGCCAGAATTTGCGTACAGAGTCTCTGAATTTCCCATTCCACTCTGCCCACAATACGGGAAAGTTACCTACCTGATAGCCCCCTTCACCTAAATCCCATGGTTCGGCAATCAGCTTCATTTGAGAAATGGTTGGATCCTGATGAATGGTGTCCAAAAAGGTGGAAAGCTTACCTACATCATACAATCCTCTGGCCAGTGTGGAAGCCAGATCAAACCGGAAACCATCGACCTGCATTTCTGTGGTCCAGTAGCGTAAACTGTCCATCACCAATTGTAAGGTGCGACTACTCAGCATATTTAATGTGTTTCCTGTACCGGTATAATCGGTATAATAAAGGGGTTTTTTAGGATCCAGACGATAGTAATGATGGTTGTCAATACCCCGGAAAGCCAATGTAGGTCCCAAATGATTCCCTTCTCCTGAGTGGTTGTACACCACATCGAGGATTACTTCAATACCCGCGCGATGGTAGGCTTTTACCATGTCTTTAAATTCATTCACCTGAGCGCCATCTTGTCCGGAAGCACAGTACTCGGCATGTGGGGCAAAGTACCCGATAGAATTATAGCCCCAATAGTTGCTGAGTCCTTTATCAATTAAAAATTGATTGTGGATGAAATGGTGAATGGGCATCAATTCAATGGCTGTAACGCCCAGTTCCTTAAAATAGTTAATAATATGTGGATGGGCTAAACCCTTATATGTTCCGCGCTCCGCTTCAGGCACATCGGGGTGAAGCATTGTAAAACCTTTGACATTAAGTTCGTAAATAATGGAATTGTGCATTGGGGTTTCTGGTTTTTTCACCCCTTCCCAGTCAAACTGCGTATTAATCACAACCGACTTGCTGAGTTCTGAAGCACTATCCACACTGTTCTTTTTGTAGCTGGGTTTTTTGCTGTCATTTTTCAGTTCGTAATCAAACATGCTGTCGCTCACCTCAATTTTTCCACTAATGGCTTTTGCATAGGGATCGATGAGTAATTTTTGCGGATTAAAACGAAAACCTTTTTGGGGCTGGTAGCGCCCAAACACCCGGTATCCATACAATTGTCCAGGCTTTATTTCAGGGAGAAAGGCATGCCAGACGTAATCCGTGACTTCCGTTAGAGTTATTTGCGTATATTCTTGAGGGTCATCCGGATGATGAAACAAACACAACTTGACACCTGTGGCATTTTCACTGAAAAGCGCAAAATTAACGCCTTGTCCATTGTAAGTGGCACCCAAGGGGTAGGGCTTTCCAGGCAAAACTTTGCCTTCATAAGCGAATATTCTTTCATTTGATTTATCCATATACATCTTCATTTTTCTTGAACACTGAAGCTGACGGGCACTCAATGAATATTTAAAGAAATTTTGGCAAAAACCTTGCAAATAAAACTCAGAACTGACTTGCCCAGCATGAAAACTTTACCTAAGCGGCTTAAAATGCACCTATTAAAATGCAGAACTGCTTTCTCATACTTTCATAAGCAATTATTTTTAAAAATCATCTCTGCCTCGAAGAAATGCAAAATGGGGAATTTCAACCCCTGTTTTAGGGATTAAATTCTACACCATGGGCCGGTTTTCTCAATCCTGACGGCCCCTATTCCAATCTACTAAAAGACCTCCTTATTCAGCATATGTTCTTGTGGGGCCATGATTTTCACAGAGATGGGACAAGATTGAGGTCCGTGCAAGCGCTTATTTTCATTTTGAAACAGAGCCTATTGCGAACAAATTGGCAAAAAAATTGAAAGTACCAAGTAGGGATTTTCACCAACTGCAGCACCTTATCAACATTCATCAAAAAGACATTTGTATTTGGGGGTTTATTTTAGGAAACAGAATATAGGTGGGCGGTTGAATTTTAACCTATTCAAAAAAAAGAATTATGAATGGTCAACAAAGAGTTTTTATTGAAAAAATAAAGCCGCAGGTTAACGGCGGTCAATTTCCAGTCAAACGGGTCATTGGCGATCACTTCAAAGTGACTGCTGACATCTATTGCGACAGCCACGATGTGCTGAGCGCTGAGGTTTTATATAAATACCGCGGTGAGGCAGATTGGCAGAGAAGCCCAATGGAATATGTCCTCAATGACAATTGGAAAGGCGGATTTATTTTGTCCGGTTTAGGGGACTGCTTGTACACAGTGCATGCCTGGGTAGATGCTTTCAAGACCTGGCACCACGATATTTTGAAAAAAATAGATGCTTCAGTTGATATTCATATCGATTTGCAAATGGGGGCCATTATCATCCGGCAAACACTGGATGCCTATCCCCACATGGCCCAAGAGGAAAAAAATTACTTGGAGACGATCATTGAAAAGTTTAACTCGGGGGCGCTTTTATTGGAAAATAAAATTGAACCAATTATCAGCACTAAGCTTTACCAATCCATGGTTCGGTTTCCCCTCAGAAATTATGTCACCCGTTTCGACCAATCATTTGAGGTCAGTGTGGAGCGCAAAAAAGCAAACTTCAGCTCTTGGTATGAAGCCTTTCCTCGATCGCTTAGTCCGGAAAAAGGCATACACGGCACCTTTAAAGACTGTGTCAATTTCCTGCCCCACGTAGCTCAAATGGGGTTTGATGTGTTCTATTTACCACCCATTCACCCCATTGGAGAAACAAAAAGGAAGGGCAAAAACAACAGCGTGGAGGCCAATCCAGGCGAACCCGGTTCGCCGTGGGCCATTGGCAATAAAAAAGGGGGACATAAGTCGATTCATCCCGAGCTTGGAACCATGGAAGATTTTCAGCAACTGATTCAGAAAGCCGCTGAACAGGGGATAGAAATCGCCATGGATATAGCCTTTCAATGTTCCCCTGACCATCCGTATGTAAAAGCGCACCCCCAATGGTTCAGGCACCGACCCGATGGTTCCGTTCAGCATGCAGAAAACCCGCCCAAAAAATACGAGGATATTTATCCTTTGAATTTTGAAACGGAGGATTGGGAAAAGCTGTGGGAAGAACTAAAAAGCGTATTCCTGTTTTGGATTGATAAAGGAGTGAAAATATTTAGAGTAGATAATCCACATACAAAATCGTTCGCTTTCTGGGGTTGGGCCATTCAGGGAATAAAAAAAGAACACCCCGATGTTATTTTCCTCGCGGAAGCTTTTACGCGCCCCAAAGTCATGTACAATTTGGCCAAACAAGGTTTTACTCAATCGTACACTTACTTTACCTGGCGCAATACAAAATACGATTTGGAAACGTATTGCCAGGCTTTGGTGAACACTGAGGCGCGTGAATTTTTCAGACCTAACTTTTGGCCAAACACCCCGGACATTCTACCCGAATTTCTTCAGGTTACCAATAAAGCAGGTTATATACAGCGAATTACTCTGGCTGCCACACTGAGCTCCAATTATGGCATTTACGGTCCTGCTTTTGAACTGATGGAAAACCAACCCGTGAAGCCAGGCAAGGAAGAATACCTGAATTCTGAAAAATTCGAAATAAAAGACTGGGATTTCGATAATCCCAAAAGTCTCAAAAAATTTATCAGTCGCATCAACACCATACGCAAAGAAAATAAAGCGCTGCAAAATACGCATTCGCTTAAATTTCATGACATCGATAATTCAGCGCTGATATGTTTCAGCAAGACATCCGATGATTTAAGTAATATTATTTTAGTAGTGGTCAGTCTTGACCCCCATCATACCCATTCCGGATGGTTGCGTTTTCCGCTTGGTGACTTTGAAATGGAAAATCATGTACCGTATCAGGTGCACGACCTGATAAGTGGCGCCTACTACCTTTGGAACGATGAGTATAATTTTGTAGAAATCAATCCGGGAATAATGCCTGTACACATTTTTAAAGTGCGCAGAAAAGTCCGCTCCGAAAGAGATTTTGATTATTTCATGTAAAAAATTAGAACTATGCATAATAACGATTCGAAAAATTGGTATAAAGATGCCATCATTTACCAGGCACACGTGCGTTCATTTAAGGCCAGCAACGGCGACGGGATTGGTGATTTTAAAGGACTGATTGAAAAACTGGACTACCTTAAAACACTGGGTATTACGGCCATTTGGATTTTACCCTTTTACAAATCACCGTTAAAAGACGGCGGGTATGACATTTCTGATTTTACCGCTATTAATCCGGATTATGGAACCATGGTCGATTTCAAGCGCTTTATTCGCGAAGCACATAGCCGCGGATTGCGTGTCATCACTGAGCTGGTACTTAATCATACCTCCAATGAACACAAATGGTTTGAACGTGCACGAAGGGCCAAACCAGGTTCGGCTCACCGCAATTATTATGTATGGAATGACACCACTGAAAAATATACGGACGCACGAATTATTTTTCAGGATTTTGAAATTTCAAACTGGACTTGGGATCCCGTGGCGAAGGCATACTACTGGCACCGCTTTTATTCCCACCAGCCCGATTTAAATTTTGATAACCCAAGTGTGCACAAAGCAGTGACTAAGGTGCTCGACTATTGGTTCAAGATAGGCGTAGATGGTCTGCGACTGGACGCTGTTCCCTATTTATATGAGCGCGAAGGTACCAATTGCGAAAACCTGCCGGAGACACACCAGTTTCTGAAAAAACTGCGCAAACACATTGACGAAAATTTCGAGGACAAGATGTTGCTGGCCGAAGCCAACCAATGGCCTGATGATGCTTCTGAATATTTTGGTGATGGCGATGAATGCCACATGAATTTTAACTTCCCGCTGATGCCAAGGTTGTACATGTCCATGAGCATGGAAGATCGTTTTCCGCTGATTGACATTATTGAACAAACACCGAAAATACCTGACAACTGCCAATGGGCTATATTCCTCAGAAACCATGACGAGCTGACGCTTGAAATGGTCACAGATGAAGAACGGGATTACATGTACAAAGCATTCGCTAAAAATCCGAAACAACGGATTAATCTGGGTATTCGACGGAGATTGGCTCCCTTGCTCGACAATAACCGGAAAAACATTGAGCTGATGAATATCCTGCTCTTTTCATTACCGGGTACCCCCATCATATATTATGGCGATGAGATAGGTATGGGGGATAACTATTATTTGGGAGACCGGGATGGCGTGAGAACCCCCATGCAATGGTCGGCCGATAAAAATGCGGGCTTTTCTTCAGTGGAACCTCAGCAGTTATTTCTTCCGGTCATATTCAATCACGATTATCACTATGAAAGCCTCAATGTGGAAAATCAGGAAAAAAATCTGAGTTCGCTTTTATGGTGGATGCGCAGAACCATTGACAAACGAAAGCAACACAAGGCTTTTAGCCGGGGCAACATTGAATTTATCGATACCAACAATTCAAAAATACTGGCCTTCACGCGAAGTTATGAAGAAGAAAAGGTGCTGGTGATAATCAATCTTTCGAGGTATTCACAGCAGGCAGAACTCAATTTATCAGCCTATGAAGGCTATTTGCCGACGGAAGTATTCAGCCAGAACGAATTTGCAGTTATCGGGAAGGAACCTTATGCCTTTCCACTGCAGTTCAAGAATTATTTTTGGTTTGACCTGACCAAGAAAGAAGAGGAAGAATTTGCGGATTCTCTATCAAGCGCTCCCCAATTGGAGATTTCCGCCCATGCCTGGGATCAGATGAGTATGCCCACCAGAACAATGCTCAAAGACCTGCTATCGGACTATATGCCAAAGAGTCGGTGGTTCAGGGGAAAGGCCAAAAAGATAAAAACGGTTGAAATAATAGATGCCATTCCGCTGACCGATGGTCCCTTAAAATCTTATATTCTCCTGATCGAAATCGTATATATCGAAGGTAAGAATGAAAAATACGTGGTTCCGCTTTCTATCATTACCGGAAACGAAGCAACAGACATCAAATATAAACACCACGAAGCTTTGGTAGCGAATATTGAAATTGACGGGCACGACGGAATATTATACGACGGATCCTACAACAAGAACTTACGGGATCTGTTTTTCCAGCTCATTTATCAAAGAGGAAAGGTGAAAAATAAAAACACCGAAATTGCTGGTACTTCGGGAAAAAAGATGGGATCCAAAGTGAAAAAACAAGATTTGCCGGTTCCTTCACGGGTTTTGTTGGCCGAACAATCCAACACCTCCATTTTATACGACAGCCGATTCTTCTTTAAACTTTACCGAAGTCCGGAAGAAGGCCATAACCCCGAATTGGAAATCATAAAAACACTGACCGAGAATACAACATTCAGGAACTTTCCGACCTATGCCGGCTCGCTCGAATACAATAAAAAAGATAAGGAAAGTTCTGCGCTGGGAATTTTAGTGGATTTTGTGCCGAACGAAGGAAATGCCTGGGAATTTACCCAATCGGCCATCGAACAATATTTCAATCGGATCATATCTGACAAATCACAGTTAATGGCTGATATTGAACATGAGAATGTGGATGTTATTGAAATGGTAGGTCAGGAGAAAATGAAGGATTTACTTGGTTCGTTTTTTATTGAGATGATAGAATTACTGGGTCAACGAACAGCTGAGATGCACCTTGCACTGGCTTCCGTTAAAAGCAAAAAGGAGTTTGCACCTGAGCCATTTTCGGTGTTGTACCAAAAATCGTTGTACCAGTCATTCCGGACGCTGATTAAGCGGACATTGAACCAGATGAAATCTTCAAAAAAGAAGCTAATTAAGGAACAGCAATATCTTATCGATGACATTGTTAAAAATGAAGATCTACTGCTATCCACCATAAAACAGACGCTGGAAAAGAAAAAGCTTCACACTTCTAAAATTAGAATACATGGCGATTATCACCTTGGGCAGGTACTGTTTGTGGGGAAAGATTTTATGATCATCGATTTTGAAGGCGAACCAACCCGCTCGCTTACCGCGCGCCAATTAAAACATTGTCCGTTTAAAGATGTCGCCGGCATGCTGCGTTCGTTCCACTACGCCATTTACATGGGGCAGCTGGAAAATGAATCGAAAATTCCGGGGGACGTCAGTTTTCTGAAGCCATGGCTGGATGCCTGGTATGAAATGGTTCAAACCGCGTTTATGGACAGCTATTTAAGAACTGCCGGAGATGCTTCATTTATTCCGGAAGAAAAGCAGGAAATAAACAATTTGCTATCGGTTTATACCATTGAAAAAGCCATTTACGAGGCGGACTACGAATTCAATAACCGTCCGGATTGGTTGCACATACCGCTTAACGGGCTGAAAAAGATTTTACATGATTTGATTGAACAGGAAAACAGTAAAAAATGAGTTATGAGCAAGAAACCAAATACATCCAATATCACACGCAAAAAGACGAAAACCGATGTGGCAGAAACACAGGTAAAAAAGGTGGACAATGTAGATGAATTTATAAGCGAATACGATATTTACCTTTTTAGGGAAGGAAAGCACTTTTCATTGCATGAAAAACTTGGCGCCCATGTTATTGAATGCGACCATACTCGTGGAACTTTCTTCGCGGTTTGGGCACCCAATGCCAAGGCTGTTTCAGTTATCGGTAATTTCAACAACTGGGTCAAAGATGCCCACCCCCTCAAACGGAGAAAGGACGAATCCGGTCTATGGCAAGGTTTTATTCCCGGCGTGGAAAAGGGGGAAGCGTACAAATACTTTATTCGCTCCAAATACGATAACTTTGAAGTTGAAAAAGCCGACCCTGTAGGATTTTACAGCGAACAGCCCCCAAAAACAGCATCGGTTGTTTGGGAATCCAATTACAACTGGAAGGACGCGGATTGGATGAAAAAAAGGAAAAAAAACAACGCACTCGACAGCCCTTATTCTGTTTACGAAGTACACCTGGAATCGTGGCGTCGGAAGCCGGAAGAAAACATGCAACCATTGAACTATGCGGAACTGGCGAAACAACTTACTGCGTATGTCAAAGAAATGGGCTACACCCATGTGGAATTGATGCCGGTGACTGAATACCCGTTTTCGGGATCATGGGGATATCAGGTAACTGGATTCTTTGCCCCAACCAGTCGTTTCGGCTCACCCGATGCGTTTATGCATTTTGTGGATTACCTGCATCAAAATGACATTGGGGTAATCATAGACTGGGTACCTTCCCATTTTCCGGGTGACCAGCACGGTTTGCATTTTTTTGATGGCACTTATTTATATGAGCATGAGGATCCGCGCAAAGGATATCATCCCGACTGGAGCAGCTATATTTTTAATTACGGCAGGAATGAAATACGCAATTTTCTAATTAGTAGTGCACACAGTTGGATGGAACGTTTCCACATTGACGGAATTCGGGTGGACGCCGTGGCTTCTATGTTATACCTTGATTATTCACGGAAAGAAGGTGAATGGATTCCGAATGAACACGGTGGGCGGGAAAACCTGGATGCCATCCGGTTTATGCGCGATCTGAATGAATCGATTTATACGAAATTCCCGGATGTGCAAACCATCGCAGAAGAATCGACCGCCTGGCCAATGGTCACCCGTCCTGTTTATACGGGTGGACTAGGATTTGGAATGAAATGGAGTATGGGCTGGATGCACGACACTCTGGGTTATTTCGCGCACCAACCTGTGCATCGGGGATATCACCATAACCAGATGACATTCAGTATCATGTATGCCTTTAATGAAAACTTCATGCTGTCACTTTCCCACGATGAAGTGGTGCACGGAAAAGGGAGTCTCATAAATAAAATGCCGGGCGACGATTGGCAGAAGTTTGCCAATTTACGGGCCATGTTTGGTTTTATGTTTGCGCATCCTGGAAAAAAACTTCATTTTATGGGTATGGAATTCGGCCAATGGAAGGAGTGGAACTATGAGAGCAGCCTCGATTGGCACTTATTGGAATATGACACCCATAAAGGACTTCAGTTTTTTATTAAGGACCTGAACAGTGTTTACAAACGTTTCCCCGCTCTTTATGAAAATGATTTCAGCAGTGAAGGGTTTCAATGGATTGATGCCAACGATTCTCAAAATTCGGTTTTTAGTTTTATCCGTTACGACAACGAAAAGAAATATCCCGTTATTATGGTGGCTAATCTGACACCCATTCCAAAATACAATTACCGCATTGGCGTTCCTCAGGATGCCAAATGGTTGGAAATTCTAAACAGCGATGCATCACAATACGGAGGAAGTGGAATAGGGAACCTTGGTGGTGTAGATTCAAATCCGGTACCCTATCACGACGAAGAACAGTCCATTACCATTACCATCCCGCCAATGGCCGTTGTCTTGTTTGCCAAGGAGTAAAGTGAGACAAGAAACGCACAGTTTATGAAATGCAACTGTTCACAAAAATGCATCTTGCGCAGATGAATG
>JAGXIP010000158.1 GCA_024635585.1 Saccharicrinis sp. | reverse complement strand
GCTTAAATCATCGATACCTTTAAAATGTTTTATATGTAGCTTATCAAATATCATTGCTGTTGTTTTTCAATCACTCAAAAATAATGAAATATTACAATTATCATTCTGTTATCTTAACTTTACCCGTAACCACTTCACTGATGAGTGCTGTTTTGTATTCTTTTAGGAGGTTGATTTCAGACATCACCTTATCGCAAATAGTGTAGATTCGTTTTTTCTCAATTGTAATATGATTTACAATTGCTATTTGTTCTTCTGCACTCGGATAAGGAATAGGGGTTTTATTGATTGTATAAAGAGACAGATTCTTAATGGTTGATCCTGAAAGCTCTTTATTTATGTAAATTGATGCAACTTGAGTCTCAAGAAAAGTATAAATAAATTCCTTATTAGTTTTAGCTTTACAATTTATATATGCAACACTTTTTCCGAGCATTACATTTTCACTATTATAATAAGCTAAATTACCAATTGTTCCATTAATTGACATCAAAATTGTATTTTCATTTAACTCCTTTTTATGTCTTTCGTATTCATTCTCACTTATGAATTTAGTCGATTCATAAAAATTTATTGTCCCATTACCAATATTATTACCGTTTATAAAGCTATAATTTGAAGTATCGACATAAATTGGTGTGCCATGTAAACCATCTCCAATTTTATCAGCAAGATAATTCAACTTCTTCACCTCCCAATGCGCAGGTATTTCTCCCAACCATTCAATGCCACTATCTTTCATAGGTACATTGGGATCGATACCTTTTGTAACGGCTTGGTTGATGATGGCGGTGCGTTCTTCCTGTAATAACGCAATCAAACGTTGCTTTTTGCTGATTAGGTCATCAATTTGTGCCGTTTTATGATCGAGGTAGTTGGCAATAGCGGTTTGCTCGGGGAGCGGGGGTAGAGTTATTGATAATTCTTTTGTTTGCGTTTGATTAAATATGGGTAAAGTAGCAGAGTCTGACTTACTAACAATTACATCCTTTATTGCGCTTAAATAATTTACAGCAAAAGTTGCATCTATGAGATTCTCCTTGAATTTAATTGCATTTATTTGCTGATTTGAAGTGCAAGTTTTTCTTGTTATACCAATTTTTCCAACAGTTGCTCCAATGCCAACTAACAGTATCGAGTCTTTTTTATATAGTTTGCATTTCCCATCATCAATAGCTTTTGTAGTAACTTTTTTCTTCGACTCTCTTAGTTCTAAACAATTAAAATCACTTGGGCCATACCAATCAATGCGTCCATCTTCAAAATACTCTTTACTATCTGTGGGAGGTGTTGATCCTGTTTTTACATATTCAGTCAAATATTTTATTCTGTTTACCGTCCAATGAACAGGTATTTCACCAATCCACTCAATGCCTGAATCTTTATGCTTATCGTATTTTTCTAGTGCCATAAGTTCTCTTCTTGCCAATTTAATAGTTTAGTACTACTCCCTCCTTCGCTTGGAATACCCATATACGCAATTGGCACATTAGGGTGTTTATTTATTAAGTCAACAAAATGTCGCAGCAGGTGATGCGAAGGGTTAATGGTTTGTAGCAAATATTTAATCATACACATTACATAAAATATTCGATTCGTTGCGTATTGATAGTGATTTGATAGCCACGGTAATTTTGCTTTTTTAAGCCAAAGCGGCTCTATTGCGACCTCTCTGTTCCATAACCGCCCATGATGACCACAAATATTTCTAACATAGGTTAGTGTGTGCAGCCAGGATTGTAATACCCGATGATGCAAACCATAATAATCAGCAATGTTCTGCCTGTCTTTATTATCTCTTAGCGCTTTAAAAAGCTTGGATAATTGCCCCAAGGTTAATACTTCCATGCACATCCATGATGGCGGATTATCCGGCGAGGTATAATTATCTATATAGTGTTTGATAAATGTTTCAGGATATTTATCGCGTGTTGTTTTCTTAATTGTATCCTGTAATTCTTGATAATAGTTTACTGTAAAATATTGACCGCTAGGTTTATTTAATACGCTGTATGGTGCGCAAAATACATTAGAATCATCTTGCCAATGAGAACCATATTTGTGCGCTAATTGATATATTATTTGTGCCCTTAACCCAACCTCAATACGTTCAATGGCGTTAAAAAACAATAATCTTAACTCTCTGTCGAATAAATAAAGGTTTAAGATATCATCAAAAGAGGTGCCTTTGTTAAACACATCCTTAGTACATTGAAATGGAAGTGCATAAGCACTCAATCGGTAATAGCTAATATTACTTAGGTATTGAATGGCTCTTGGCTCATCAGGTATGCTGAGTCCTCGGTTTTTCAGAAGATTAACTTGTTGTTGAAAAGAAAGGGGTAGTTTTTTGTACTTCATAGTTCAAGCTATAAAAAGAAAAAACCCCCCAAGTGTGCTGCCAATGGCAAGCCTGAGAGGTATATTATCTTAAAATTCGACGAATTATCTGTACTGTTGTTAACTTTGTTAACACAAACGAATGCAAATGTATAAACTAAAATGAGATAATCCATCTTTCTATTATTTTTTTTCCGTGTCGCTCTAATTAATCACCTTTTTAATTAGACCTTCCGTTTCCGATTCCAGCGCCATAATATCGGCACGTATTTCATCCAATGAACGCAATGGCTTGTACTGGTAGAAATACTTGGTAAAGTTGATTTCGTAGCCCACATTGGTTTTCTTTTCATCCACCCATGCATCCGGCACATGTGGCAGCACTTCACGTGCTATATAGGCTTCAATATCTTCTTTGAGTGGGATGTTCTCGGTATCGCGCAAGGCAGGATCCGGTTTAGGATTACCATTTTTATCACTAACAATTTTACCATCTTTCATTAATGGTCGTTCAACCGTTACCTTAGAATAGCCAAAATCGGTATTGTCAAAAATCTTGCAGTAGTCACCCGCTGCAAAATCACCATATATTTGGGTAATGTTTTTGATGTGCTCCTCGCTTAGTTCGTTTCGTTTGTCACCCAACGATTTGCTCATTTTCTTGAAGAATTCAACCGCATTAATCAGCTGAACCTTACCCTGGCGCTCAATAGGTTTCTTATTGCTGATAATCCATATATACGTACTGATGCCCGTATTGTAAAACAATTGGTTGGGCAAAGCTATAACAGCTTCCAATAGGTCATTTTCGATAATCCATTGGCGTATGGAAGATTCATTTTTATTTGCACTTGGCGAACCGGAGAATAGGGGTGAACCATTAAATACAATGGCCAAACGCGAACCTTCGGGTTTCATTTTGCTCATCAGGTTCATCAAAAATAGGAACGAACCATCACTTTTGGCAGGAAGTCCAGCGCCAAAACGTCCACCATGTCCCAATTCGTTGTGTTCCTCTTCAACTGCTTTAGCTACCTTCTGCCACTTTACCCCAAAAGGAGGGTTGGTAATCAGGTAATCAAATTTGTGGTTTACAAACTGGTCGCCCTTTTGCTTATCCACATCCTTATTGATTAAGCTGTTCCCCTTGGTAATATTGGCGGGGTTCTGGCCTTTGATTAACATATCCGATTTACAGATAGCATACGATTCCGGATTCAGCTCCTGTCCAAACACCTCTAATCGAGCGTCCGGATTTAATTCGTGCAGGTATTCTTCGGCAACTGATAACATACCACCCGTGCCACTACAGCAATCAAATATGGTTTTAACAATCCCTTTTCGCGTCAATATTTCGCGATCGTTCATAAACAGCACATTCACCATTAAACGGATTACCTCGCGCGGCGTAAAGTGTTCCCCGGCGGTTTCGTTGGATATCTCGGCAAACTTACGGATCAACTCTTCAAACATATAACCCATCTCCATGGATGAAACCGTCTCGGGGTGTAAGTCCACTTCCTGAAAACGTTTCAACACCATAAATAAAAGGTTATTGTCGTCCAGTTTGGTAATCTGATTATCAAAATCGAACTGTTCAATTATTTCTCTTGCCTCTTCCGAAAAACCGTTGATATAGTTCCGTAGGTTGGATGCAATGTCATTTGGATCGGCAACTAATTTATCGAAATCGTAAAGGCTACGGTTGTTAAAATTGTACCCTGCAACCTTATTTAAGATAGGATCAATATTCTGGATGTTCATTGATTCTACTTGCGTAAACTTTTTGAGTACATCAGGTTTGGTTTTTTTCAATACGCAATCTAATCGCCTTAAAACGGTTAATGGTAGTATTACTTTACCGTAGTCGCTTTGCTTGTAATCTCCTCTTAATAAGTCAGCAATTGCCCAAATAAAATTGGCTGCTTCTTTTACGTTGTGCATATAATGTTTATGTTTTTTTTAAAAATCTCCTCCTAATGGAACAAAAATGAGATGGCCATGAGATATGAAGCCTTCGCTTGTTATTATAAGGTTGGAACCATCAGCACTTGCCTCAATATGGTTAATGCTAGGCACTGATAAAGGTAAATATATATCTCGTTGGAGCGATTTATTTTTTGAATCGTAAATAAATAATTCGTTATCCGTATTAAGTCCGGTATAAAATAAGTTACCTGAACTATCATAATTCCCAGAAGAATTGTACGTGATTAGTTCGTACTTTGAAGATTCACGAAGCGTATTTGTATCATATTCAATAAACCCTCTATTATTTTTACAAATCACCATGAGTTTATTGTCATTTGGTTTTAAAACCAATTTCCTGCAAAAACCTCCAATTCTGTTCGACACTACTTGGTTAAGTGTGTTTTGATTATAGGCTATTTTAGATACAGAACCTCTGGTAGTATGAGGGTCACCTCCAGCATATACAAATTTATTAACTGGATCTATTGTAATTTTACTTTGCTTATCCGTGTTAAAATTACTTTCGGTGATTGATCGTGTATTTAAATCAATCATGGTAACCTTACTATCGCAAATTGCTATAACGATAGATCCATCCATTACAAAATCCTGAATTTCTATCAATTCTCCTTTGAGAATGGTAGCGAAAGATTCATTTTTGTGGTCATAAGCAACGAGTTCTCCGGTTGAAAAACCAATGTATAAAAGATCCAATGTTTTATTAAAGAACAATGAACTCGCATTTTTAAAAGGTAAAACTTTTCTGGTTATGGTTTCATCCTCGATATAAATGTTTATTAAGCTATCACTTGTAATAGCAAACATGTGATTATTCGTATTAGATTTTGTTATGTCAATTACTATATCCTCTACAAAGTAATCTTTATACACAGTAAGTTCTCTAACTTCTGATTGCTTTGATTCCCCTCTATTGTCATAAGCCATACAATAATAAGAATACTTGCCTGATGGTAATTTACCTAATTCAATCTTTTCATCATAGAAATAATCATCACGAATCTCTCTTGTTTCGATCAATTTATCATCAAAATAATACGCAATCGAATCAACTTGAAAATCATCTGATCCGGATGCATTTATAGTTACTGGCTCAAAACTCATATAGTAATTGTCCCTTAAACCATGTCGATAATTAAAACCAGCTTTGATTTTCGGTTTCGGATTTTCAATTAAGGGCAATTCAAATTCATACTCATATTCTCTTCTTGCTGTATCAATTAAAACAAATTTGATGTTATTTTCAGAACTAAGCAGTGGTTCAGTGTCAAAACTATATGGATTAGCTTTTTTGGAAGCGACCAACTGCTCATTAATATATAAATGAGAATTAATAAATGGTTCAAAGCTTTCATTCAGCAATCCAGGTTTAAATTCTAATCTAAATTTATCTCCTAAATAATAAGAACCTTTTTCATTAAGGCACTCATGAGATAAATAAATCTCAGGATATCGCTTACTTATAATATTAACACGAATAGTATTGCTTATTACGATGCTGTCTTTGCTATGATGCGCAACTAAATAAATCCTATCCGAACCCCAATGATTCGCAACGTAAGGAATGCTGTCCTTTAACTTACCATTTATCTTTATAACATCGTTATAAGTTACCATAAAAAGCGAATCAAAGGTAGGGCCACTGTATTGATACTTGCACATTAGGGTATCTGTAACCGCAAGGTTATACTCTTCCTCAGCATTCAAGAATTGGATTGACGCTGGCGTATATTTAAATGCAATATCATCCTTCTGATCACAGCTTAATATAAAAGATGCCGTAATTAATAAAAATAAAATAAAAGCGAATGTATTTCTCATGACAGGAAGAGTCGTCTAAATAAGGTTAATTATTTTTTAATATGACTGTTTATTGCTAACAAACATAACACATAATTTACAAATTATTAGATTTTTATTTAGGCTTTTTAAAAGCAGCTACTGTATCAGCAGCCGAACTACCTGTTCCGAATTATTTCGGAAGGTAGACAATACTGAAGAAAATCTGCACTACTAGTCCTGCAATAATAATGAAGGCTCCCGCTAGGGCGCGAAAGGTTCTGTTAAGAATAACTGTATCCTTGTTTTATATACTTACACCTTCAAATACATCACAATATTATATCAAAGCACCTCCCGACCTCACAAAAACTCTCCGTAGGGGCATAAAACCACTGTTTAGAGGCACAAAAGCACTACATAGAGGCACAAAAGCGCCACATTGTCAGGCGAAAATGCGTTTAGTTAAATAGAAATTGAAAAAAATAGCGATATACTTCACCTTTTTGGAATTTATTTTCAGGAAGGCCTTCTTGTTTATCGGGGATAATCCACACCTAGTTTCTGAAAAATCTCTAACTGCATGTTCTGGCCAGATGGTCTCATTTTCACTATCAAGTCTTTTTCCTGGCACTTCGCTTTTACGTGATACACCAGATAAAAAGAAATCTAAATCAATATCTAAGACATTTATAAGCTTCATTATTTTTTAATTCAAACTAAAATTAATCGGTAAGGTATAACTTACTCTAACCGCTCTTCCTTGGTGTTTACCTGGGTTCCACTTGGGTATACTGCTTACACTTCTGATGGCCTCTTTAATTAATATCGGAGGATATTCGTTTATTTCCAGGGTTAGTCCAGGAGTAATAGTGTCGCCTATTTTTATGGGAGGTAAATCTTCGTCAAAATGCACATCTGCCACCTGTCCGTCTTTATTAATGACAAATTCTACATAAATCATGGCCTCTATTTTATTTTTTTGACTGCTAATCGGGCTTATGCATGCGGATATAAATACAATTAATATCAATATTTTCTTCATATAACGATTCAGTGTGGTTCTGTATATTATAAAACTAAGTCTTAAAACTAAACGCTATTGCAATAAAAAATTAATAGGAACTGTATAACTGACCTTTACAGGTTTCCCATTCTGTTTACCAGGTTTCCATTTGGCCATTGCTTTAACAACCCTTTCACTTTCTTTCATTAACACCGGGGTTTCTTTGCATACAGGAAATACATCACAAACATTTCCCTTTGTATCAACAATAAATGAAATATAAATCCTCCCCATGAGTCCATTTTGCTGTGCTGAAATAGGGTACCTCACACTTGATCCGATATACTTCCTTAAACCCATATCACCTCCAGGATATTGAGGCATCTCTTCAGCTAAATAATATACCGGAGTTGGCTTCGTTTCCTTCTGTGACATTTTTCCATCTTTTGAAATATAAAAAACGGAATCTCTAACAGTACCTTTAAAACGACCATCCTTCTCATTATAGGATATGGTACTATAATAGCTATCTGAAATTAATTTACCTTGTTTATTGATGAATCCGAATACAAACTTGTAAGATCCATATTTTGAGGTGTCTGGGTTTGACTTTAACACTTGTGCATACTCGCCTTCAAAATCTTTTGCTATTTCAAATTCAGCTGGTATAACAAACTCCCCTTCTTGTTGATATATCCATACTTACCTCCCAACGTGGCATAAGCTAATCCACTGGAAAAAGAACCTGCATTATAAAATTGATAATCGATTACTGTTGTTCCTTTGGAGTCAATATAGCCAAACTTAAGATTATTCTCTACCAGAGACAGGCCATCGCTAAAAGGTAAGGCATAGGTAAAAGGCTCTACATTTTTAATCACCTTTCCTTTGCGATTAGTAAGAGAGTAATATCCTTTTTTGTATTTGAAGCCACACTCGGCATTATTTCCTTGAGCATTAGTTTGGACTATGTATGTTGATGCTAATGCAATTAATATCAATAAATTCTTCATAACAACTAATTAATTCCAAATTTAATAGGGATTGTATAACTAACTCTAATGGGTTTGCCGTTGGTTTCTCCAGGTATCCACTGAGGCATAAGCTAAGCCATTGGAAAAAGATCCAGCATCAATAAATTGATAGTCCAAAATTAGATTTCCAGTTGTATCAATAAAACCAAACTTAAGGTTTTTCTCTACTAAGGCTAGTCCTTCACTAAATGGTTCTGCGTAGGTAAATAATTCTATGGACTCCATTATTTTCCCATTGGCATCGGTTAAATAATAATAGTCATTTTGGTAGTTAAAACTATAGTTGTTTATTGAAGATTGTGCATAGCAAATATTTAAGCTTATAAGAAGTGCTAGTATTAAAATTAGCTTTATGTTGTTTGTGATAGAAAAGATAAGGAGTCCGTATCTTTTAATAAATCGAGAGTAAAGTTTAGGCATTTGTAGTTCATTTAAGAAACCCAAAGGTAATAATTATGTCAATTAAATATTGATAATAACGCATTAAAAAGCAAAAAGCTCCATTTTTCAACGTTTTGAAAAATGGGGCGTGATTGATTGGTTGTTTGTGATTATTGAATTAGAGATTTGAAAAATTAGTGTACAAACCTTATCGTAATCAACGCTTTTACATGCAACTAGAAGTAAGTAGAAACCGCTAAATCAAATGCAGTAATTAAACTCTTAAGTGTTGGATTCTTGTTGATAAAATATTCAATCAATGCATCGGGACTTCTCTTGTATTGTTCTTTTTGAATGGATATTACCAAATCTGCTATATCATCACCCTCTAATAAATTAGTTTTTTCAAGTACATTATTGACATTAACCTTAAAACATGCTTGTTGTGCAATTCTATTCCATTTTTTAAATGCTTTTCCTTTGTCAGGAAATAAAGTTACCTGGTAATCTTTAAGTGCATTTAGCTTTTGCACATTCAACATTTCAATGGAACCGACAGCTATCCAATTATATTGTGGATAATACAAGGCTCCGAATATGGCATTCTTTTCACCTTCAGTAATGGCAACCGTGATAGTTTTATCAATAAGTAAGTGCGCCCCAAAGAACACCTGCTTTAGGTTGAAGTCTTTTTGCTTTAAGATATGATGAACCCAATTGATATAACCAATACGCTTCAATGTGGCTAAATTGTATTGCATAACTTTACCGGTTCTTACTTGGCTCAATCGGTTTACTTGCCAGAAAATGGTTTTATTCCCTTTGGCAGTACCCACGTTATACTTTTGTAATACCTCTATAACCAATGGTTTTGGGAAGAACTTGAATAAGCCAATAGCAAAATTATTTTGATGGTAATTGGTAAGAGAAGCTAGCATTAGCTTTCTGTCGATGCAAGATGGTGGTTTGATAATTGACTTTGGTTTAGGTATTGGAGTATGTAAATCATCCTGTTCATACCCGTTTTTCTCAAAGTACATCTTGGGTGTAAAATGATATCCACATTTTTCCACCCGATTGCATCTTCCTGTATTATCGGATAAATGCTTTCCTGTTTGATGATCCACATATCTGGTAAAAGTCCGCTGATGACATTGCGGACAATGATGCCGTGTTGACCGCCCTTTATACTTTTCTAAAGAATAGCGAATATCTTGCATTAAGGAAAGGTTTCTCGTTTTTGTAGAGTTTGTGGAGTTGTGTAGGATTATTGTTTTTCAAGTACTTATCACTCCATACGACTCCACTCACTCCACAGTTTTATTAAATCAGAAGAAGAAAAAAAAGGAATTGCATTTATCCGTACTCCACAGTAACTACACTTAAACTCCACACCTAAAACATTATGAGTCAGGCAAACTCCATAACTCCACAAACTCTAGAGTATTCTAGTTTAAAACATCCGTTTCATACAAACCCTTTTGCACCTTATGCGCCAGCTTTGTATTGCTCAATAACTGATAAGCATACGATTCTTTTGCAATACCCATCTGATCTGCCATTTGAATGAACTCTTTATTGGTGAATTCCTTTTTTCCAATCTTTTTTATCACTTGCAACACCTTACCTTCCTTGGAGTTATCCTCATACACATTTAAAACCATACTATTGAGTTTTAAAGCATTAACATAGAAGTAATCCTTTAGCATAATGGCTTTCTTCATCGCATCCTCACTAATACGATCGATAGGTAGTTTGTCGAAGAAGTTATTTGATACTTCCAGAACCAGCGCAAATCTTAGGATGTACCTATCCAGCTTTGACAGTATGCCCGAAATCATATCATCTTTATTAGATGGTTTGACATGTTTATTCACTTCATTAATGAATAATTCATCAGCCATATCAGATAATGCTAACTCTTTAGTACAATTTGTCTGAGCAATAGCATCCAGAAAATCTTTCATTTTCGAATGAAACTGTTCGATTAAATAGTCATTGGGATTTGTCCGCTTGATATATTTCTTTTCCATCTTGAGTGGAATCGCAAAAAGAATACGTTCAAAGAAACCATCCTTGATATCCTTTGCTTTAAAGGAGGCAATGACATCATCCTGAATACTTCCAACAATAGAGACGCAAGGCATACTCAGTGAAGAACTTTCTGCTTCTTTTCTATCCAGAGAAATGGGAGCGCCATCCCAAATAGATAAAAATTGGCTCTGCTTTGATGCACCACTATAACCGATAAGATTAAGAATAAAGCTTTTAAACTCATCCGGCATCAAAATCATTCCATTGGGATTTTGTTTGTGCATATTGATTAAGGCCTCAAAAGTCGGATCTGTTGAATAAAGCTTCTTCTTTGTCGGCTTTTTCTCTCCTGCCTCGGGATCAAAGTTGGCTAGGGCTGCTTCATATTCCTGATCAAACTGCTTTTGCTGATTCTTCACCGCCTTAAAAGCGGTTTTTAACGGGGCACTTTTATTCTGTCCTGATTTACCAACCAACACCACCCACATGGATGGATTTTCGATCCACTCGATATGTTTACGCAGATGATATGAGTTCCCAATTATCCCTGCCAACGCAGTCAGTATACTAACCGAAGTATAATCAATATTGTAATTGCCATTATCATATAGTTCAATAATTGTATCCTGAATAAACAGGGGAAATATATTCAATGGAAATTCAGATTCTCCTTCCTGCTTTAGTCTAACATTGGCCTCTTGAAGCGACAATTTACCATAAGTAAGATGCGCCTTTCCAAGCTCTGTTTTAAGTTTCTCTATTGATTTCATACACTTGCAAATGATTATCCATTAATATTTTCCAGGTAAGCCTCAATCTCAGAAGCTTTGTAATAGATTTTACGTCCCGTTTTTTTGTAAGCAATCACTTTATTATCACGCATGGTCTGCAAGGTTCGCCTACTTATATTTAGAAGTTTACATACTTCCTCGGTTACATACCACCGATCTTTAAAACCATCATTTTTTGAAACACTAATGCTTTCTATTTTATCGTTTAGGTGATCAATTTTACCCAATAGCTTATTAAAAAGGTGCTCATCAACGATTACTACTGTTTTGCTCATTTCTTAAAGATTTTTAATGCGTTATTAAAATTTGACTTTTCAAACCTAGGCAACACAGCGCAATCACTTATAGGTAAAAGATAGTAATGGAAAGTAAAAGCTCGTATAAGATTCTATTATATCGTACTTCATCTAATTGCGTGTACTTATTTGAACGCAAGTAACTATTATTGAATACAGGTATTAAAAATTAAAACACCTCTAACTTAAGCAAACTGTCATTCATTACGTTTTACTACCATTTGCTACTATCTCAAAATCAACACATTTACCATGTATTACCAATTGTTTCTATGTTTTACAAAAGCTTTGTCATTACGTCTTATTTCTCTATAATTAACATCGAAAACATAAAAACAATGCAATAAAAATGGCTTTTATCCGAACTATTTTAAAACAGGACTTAGCATATAAACTCTTTCCGCAAAGCTCAAATATTAATGCTGCCATGCAGTTAATGCGTAAAGAAATTAAGTTGTCGCCAGAATTGAATAATAAGCTCAATTTGCTGTCACGAAATAAACGAGCCCATTATTACACGCATAAGGAATTGGAAATTATCCTGGAACACTTCTGTATTAGTCAGGAAGAGTTTGAAATGCTATAAATAAAGGATGATAAAACATATGCTAAAGCTGGCAAAAACAGACTCAAAGCACTGTCTACAACTATAATCAGATAGCTTTTGAGTGCTTTTTCATCCTTTTGAGGATATTTAGAAGTTATATAACCAATATGAAGAGTATATTTCACTTTCTTTTGAGTG
>JAGXIP010000157.1 GCA_024635585.1 Saccharicrinis sp. | reverse complement strand
GTCTTTGTGCGTGTTTCTTACTTCCAGAAAATAGCCAAAAACATTGTTGAAACTTACCTTTAGAGAGGGGATGCCGGTACGTTTTATTTCGCGCTGTACCATGTTGTCCAAATAATCTTTACCCGAAAATGCAATGCTTCGCAATTCATCCAGCTCATGATTAATGCCTTTGCCAATAACCCCTCCTTTGTTTATTTGGGCTGGCGGATCGGTGGCTATTTCGTTTTCGATGCGTTGGGCTATGGAAAGGCAGGGGTTGAGTTGTTCGCCAATGCCCGTTAGCGTTTGATTTTCGCTTTCCTCGCATTCCCTTTTCATGGGTTGAATGGCTTTTAGGGCTACCTTTATTTGTACCACCTCACGGGGCGAAATTCTTCCGACGGCCACTTTCGAAACCAATCGCTCCAAATCGCCCACCGGTCTAAGGTAATCTTCAAGGTTTTCTTTGAGTTCAGGATGCTTAAAGAAGCATTCTACGGCTTCCAACCTGTCTTCTATTAGTTTTACTTCTTTCAAGGGCAAGGCCAGCCAGCGCTTTAACAAGCGGCTTCCCATGGGCGATATGGTGCGGTCAATTACCGAAACCAATGAATTGCCGCCTTCGTTCACCGTGCCAAACAGCTCGAGGTTACGAATGGTAAATTTATCCAACCACACGTATTTATCTTCCTCAATTCGCGATAGACCACTAATGTGCTGAACCCTATTGTGTTGGGTGAGGTCCAGATAATGCATCACCGCACCAGCAGCTACTATGCCGTATTTTAAGTTGTGGACACCATAGCCTTTTAACGACTTTGTTTCGAAATGTTTTAACAGTCTGTTATGGGCCGATTCTTCTGAAAAAACCCAGTCTTCTAAGCCATAGGAATAAAACTTGTCTCCAAAATTCTCGATAAACTGGCTGCGCTTACTTTTTTCGAACAGCACTTCTTTGGGTTTAAAGCCATTCAAAAGTTTGTCAATATATTCAAAACGTCCTTCTGCTGCCAAAAACTCACCGGTCGAAATATCTAAAAAAGACACCCCGGCTCCATTTTTATCCATATGTACCGCTGCCAAAAAGTTATTCTCTCTATGCTCCAGTATGTTATCACTTATGGCTACCCCGGGTGTAACCAGTTCAGTAACCCCTCGCTTCACAATGGTTTTGGTAAGTTTAGGATCTTCAAGTTGGTCGCATACCGCAACCCTCTGTCCGGCGCGTACCAGTTTGGGCAAATAAGTATCCAGTGCATGATGAGGGAAGCCGGCTAGCTCAACATACGTGGCGGCACCATTGGCTCTTCGGGTTAGTGTGATACCCAATATTTCGGCAGTTTTTATGGCATCGTCCGAAAAGGTCTCGTAAAAGTCGCCCACCCTAAAAAGCAAAATTGCATCGGGATGTTTTTGCTTGATAGCATAATATTGCTTCATCAACGGCGTTTCCACCGGTTTTTTCACTTCTTTATTTGCCACTGTATTATGGTTTATTTTTTGCAAATTTCTAATTGCCGGGTTAGAGAAAAATAATTTGTTGTGCAAATATAAAATTAATAATCCGTAAAGATAAGGATATGGCAAAGGCGAATCATTATCGTTGATATTAACAATAATTAACAGTACCTTAACCCATGATGAACCCAATAGCTAAAATATTGATTTTGGGAGCCGGTAAAGTATCTGCGCCCCTTGTAAAATACTTCCTTCACAAAAAGTATCAGGTAACTGTGGCCTCCGAGTTTTTGTTCCAGGCAGAGATGGTTTTGGATAATGATCCACTTGGGGAGGCTGTAGAATGGCACTCGGATGATGAGGCTAAGCTCAATACACTGGTATATAATAACCATGTGGTGGTAAGTCTGCTGCCTTATACATTGCACCATATAGTGTGCAAAGCCTGCATTAAGCAAAAGCGTAATTTGGTAACCACCTCTTATGAGCAGCCAGGCATGGAGGATATGCAAGGTGAAGCCCTTAAAAGCAATATAACCATCCTTAACGAAATGGGATTGGCACCCGGAATAGATCATATGTGGGCATCGGAAATGATTGCGGCTGTTAAGGAGAGGGGAGGTAAAGTCGAAAAATTTATTTCGGTATGTGGGGTGTTACCCTCGCGCGAAGCGCTGGACAATCCTTTTCGCTATAAATTTTCGTGGACACCAATAGAAGTGATGAGAGCCAGCTCTTCAGAGGCCACTTATTTAAAAAACAAGAAAGCGGTTGTGCTTGCCCCATCCCAATTGATGAAAGATACGTTTGCAGTAAAAATAAGGGGTATGGGTAAATTGCAAGCTCATGCAAATCGTAATTCGCTTAAGTATATCAATTTATACCAAATACCTGAAGTTGAAACATTCTTTAGGGGAATATTGAGGTTCAAAGGGTGGTGCGAGGTGATAGATACTTTGATTGAAGCAGGCTACTTGTCCGAAGAACCGTTCCCCAAGCATATTGATACCTATGCGGGTCTTACATCGTACCTATGCAAACTGGAGAATGTAAGTGATTTAAGGGATGGCTTTATTGAAAAGTTGAATTTAAAAACACATTCAAAAGCAATTATGGCCATGGAATGGATAGGTTTGTTTTCGCGCGATTACTTTACAACCCAAGTTAATAACCCACTTACGGTGTTAACCAACAAAATGCTGAGCCGGATTAAAATGCTGCCCTGCGATAAGGATTTGGTGGTAATAAATCATCAGCTCTTATTTTCCTTGCCCGATGGACAGAAAAAAATGATAAACGGCGTGTTGAAACGAATGGGTAAAGATTTTCAAAGAACAGCTATTGCTGACTCCGTTTCGTATCCCGCAGCTTTGGCAGCAGAGTTATTGCTCAACGATGAGATTCCTCAAAAGGGTTTTATCCGTCCCATTTACCCTGAAATATACCAGCCAATACTAAAAAAGCTGAAAGAGGATTTTAAGTTCAAGTTTAAAGAGATAGAATTGAGCGCCGACCAATGGCCGAAGGCGTGGTGATTTGGTTGATAGCTCCCCGCCAACATTAAATTTTAAGTGGCGGGATGTCGCTTTGTTCCAAATGGCGAATAGCTCATGGCAGTTGGTAGCCATAACCTCACTGGGTGACTTTCTAAATGCTGTCCATGTCACCCTGTGAGTAATTTAGGAATAAGGCTTTAGCAAATATTTGGCTAATGGCTACTAGCTATTAGCTAAAGTCTAAAAATTATTGCTTTTTAATATTTTTTTCAGGAACTTGTAAGCAATCAGCACTTAAATCATCAAATATCTTTCCCATGCAAAACATATTAAAAATTGCAGCTGGGCAAATAGGCGTCCAGGAGTTGACCGGAGAAGAACACAATCCCGTCATTGTTAAATATGCCCACGAATCGGGATTTACTGAGGTAAATGACGATGAAACAGCGTGGTGCAGTATTTTTATTAACTGGTGCTGCGAGCAAGCCGGATTGCAGCGCACGCAAAAGATGAACGCGCGGAGCTGGTTGTATGTAGGTAAAACAATCACCAATCCTTATGCTGGCGATATTGTTGTTTTATGGCGCGAAAGCCCCAGTTCATGGAAAGGTCATGTAGGCATCTTTTTGGGCTTCACCAAGGATCGCAATCAAATATTTGTTTTGGGAGGGAATCAAAAGAACAGTGTTTCGATCCAGGCTTACGACGCTTCGCAGATTTTGGCCTTTAAACGCTTAACGGCAAGCAAAGGATTGGAGGTGCCAGAACCAATGCTCACACTCGGCAGCCGTGGTAACGAGGTGATGAAATTACAAGTTATATTAATCGACTTAGGCTACGATTGTGGAGCCGTTGATGGTATTTTCGGACTCAGAACTAAGGAGAATTTGTCGGCCTTTCAAACCGCCGAAAATATGAAGGATAAAAATGGCGTGTATGATGAGAACACCAAAAAGAAATTTCAATCTATTTATTGAGCTAATACTTATAAATGATGGCTACACAAACAAATAACGAAGGCAAGGAAAAGCTCAAAGGTGGCTTTGTAAATTTGCTAAAAAAAATAGGCGATGTTATCGAGGATGCTGCTTCCTTGGAGGTAACCACCTTTACAGGCAGCTTTGAATACAAAATATCCGACGTAGTAAAAAACGACGTGGGCAAGGTGAGGATCGAAAATGTACTTAAATCCTTGACCGTGCAAAATCAGTCGAGTCTTCAGTTGGTGGCCTATACCAATGTTAAAATTGATTCCGACGTTTCAACAATAGTGAAATCGGATCTCTCCGCCGCCGATGAAGAGTTGTTAAAGCTTCATAAAGACATGCTCAGTTCATCCAAGGAAGCAAGAGAATCGGTTATTAAATTGGTGATGGATCTGGTTAAGTAAAGGCTATAAGAAAAGGCAACATTTCTTTTTTAAAACCTTCCCAGCCTGTGGCAGACAGGTAACTCTCACCAAAACAAGTTCGGGACACGCTCTAAAGGGAGAACTTGAACACCCCAAATAGAGTTAATACCCTTTAATTTAGGGGATAGGGCAGGGCAGCCACAATTAAATATTGAACCTCATTCGGGGTTCTCATGTGCATAATATAAAAACCCCGAATTCCATTCGGGGCTATTCAAATTCAACCACATCCGTGGTTTTTATGAATCTCCGCAAGTGCGGAGCAGGCTCTGACGAATTCAATAAGAATAGCTCCCGTAAATGAGGGACGGGCTCTGTACGTAGTGCAGGGTTGAATTATTAAAATATTACACAATGCTTAGCTCCGAAGAGTTTATATTAGAGCAATGCGAAAAGGAACTGGAGCTATTTGCGGATAACGACAGCGAGATTTCGCAACACCTGATCGAATTAGGGTATATGCAGATCTTCATGGCCAATGCTTTCGACAACACGCGGGAGCTTGAAGCCATAGAGAAGTTTGAATATGACCTGATTAATTCGGAGTTATTTGCTTTAAGCGAAATTATTGGAGAAAGAAAACTGGGTAGAGAAGCTTATTTAAAACATTTTTTGCGCCGTCTTACCGATATCGATGAAGGCATAACTTTCCAAAGCTTCCCCCCGAACGGACAAACCAACCTGATAAGCCGGGTTGTTCATTATCGTTTGGATATATTTGGTTTGTGGGTTCATCCAGTGGACGTACCCTTTGGGCCGGCTACCATGTTGGCTATTTCGGAATTAGCCGGGTTTGGCAAATGTACGGCTCTGGAGGCTCTCAACCATTTGGCCGATGTGGAAGGTTTTACCAGTCACTTGCTCAAGCAACATCCAAAAGAGAGTTTTATCCTGACCTTTAATTCAGCCCATGTTTCGGATTACCTCAAAAAAAAATTGGACAGAAGGCGAAGGTTTGGGGCACAACTAGAAAATGATTTTGGTGAAGAGAGCGAGTGCCTCACATTTTTGCAACGCAATGTTTTTAAAAATAACGAGGATAAAATCGACTATGGTTTTTTGAGAAAGGAGACTAGCAACAGCTTTAATCAATTTTTGGTGCGACTGATACAAGTACACCAATGGCAAGAGGGTTTTTACGATGGTATACTTGATTCGGATCTGAGCGATATTAGTTTGAACAGTATTGTTGAATCGATAGAAGCCCATAATGAGGCTGACAGGAAGGATGTGAAGCTGCACCGGGTGCTCACATATTTGGGTAAGGGCTATTTTATGTTTAACGCTTTGTTTTTTTTGAGCGAATATGCCATAGAAGGAAACGAAGTAGGCGAAATGCAGATATGGGATTCGTTGACATCGGATGTGAAAAATGCATCACCCGAACAGCAACAGATGTTTCATGATAATCTGCAAAAACTGGGTGCTGGCATAAAGTCGCAACAAGCTTCCATTTCGCAAAAAAATGGAATAATTCGACGTATTTATTATGGCATCAAAAAGTTATTAAAAAAAGCATTTCGGTTCGCTAAAAAAATATTCAAATGGGTGGTAAATAAAACAAGCAGGGTTTGGGGCTTTTTAAAGAAGGTTTTTGCCAGTTTTTTCGACAAGCTAAAAACAGGATTGGTGGCTTTTATAGATGGTATTCGTTTCTTATTAGGACGTAAAGTGATATTTACCGGCAACCGTTTCAGTTTTATAACAACCCTTTGCCGCCTCGATGGCGATGTGTCAACTATAGCCATCGAGGCCGATGACGACATGATAAAGGAGCACACAAAAGAAGTGAATTATAAATGGACTGCCTTGGGTTTTTCATTGGCTGTTACAGGGCTTGTTATTAAAACTTTAACCCGATCCATTAGTGTTATCAGCTGGCCGTTGGCATTGTTTAGCATAGTAAACAGTTTCAAGACAGTCTCAGAACAATATAAAAAATTAGAAATCATCACAACTTAAATTTTAATATTATGGCTAAAGCAGAGCAAATTATCAAAAGTATCGCAGACAAGATTGACGATTTGACCACCCTAAAAATTCAAACTTTGATGGGCAGCATGGTTACCAACGATGATGGTACAACCGTAACCTTTAAACCCAATGCTGAGGTTAAAGGGATGATAAGTAACATCGATTTAATAGAGGGTGATATAAAGACAGATTTGTCGGAGGAGTTTTATCAAAAATACCCCGAACTGGTGCAGTTTCACCAATCGCGCGAAGCACGAGGAAGCGAAATAATCGAAAAAAATATCCAAACGTTAAAGACTATTGTCGATGTGCTTTTCGACCTCAAAGACAAAATTGGTTAATTGATGGCTGCCAACTCAAATAAAAAAAATGCCATCGTTTCCATATTGGAGGATTTGACTCATCTTCAAATTGACACCATCATAAAAAAAGGAATGACGGCTGCCAATCCTCCGGATAGAATTGAAGAACTGCTCTTTAGGCTTCATGCGAGATACGTATGTAAGTTAAAAAACATTATTGTTGACAATGATTTTGATTTTTCTTTTAAAGTTGCCGAGTGCCTAAGGTTTAGTGATTTGCTGTTGCAACTGAAAAGTTTACAGACCTACATGGACGACCATAATATTTGGATGGAAGATACCGATTATATGGTTTTTTTGCGCATGATTTCGTTCTGTCAATTTATTGAGTCGCTTGGCCTCCGGGAAGAATATAAAATAAAAGGGGATCCCAAAATATCGGTTTTTACAGTTTTGCTAAGCACCTATGATACGTTTACTTTAAAAGGACCGGTGGATCCTAAAGAACTTACCAAATTAAAACGATCTTATGATCTGGGCATCGAAAAAATTGTGATGCAAACAAGGATAGGCATCGGTGGCGACATCGTTTCGCGTATTGAGGAGGATTTTGCCAACAAGCCGCACCAGCTCATCGTGGACATTCACGATAAGCACACTAAATTATCCATCGACTACTGGAACAGCCTGATAAACACCGCCGTAAAAATTGTGGGCGACATATTTAAGTCTAAGTCTTAATTCATGTTGTACATATTGTGTTTAAACGCTGATCCACTTTAATATCACTTCGTTATATTTTCGTAACTATCTGAATGCTAGAATCTTTGCTTAGTTCTGTGTTTTTTGCTATAACGTTGATAGTATGGTGTTTGTAAATAAGTCTAATGTCTATTATCTAAAATCTAACGGTCTTTTGCTTTAATGCTATGATTTTAAGTAAATCTATCCTCACGCTCGTTCGTAAAGGGAGGTATCAGTTACAAACACCTGATGGAGAAAATCCTGCTCTTTTAACCATCTTTTATTTAGATGGGGATATCTTGGTGTATTCCGATGAAAATAAACTTGCCGGGAATGAGGAGGTATATAAGGAGCACTTCAAAAAACTGGATGTATTTCTCGGACAAATAAAAAGGCAATTGCGAATTTTAGAAATGCTGGCCTCCACGGGACTGTTCGCGTTTTCATGGATAAGTTTAACATGGGCCGATACAGACCAGTATATTGCCGTAGCCCTATCTGCATTTATTGGCACCATAGCTTGGTACGCTCGGAAGCTGATAAGTAGAGGTATAGTTAAATTGGTATATACAGGATATCTTAAAATGGGAAAACGAATAGTATTTAATAAGGATTTGTTTAGGAAAAGAAAAAAGGATGATGTATAAATTTGCAAGAAGGTTGCGTAAGAAAACATGAGTTTTGTTATGAAAAAAAAGGCTTTGGAACAAGTTGGTACATTTTGGAATAAATCCCGATCTCAAAATTCAATTAATATCAAGGCTGGTTCGCTCTAAATCTCTTATCTTTGTTCTCTAATATTCCAATCGCTCATTTAATTTTCTACCCATGAAGAACATCTTTATTTTTATTAGCCTTTTCTTTATTTTTTCGGCACAAGGACAACACGTATCCCTCATGACTTATAACATTAGGTTAGATGTAGCGTCTGACGTCGAAAATGCTTGGCCCAACCGTAAGGAATTTTTAGTGGGGCAAATACAATTTTACGAGCCCGATATCATGGGTACACAAGAAGGACTCCCTCATCAGATAAGTTATATGAGTGAGCAGTTACCGGAATACAAGCTTATTGGTGAAGGACGCGATGGTGGTGATAAGGGGGAATACTCAGGGATATTTTACAACAAGGAAAAATTTGAACTGATATCAAATAATACTTTTTGGCTTTCTGATACGCCCGATACGGTTTCGATGGGCTGGGATGCGGCCTGTAGGAGGGTTTGTACGTATGGTCTTTTTAAGGATAAAAAGTCGAGGAAGCATTTTTGGGTTTTCAATACGCATCTCGACCATGTGGGTCAGCAGGCTAGGAGCAAGGGTATTGATTTGATATTGAAGTATATCGACATCCTAAATGAAAAAGGATATCCGGTTATATTGATGGGCGATTTTAACTCTACACCGGAAAGTGACTTAATAGTGAACTTGAAAACCAAAATGACAGATACGCACGATGTAAGTATAAATGGTACATTTGGGCCTAGCGAAACCTTCAATGGTTTTAAATTTACGGAAGTGCCAAAAGTTAGAATTGATTATATTTTTATCTCGCAAAAATCAAAAATTGAGGTGCTCAAACATGCCGTTTTAACCGACTCAAAAAATCTTAAATACCCATCCGACCATTTTCCTGTATATATAGAACTTAAATTTAAATAATCAGTATCATTCTTTAGGGGGCCAGCTGCTAAGCTATTCTCTACGTTTATCTCCTATATATCTTAAGGGCCTTTAGCACAACACTTCGTTGTTTTTTTTGTAACTGTTTGAATATTAGATTGTTTACTTCGTTGTGTGATTTTCTCTAACACGCTTATAATATGGCGTTTGTAAATAAGTCTAACGTCTACTATCTAAAATCTAACGGTCTATTGTAGCATGCTCATTGAATAAAATAAAGG
>JAGXIP010000156.1 GCA_024635585.1 Saccharicrinis sp. | reverse complement strand
TCGAACAAGTTCTCAGCTTCTCGGTCTTACTAATGCTTCAAGTCAAAACAAAATCTATTTAAAAAAGAGGTCAAGTAAATAAATAATCCTAAATTATAAAAACACGTCACAATACTCTGTTTCTTAATGTCATAAACCTGAATTATCAAATCGTTTAGGACGCTTTTTATTGAAAACAAAAACAAAGAGCCGTTCAAATATAAATTTTGAACGGCTCTGGTGTTTGCTAAAAACAGATATCAATATGCTTAGTTTATTCCGTCAGACGGTGGATTGGTAGGTCTGTTTTGACTTACAGCTCCGGCCGTAGCCATATTTATTAAATTGTTTTTCATCTCTTCGATGGCACTGGGGTGTATTGCCGAGATGGGATCATGCTTACCTTCGATGCCTGTAATGACCGAAATGTTTTTGGCCGGGAAATAATTCAATGTCTCGGCAAACGGACGGATCAGACTTTCAAAGTTCTCAATCATATAGATGGTGTTACCCGATTCAGGGTTTTTCTGAACAATCTCGATGGTCTCTTTCAGCTCTTCAATTTCCCCTTCGGCTTTACCCAGGAAGGAGAAGGTCTGTTGCTTGGCTTGCAATATCATGCGTTCTTTTTGAGCCAGGGCAGGAGTCACTATTTCGGCTTCGTACTTGTGCTGAAGCATTCCTAACTTTTGGCGCTCTGCTTCTATTTCCGACAGGCGCACGGCTTCTTGTGCTTTCATGTCTTGAAATACTTTTTCGATGCCTACTTTTTCCAACTGCTTTTCCTTCATGATGCGCACTTTGGTTTCGGCCACCAACTGTTCGTATTCGTTATCGATGTTGCGCACGCCTACTTCGGCCTTACGGGCTTCTTCCTGTTCCACGGCGTTGGCTCTGGATTCGGCAATAGCTTTGCGCGCTTTTGTTTCGGCGTTAACCGTTTGTACACGTTTAAGCAGTGCGATATACAAATCAGGCTCTTCCACACCTTTTAAGCGGTGGTCGTCTACATCGGCAATGTTCATGGTGGTAATTTCCAGACCGATGTTCTCCAAATCCATTTTACACACGTTAATCATTTTGGCTACCAAGGTGTCCTTGTCCTGCATCACCTGGATAGGCGTCATAGTGGCAATGGAATCCCGCAGGTGACCTTCGATGATGTTGCTGGCCAGCTGTTTCAATTCATCTTCCCGGGTTACCATGTGCAGGATACGGATGGCTGCAAGGCTGCGTCCGGCCTGGTTGGAGGCAATGGCAAAACTTACGGTGGCTTTTACATTAAGCGGCACCACACCCTCGGCAATAGCCGAATCAACTACCACCTCAATGGTGTGGGGTGTTAGATCCATTTTGGCAAAACGGTGCAACAAGGGGATGGTAAAAATCCGGCCACCACTTATCATCTGGAATCCTTTGGGACCCGAAACACCCGATACAATGCCCAGCTCGTTACCTCCCACGATACGCATGTTGGAGATGACCTGCACCAAGAGGGTAACTATTATTAATCCTAAAAATACGCTTACAAATACTATCATTTCGAAACCTCCTGTTTTTTAGTTGCAAAAAAATCTTTAACGGCAATGCCTGTTACTTTTTCAAATTCGCCCAGGAACCCTACAAACGATTCGGGGCCTCTGTTAACGGCGTTGCTGAATCCTTTGTCTTTATCCATCAGAACAAAAGAATCTACCGATATTTCGGAAGAATGTTTTTTAAAGGCATCGTACAGGTGGGGGAGTTGTTGTTGCAGGAACAGTACCGAACAACCTATTTCCTTGGCTTGGGAAATAACCTCCATTTTTTTACTTAAAATGCGGTTTTTTGCGCTTTCTATAATCTTTACCGATTCCTTATCACCCTGACTTAAAATGTCGGCTGCTTTGTTGTGGGCAGTTTCTTTGATGATGATATCGGTTTCGTTTTTCAGTTTGTTGAGTTCAGTATTTAACTCTTCTATGCGCTTCAGTCCTTTGTTATGGGCTGCTTCAATATTATTTTGGGCTTCAAACTGTGCCTGGTTAATAGTAGCTTCACTTTCGCGTTTATACATTTCAAGTTTTTCTCTTGAAGTGATAATCTGCTCATCGGCTTTGGCTTTGGCCAGTTCCACCCGGCGCTTGGCATCCGATTCCGATTTTTCGGCGATGGCACGTAATCTGGCCTCCTCAATTTCTACATCCTGACGTTTTTCGGCCAAAGTTTTTTGGGCAAGGTTACCGATGTAATTTGAGCTGTCCCATATTTTTTGCAGCGATACGGAAACCACTTTCATACCGAAGCTGGCCAAATCGCTGTTTATATCCACCAAAAGTGCATTGCGGAATTGAGCCCTGTCTCCTTCGGCTGCGGTGGCTTGATCATCAGATGAATCATCGCTTTGGTAACTATCTTGCATACCAATGGCCTCCAAAGGAGTGGCTTTATTTAAAGCACCACGGAAGTTTCCAATAAGGGTTTGCCTGACTTGTTCCTGAAGCTCGTCGATATCCTTGCCCATTAGTCTTTCTACGGCCGAGTATAGCATGGCAGGGTTGTCGTCGTCGATGCAAACACAAGCTGTGGCATCGGCACCCACCGTAATACCGTTGGCCGAGTTAACGCCGTCAACCTGCACATTGATAGGGAGCACCCTAAGATCCAGGTATTGGGCACTCTGAAAATAAGGTATAACGCTGCTTCTGCCGCGTTCAACGCTAAATCCAAATATCTTGCCGTTTTCTTTCCTTTTTCGTCCGGTGATAACCAATAGCTTATCGGGCGGTGCTACTTTTATAAAAGCTTTGAGGACTGCCAGCAGAATGAAAAAACAGACAACTGCCAGAATTCCTTCAAAGAGACCCCCTGAGGCCGCACTAAAAATTTCTTCCATAAGGTTTTTGTTTAGTAATGAATGAATAAAAATGAATGTATAATAATAAATGATGTTGGGTAAACGATAACGTCAATTCTAAGTTGAACCCTTTTCAGGGCTCTATGTAAAGTTGTAATATACCACGGGTTTTACCCGTGGTTATTCAAAGTCAACCACTTCGTGGCTGTTCCAAATGCCTTGAAAGACTGCCTGTCAGTAGACAGGGGTTTCAACTCTCGATACTTTTTATCTCTTCCCGCCCAAAATACATTTAAGGTGGCGGGATGTTGAATGAAATGAAATCCCGATACTCATAATTTATATCACTTCGGGATCGCTTCGCTCCATATCTAAAAATCTTGATACTTGATACTTCTGTCTTGATACTTTTTATCTCTTATCTAAAAATCTAAATTCTTGATACTTGATTCCTGATACTTTGTACTAAATTGCCTATTCCTATTGTTTTTGGATGTAAACCACATCGTTATCCACATTACAGATGACCACTTTATCGCCCTTTTGCACGGGCGAATCCGTAGAGGCCAGCTTGGCATAACGTTCAAGGGTCACGGAGCCAAAGGAAATGCGCACTTTGCCCATGGAAGCACCCTCGATAGGCAGGAGTGCTTCGCCTGTTAAATTCAGCAGTTCACGTTCGGTAAAACTTGAGTCGAGCTTTTTGTTCTGGATATGTTTGAAAGCTTTGAAAATAAGCACGGTAATTAATCCCACGGGGATGCTCCATAAAAGGCTGGATATACGACTTTCGCCGGTAAGGATGGCAAAAGTTCCGATAATTCCGAAGCCCGCAGCAAAATACACCAAGGTACGCAGCCAGCCGATAAACTCAAGTACCATACTCGATTTATGCTTTTTGTAATCAACCATATACGAGCCATCACCGTGATGAAGAACGTCGGAGATGCGGGTGTCGTGATTATGATGGGAATCATCACCATCGTCACTATCATCGCCATCATCTCCTTCGGCATCACCATCACCATCGTCGGCACTGAGGTCATCTCCATCGCCACCATCAGTTTGAAAAGAGGATATGGCATTGGTAAAAAAGTCCACTATGATAACGCCTATGCCAAATACGCCAGTGGCAATGTAAAGGTAAAGAAGTCGGTCCATTTGATTTGGGTATTATTGGGTTATTGTTTTTTATATAAGCCTTCCTAAGCATTATCCACTATAAAGCATGCAGAGCCTTTATTCTTATGTCTTGATACTTGATACTTGATACTTCTGTCTTGATACTTGATACTTCTGTCTTGATACTTGATTCTCTCCCTGCATATAGCCAAAGTTAAGCGTTCTTAACCTCGTTAAGTTTACTTTTTAGTTCATGCTCCAGCTTAACCAGTTCCACTTCTGCTTCGGCACGTTTTATTTTGCCTTCTTTTTGTATGGCCAAGGTTTCTTCAATGGTGGTAATTAGGTCGTTGTTTACTTTTTTCAAGGTCTCTATCTCCACAATGCCTCTTTCATTTTCTTTGGCTGTTTCAATGGAGCCTGTTTTGAGCATTTCAGAGTTTTTGGTCAGCAGGTCGTTGGTAGTTTTTGTAATCTGTTTTTGTAAGGCCAGGGCTTTGTTTTGCCTAAAAATACTAATTGCAATTACCACTTGGTTTTTCCATAACGGTATGGTGTTCAGTATGCTGCTCTGTATTTTCTCCACCAGTAACTGATCATTATTTTGAATTAAACGTATTTGCGGTGCAGTTTGGATAGAGATGGTGCGGCTTAGTTTTAAATCGTGTAGTTTCTTCTCGAAACGATGAACCATCTGTTTGTAGTCGTGGAGTTTTTGGGCATCTGACGGATCATTACTGGCTGCTACGGCTTGCTCTATTGCCGGAAGTTCTTCTGCATAAACCCGGTTAAGTTTTATTTGTCCTGCCGCGATATACAAATCCAGTTCGGCCATATATTCATGGTTTTTTTGGTACAGGGTGTCGAGCATGGTAATATCTTTGAGCAACTGCATTTTGGCTTTATCCAGCTCATCCACGATACGCTCAATTTGTGTACTTACTTTCTCGTAGCGGTTAATAAAACGTTTTACGGAGTTCACAAAACTACCAAGCAGAGGCAGCTTGGATAAAAAGTTGTCAGAACCAATTTTATCTACTTTTAAAGCCCTTACGCTTTGTCCCAAATTAATCAGACTTTCGCCGATGTATCCTGCATCCTTGGTTTTTACTTGTGTGAGTATGGTATCGGAAAAAGCAGATATATTGCTTTGTGCCTGCACGCCATATTGAAGTATGGATTGCGAATCCTGGATATCAACGTTTACAGCCAGCTGTTGAGCTTGTTCTTTTACCTGCGGTGTCAGTCGATTTAAATCAATAACCTGGGGTACATTGTTTTGATTAGCATTAGGTGTTTCCATAATTTATAAGCCCTCCGATTTTATAGTTTTAGCCAGTACGTTTAGTTCGATGTCCAAATCCATTACATCATTGTCGTACAACCTTTCCAATTGTTTTTTAAATGCCAGCTCTACGGTGTCCAACACTTCCTCGGCCTTATCCAGCGATGCGTTTGCCGACGGTATATATGCTTTGTTGCTTTGTAAGCCAGCATATTTTGAGATGATGGTGCCCGTAGCATCAATGTAATAGTTTAAAAACTGTTTGGATATTTTAATGGAATTAGGACGCGTTTTAATCTCATCTAATATTTTATAGCCTAAGGCACAAATACGCCTTATTTTATGCTGAATTTCTATCTTATTTACGCGTAACGCACTGTTTTCTATCTCTTCCAGTTTTTTTCTGGCCAAGTCAAGTAAATCAGATTTCCGTATGTCGTTGGGGCTGTCTTTTGTTTTTCCAAAAGGTAAATTTTTATTGCCGATGATGGTAGAAAACGCAAAATAGATGGCCGCACCTGCAATGGCGGAAACAAATATGGGAAGCTTGAAAACAAAGAATAGTAAAACAAAGGATAAAAATGATATTACACCAGCTATTTGTCCTTTGTCGTATTTCTGTTCTGATTTTTCCTGCTTAGTAGGCATATTATCGTTTTACATGTAGTCGTGCAATAATCCTTTATGTTAAAAGAGGGTTTGCTAAAGTATAAATTATTTTAACAATATTAAAACAAGAATTCAATTAGATTGTAAGCAAAGCTAATTATTTTTGTGGCTTCAATAAATCCATCCATGAATAGCATAGAACTGATTAAAAAATTACTTCCCGGCTTGGCTCCACTTATTTTATTTGTGATAGCCGATAGCATTTGGGGTACAGAAGTGGGGCTTATTGTGGCCATAGGTTTCGGACTGATAGAAATAGGATACAGCCTGTTACAAAAGCGTAAACCCGATAAGTTTATATTGTTCGATGTGGGTTTATTGGTGGCTCTGGGAGGCGTTTCGCTATTGCTCGAAAATGATTTGTTTTTTAAACTGAAACCCGGCGTTATTGGTGCTATTTTATGTGTTCTGCTGGGTGTTTCGGCCTATGGAAAGCACAATGTGATGATGGCCATGAGCGGTAGGTACCTCAAGGGGATGGAGATAAATCCTTGGCAAAATTACCAAATGCTCCAAAGCATTAAAGCACTGTTTTGGATTTTCACGGCTCACACTATCCTGGTGTTTATATCGGCAGTGTGGATGAGTAAGGAAGCCTGGGTGAGCATAAGTGGGCCGGGTTTTTATGTGCTTTTTGGTGTTTATTTTGTTTTTGAATTGTATAAAAAGCGAAAGCAACAAGCAGCATATGCTAAGGAAGAATGGCTGCCCATGTTGGATGAAGCAGGTAAAGTGTTGGGAAAAATGCCGCGCAGCGTGGCTCATAGCGGCTCTATGATTTTGCATCCGGTGGTGCATTTGCACGTGTTCGATTCAAAAGGGCGTCTCTTTCTTCAAAAACGGACTGAAGATAGATTGGTGCAACCCGGGAAATGGGATACTGCTGTTGGAGGTCATGTGGCAGCAGACGAATCTGTTGAGCAGGCTTTAAAACGCGAAGCTGCTGAAGAAATTGGATTGCACGACTTTAGTGCGAAACCTTTTAAACAATACAAGTGGGAGAGTAGCATGGAGAAAGAACTGGTATTTGCTTTTATAACGGAGAGCGACAAACCACTTAAAATAGATCCCGATGAAGCAAGTGAGGGCAGGTTTTGGACATTGGAAGAAATAAAGGAGCAAATAGGTAAAAATGTATTCACACCAAATTTTGAATATGAGTTCGCGTTTTTTGAGAAAGCACCGTTTTGAATGCCATTGTAGTTTTATCGAAAAAATGCATCCCCACGCAACCAACAGATGGTATGTGCATCTTTGTTATGAATAAAGAATTTAATTGAGGTAGGTAGATGCATATTTATTTTAATTGATATAGGTGTTTACCTGCTGACCTCTAAAAATTATAACAACAGCTATGTACATATCCATGAAAATACTCGTGAGCATCTAGGTACTATGTTTACCGCTTGCCGCATGTGAGGATAATTTGAATGACCCCATTGAAATACGCTACCAGCAAGTGTATAATAACGAAGATTACGACTTTAGTTTAAAGGTAGATACGGTTTTAAATGATTCCAGATGTCCTAAAAATGTAAGGTGTGTTTGGGAGGGGGATGCTGGTGTATTGTTCGATGTGGTTTTTAGTGATAAGAGGCGTTCTACCTTTACCTTGCACACCAATACTACATTTAAAACAGACACTACTGTTGAGGACATAAAATTTACCTTGCTTGAGTTACAGCCATATCCCATGCTTAACGAAATTATAAAGCCCGAGGATTACGTGGTAAAAATTTTGATGGAAAAAATAGAATAAAAGAGAAGCCCGTACAAAATGCACGGGCTTTAGGTTTTTACAGTATTGTTTAGTTTACTTTAATCTATACGTCACTAGTGTCCGGCTATTTTTTAATTCCGAAGAGTACGGCAACACAGCCTTTTGTGATGCTTTGTTGGTTGTTAGGATCTTCGAGGACTTTAATTTTTAATACGAGCATTTGGGTCGATTCTACCGTAAAATCCCAGACGTCCACATAATCATGTTTCTTGTTGTCAAAAAGGATATTGTTATCATTGTCCATTAAACGAAAGTGAATGTTGGGCAGGGTTTCGATTTTAGATACAGTAACACGATAGGTTTCGCCCGCAAAAAATGTTTTATATAACTCTGCTGTTTCACCCGTTCCTAAAATGGTGGCATTGTAATTACCATCATGCACAAACTCACCCAATTTTATTTTTGCCACATTTTTGGCAAAGCTCACACATTGTGCCCCACTGTTAACCGGCAACAGGCATATCAGGCAAATCCATATTACCAGGTACAGGTTTTTCTTTCTGTTTTTCATTATTTTGATAGCGTGTTTGGTTAACGGTTACGAGATAAATTCGGTTCTTATTTCCGCTACCTTTTTAATGAGGGCTTCAAACACTTCTTTGGATATGTAAGTTTCAGATTCTGCCTTAATGGTGGTCACTTTATTTTCTGTATCCGTTTCTGATTCCACTTTTGATGTATTCACAATTTTTACTTGCTCAAAAATACTCTTTAGCTCATTCATTTTACCTTGTAGATATTGTATGTCCTCATTTTCAGAGTAGGACTCCATAAGGTTGAGCATGGTAATCAAGGATAGCTTTTGATATATAATTTTGTCCAACAATCGTTTGTTGTTTTCCATCGACCCATTGGTAAGTTCCGATGCCAGGTATAAACCTTCAACCCATCCACCAACCAGCACCATTACAGAAATGGCAGGTCTGTCGTTTTCTTTTAAATAGGCATTTGACGACATAAATGTTTCGGAAATAATTTCCATCACAATGTCTTTGTTGTTCATGTTGTCTTGCAACTTGCTAATCGTAGTTTCGTCAATGGCATCGATAATACTTAAGCCTTCAGCCATTTTTTTAGCGCACCCCATATATTGAATGGTGCTTTGCGTTTGGTCAAAAAGCCCGGTGTAGCTTAAATCGGCACTGTAAATACCCAAGTTAAGCGCCATCTTAAGGTTGGTATTGTAGTTGGTAACATTGCTTATAGGGTTCAGTATCTCCTCGTTGAAACGTGCTCCCGATCTTTTTATAAGCATGGCAGTTTCTAAAGGCGAAGGCAAGGAATAAAATATTAGCTTCGATTTATTAAAGTCTTCCATCAGTTTAGGATCGACTTTCTTTTCGGCAGACTCAACTACATCGTCCTGCTCTCCGGATGAATTAGTATTGCTGCATGATTGGCAGGAGGACAAAATCCATTGGCCAAGAAATATAATCGAAAATATCTTAATACCTTGAAGTAATTTTTTTCTCATGGTGCTGATTTTTTGGGGTCTTTGTATTTGGGCTAAAAATATCAATTATAATTTAAATGTAATGTGTTTTGATAATATTTGTTGCGTAAATGTCGAAAAACTTTTAAAACACTATGTTTCAAAAACGTTTAAGCACACAGGATGATGTTTTTATTCCAAATTGGAAAAATACTTCATAAACTGAGCTCTTTCGTACATCACCGGATCTTGTATTTTACGATAGCTCATTAATCCTCTAAAAGCAGCAATATCTTTAAACTTCTTTTCTTCCATCCAATAGGATAGTTCGTTTAGCATTTCGGTAATAACTACTGGCCCCTTCTGGTAAATGGCCGAGCAAACCTGAACGGTGGTGGCTCCTGCTAATAACTGTTTGATAACAGCCTCTCCATCGTGGTTGCCCGTGGAGGCAGATACATTCATATCTTTAACTTTATCGGATACGATGGCTACCCAACGCAAGGTTTTACGGATATCGGCAGGCGAACTAAAAACCGAGGAAGAGCCTAGCTTTAGTTCATGTATGTCGATGTCGGGTTGAAAAAAGCGGTTGAAAAGCACAACACCTTTTGCGCCTTGTGCATATAGTTTATTTACCACACCCACAATATTGGCAAAATTGTCGCCCAGCTTTATGGCAAAAGGTATATTCAGGTTTTTGTTTAAATTTTCGGCCACCGTGTAATAAAGTTCCTCAACGGCAAGGGCTTCCATATATTTATCGGTATTAACCACATGAACGTTAAGTTCGATGGCATCGGCACCCGCTTTTTCTATTTGTTTGGCAAAGGATAACCATTCGTGCGACGAAAAACAATTGATGCTGGCAATAATGGGTATTTTAAACCTTGCCTTGGCATCGCTTATGAGTTGCAAATATTCGCCCACCGAATGATTTTTGGTGTATCCGGCAATATAATCCATGGCTTCAGGATAATCTAAGCCCTGCCCACCCTGAATATGGTTGTTAATTTCGTGGTTTATTTGTTCCTCAAATAAAGATTTAAGTACAACAGCACCAGCACCAGCGTCAACCAGCTTTTGTATTTTATTAATGCTGTTGGTTAAGCCGGAGCTACTCACAACAATTGGGTTATCAAGTTGTAGCCCCAGATAGGTGGTATGTAAGTTTGTCATAGGTTTATTATTTACGTAGCAAATATAATTTATTTAACCTGAAAAATGCACGAATTTTAAATTTTGCTTGGGTATCTTATCTCTAATATTCTGCCAAAAAAAGGCAGAATATTAAGGTTAAGATACTATTACTTAATAATTACGTTCTCCAAATATGGAACTTCCCACCCGTATCATCGTGCTCCCTTTTTCGATGGCAATAGCATAGTCGTTTGACATGCCTATGGAAATTTCCTTAAAATTACCCTGTTCTTTAAAATAGGTGTTTTTTAGCCGATTAAAAATATTACTTAATTCCTCAAATTCTTTGGCTATTTGTGTTTGGTCATCGGTGTAGGTGGCCATTCCCATCACACCGCAAATGTTCACGTTTTTTAATTCAGCGATACTACCTCCGCGCATTATATCTTCCATCTCATCCATCGAAAAACCAAATTTGGTACTCTCCAGGGCAATATGAAATTGCAGCAGGCAAGGTATGACCCGATGATTTTTTCTGGCCTCCTTATCAATGGTTTTTAACAGTTTGAGCGAATCGACTCCATGCAGCAGACTGACAAAGGGGGCAATATATTTTACCTTGTTGCTTTGCAGATGGCCAATAAAATGCCATGCAATATCTTTGGGTAACTCCTCGTACTTTTGGGTTAGTTCCTGCACCTTGTTTTCGCCAAACACGCGTTGCCCCGCGTTGTACGCTTCCATAATATCGCTGTTCGGCTTTGTTTTAGAAACCGCTACAAGGGTAACTTCCTTGGGTAGAAATTCTTTTAATTTAAGTATGCTATTGGCAATGGACATGTTTTGCTGTTCGTGTAGTTTTCGAAATACAAAAATATCATAAAAAATCAGTATCCCGAAAATTTGTTCAGGAAATACTCAAAAGGTAATAACACAGCAAGTAACTATTGTCAATAAATGAGGATATGTTTACAAGGGTAGATGAAGACTTCTGCTGTACGATGCTCAGGGGATGAAAATTAGGACTGTTATTCAATTGCCGTTGGCTTTAGCCAACGGTTGGATTTTTTGAAACTGCTGGCTTCCTGCCCGTCGGCAGGCGGGTAGCCACATTTTCTTTAATTAAACCAACGGCAATATCTTTTTCTAAAGCTTATGAATCACCAAGCCCGATCGTAATTTAGGTTCGAACCACGTTGTTTTTGGAGGCATAATATTACCTGTATCGGCAATGTTTATAAGCTGTTGCATGCTAACGGGATACATGGCAAAAGCCACTTTCATTTCGCCGCTGTCCACCCTTTTTTGTAATTCATCCAAGCCGCGAATACCGCCTACAAAGTCGATGCGGTTATCAGTTCGTAAGTCCGTAATACCCAATATCTCATTTAAAACAAGGTTGGATAAAATGGTTACATCCAATACGCCAATGGGGTCTTTGTCGTCATATGTTCCGGGTTTAGCGTTAAGTTTATGCCACTTTCCATCTAAATACATCGAAAACTCGTGCAATTCGTTGGGCTTGATAATGTCTTTGCTGGCAGGGCTCACCTCGAAACGCTGGGTTAATTTTGACATGAAGGCGTCGTTGCTCAGGCCATTTAAATCCTTTACTACCCGGTTGTAATCTATAATTTTAAGTTGCGACTCCGGAAAATGAACGGCTAAGAAGAAATTGTAATCTTCTTGTCCGCTATGATTTGGATTTTGCTGGCGTTTCTCTTTGCCTACCAAGGCGGCGGCTGCTGTTCTATGATGTCCGTCGGCAACGTAGGTGGCTGGTACTTTGGTGGCGAAAAGCTCCTCAATGCGTCGGTTGGTATCTGCATCTTTAATTACCCAAAAATGGTGGCCAAAACCATCTTTGGAGGTGAAATCATATGCTGGCTTTTGCTCCGAAATAATGCTTTCAACTATTTGGTCTATCTCTTTTACATTGGGATAGGTAAAAAAAACGGGCTCAATATTGGCGTTATTAATACGTACGTGAACCATCCTATCTTCTTCTTTCTCGCTTCGTGTGAGCTCATGTTTTTTAATAATACCATTCAAATAATCGTCGATAGATGCAGCACCTACAATTCCATATTGGGTGCGCTTATCCATGGTTTGAGCATAGATATAATAATGGGCTTCCTGATCTTGTACCAGCCAACCGTTTTCTTGGAACAGCTTAAAATTTTGTACCGATTTATCATATACCTCCTGCGAGTGTATATCTGTTTGTTGGGAGCAATCTATTTCGCTACGTGTAACATGCAGCAGCGATTCAGGCTTTCCTTGTGCCATACGTGCCGCTTCTTTGCGGTTCATTACATCATAAGGTAAACAAGCCAGATTTGCTGCTATTTTTTGCGGAGGACGAAGACCTTTAAAGGGTTTTACTATTGCCATATTGCTTTGGATTTACATATTTTTTAATGCTTTACAATATAGTCACAAATTGTTGCAATGAATGATGATTTTTGTCAAGTAGTGTATTTCAACTTATTGCTGTAGGATTTTATTCAGTGTTTTTTTTAGCGGGCAATTAAATGGAATGGGTAAACCGTGGCGATAGTTAGTTAGTATTCGTGTCGATTCTTGCGCTAACATTTTGCGCACTTCTCTTCTTTCGCCTTTTATGCGGGCTATTTTCATGTGGTCGTAGGCCGTGGTTTGATGGCGCATCCAGGCTATTACAGCGCGGGCAGCTCTTTCCTGCACGGGTATCATGGCGGTGCGGGCAACGGTGCCACTACCTACAGGAACAGCATGTTGGGTAACTAAAATGGCCATTGCTTTGGCAACAAATTCGTAATTCGGATGAAAGTTTAGGAAAGTTTCCACCTCGTTGCAAAACTCCACTTCATATTCCTGTTGTTGCTTTTCGCGGTATTTGGCACTGTATTCCTTTTTCTTTTGGTAGGCATCTGTACTGCGGGTTGCTGTCATTTCTTTTTGTGCAGCATCAATGATTTGCGTTGGTGCCCATACGCCTTTCGACATGGTTCGGCGTCCTTTTTTAAATTCTACCCGCCAATATTCGCCTTTGGCTGTCACTTTACGCGTTACACCCGCATCGCCCGCTGGCAAGAAACTCCAATGGGAGGGAGGTGTCAAGGGTTTTCCTTGGTCATCGAATAATTGCCCGCTTTTGTTGATGGAAACGATTTTGTATTTTTCGGTCATGGAATTTTTTTAGCAAAGAAAAGAAAAATGCAAAAGCATTAAAATACAGACTTTTTTTATTTTTTAATCGGCTCAACATGGTGCTAAATAAAGTAACCACATGCAATTTTATTAATACCTGGATAATCTGGCGTTTGGAAATGAGTCTAATATCTAACATCTATTATCTAACATCTAATATCTAACATCTAATGTCTAATATCTATTATCTAATGACAAACGGTCTTTATAAATTGTAACCGTATTGTAACAGGTGCTTAACAGTGCTGTAATATGTACGGTATATGTTTGTATCAAGAAATTAAAACAGAAAAACTTATAAAATGAAACGAGCCATAAGAAATCTTTCTCACGAAGAGAAATGACTAAGCTGGCGAGTTCCATGGGGCAATTTAAAAACAAAATTTAAACACATGAAATTTAAAAACTTATTTATTATCGCACCACTCTTGTTATTTGGTTTGAATACCTTTTCTCAAGAAAAAGAGGCTTTTAAGCCATATGGTTCACCAACCTTTAAGATATTCTCGAATTACCATAGCACCTTTTCTGACGGCGAGGTGTTTAACGCCTTTGAGATTACAAGGGCATATCTTGGGTACGAGCATAATTTTAGCGAAAATTGGTCGGGTAGCGTAATCTTTGATGTGGGTAATCCCAAAGATGGCGGTAAACACGAAATGGCCGCCTATGTAAAAAATGCCTCACTCAGTTATGAAAAAGAGGCTTTGACCGTAAATTTTGGATTGATAGGTACCACAGCTTTTAAAACACAGGAGAAATTTTGGGGTTACCGTTACTTGTTAAAATCGTTTCAAGACGAATATAGTTTTGGTTCTAGTGCAGATTTGGGTCTGAGTGCTACTTATGAATTTAATAAGATGTTTAGCGCCGATTTGATTATTGTAAACGGCGAGGGATACAAAAACGTAGAGCGTGACAGTATTTTTTCTGTAGGAGCAGGTGTTACATTAAAGCCTGTTTCGGGGCTTATTTTACGGGCTTATTACGAAACATCAACCAAAGAAGAAGGCGTCTATAAGCGTAAGAATACAATGTCTGTTTTTGCGGGATATGACCATGAAGCCTTTTCAGTTGGGGCTGAATTTAACAACCAGACGAACCATAAAATGATGGAGGGTCGCGATTGGGAAGGTTATTCAGTGTTTGGTACTTATAATTTAAACTCAACGAAGTTGTTCGCACGTTACGATAAGCTTACTTCCGATGGTGGTTTTAATGCCTCCGATGATGGAAACTTATTTGTGGTGGGGGCTGAGTTCAATCCTGTAAAAGGGGTGAAAATAACACCCAATTACCGTCACTATTCTCCCGAGTCAAGCGATGGCCTAAATTCGGATTATGCATATATAAATTGTGAAATAAAATTCTAATAAATAAACATTCTGGATTAAGTAGTTGGTTTTGATACTGGATACTTATATCTTGATACTAATTTTAAAATGATGAAAAAATTATTTTTACTATTGCTGATAGGCGCCCTTATGGGAGCCTGTTCAAACGGAAAAAAGAAGAGCGGCGAAAATGATAGCTCAGAGACGATGAGCTTGGCCGCAGCAGGAGCAACCTTCCCTATGCCTTATTACAATATGGTTATAAAGGATTATATAGTCCAAAAGGGAGTGCAGGTAACCTATGGAGGTATAGGTTCTGGCGGGGGTATCAAGAGTTTGAAAGATAAAGTAGTGGACTTTGGTGCCACGGATGCTTTTCTCTCCGATGATAAAATGGCCGAGATGCCTGCAGAAATAGTGCATATACCTACCTGTTTAGGTGCGGTAGTAATTGCCTACAATTTGCCAGAAGTTAGCGGACTAAAGCTTACGGATGAGTTGTTGGAGGGTATTTTTATGGGAGACATCACCAAGTGGAACGACACGCGCATCAAAGCCAATAATGAGGATGCCAACCTGCCCGATTCGCCTATTACCATAGTGCACCGTTCGGACGGTAGCGGAACTACGCATATTTTTAGCGATTATATGAGCAAGATAAGCGCTCGATGGGCCAAGGACGTAGGAACAGGCAAAGCGTTGCAATGGCCCGCAGGGATGGGAGCAAAGGGAAATCCTGGTGTTGCCGGAACTATTAAATCAACGGTGGGTTCAATTGGTTATATTGGCAGCGAATATGCTTTTGCACAAAAAATACCCGTGGCTTTACTGCAAAACAAGAGTGGCCAATATATAGAGCCTTCTATAGAGTCCATCAGTGCCTCTGCACAAGGCGCTTTGCCGGATGATACACGCGTGATGCTCACCAATTCCGATGATCCGGGAGCTTATCCCATATGTGGTTTTACCTGGTTAATTTTGTACAAGGATCAAGCTTACAATGGAAGAAGCAAAGCCCAAGCCCAGACAACACTAAATTTTTTAGATTGGATTGTTAGTGCAGATGCTCAGGCCGTGGCACCAAAAGTAAACTATGCACCGCTGCCTCAAAAAGCTGTGGATCGTGCCAAGGCCATTCTTCGTTCAGTAAATTACGGGGGAGAAGCAATTTTAGAATAAGTTTTTAAGAATAGTAGGTTTATAGGTCGATAGGTAATTAGATTATTAGGTTAATAGATTGATAGGTGGATAGGTAATTAGATTAATAGTACTTACTACTTTTTGTCTCTTATCTCTTCCCGCCCAAAATACATGTAAGGTGGCGGGATGTTGAATGAAATGAAATCCCGATGCTCAAAATTTAATACACTTCGGGATCGCTTCGCTCCATATCTAAAAATCTTGAGACCTAATACTTTTTATCTCTTATCTCTTATCTAAAATCTTGATACTTGAAACTTTGTACTTGATACTGTGTACTTGACACTGTGTACTTAAAAAAATAACATGAAGAGCGATACGATAACCAAGTACGTTTTATTTATATCATCTTTGGTAGTTTTGCTGGTATCGGCTGGCATGGTGCTTTCACTTGTGGGTGATGCTGTGCCGGTTTTTGAGAAGTTTGGTTGGCGTTTTATTATATCAACAGATTGGAACCCCACTGAAGGCAGGGAGAGTTATGGAGCATTACCGTTTATTGCAGGAACAATTAGCACATCTGTACTGGCCTTGCTGATATGTTTGCCCATGGCTTTTGCCACTTCGTTGTTTGTTGCCGAATATTTTAGAAAAACCTATGTCTCATCTATTCTTGGCTCAATGGTCGATTTACTGGCTGGCGTGCCTTCTATTGTGTATGGTTTGTGGGGATTTTACACCCTACGTCCCTTTATTGTTTCGTTGGGTTTAGATGCGCAGGGCTATGGCATATTTACCGCAGGGTTGATACTTGCCATCATGATTATTCCTTATGCCACGTCAATAAGTAGTGAGATAATTGCTATGGTGCCCGTTGAACTTAAAGAGGCGGCTTATTCGCTGGGAGCCACACGTTATGAGGTTATCATGTATGTAGTGTTACCTAACGCACGTTCGGGTATCGTGGCCAGTTTTATCTTGGCTTTTGGCAGGGCATTAGGCGAGACGATGGCCGTAACTATGCTTATTGGCAATACCAATATTATACCTACCGGTCTTTTTAGTACAGGTAATAGTATGGCCAGTGTTATCGCTAATCAGTTTGGCGAAGCCGACGGTTTAAAGATGAGTGCCCTAATCGCCATTGGCCTACTGTTGTTCGTCATCACCGGAATAATAAATGCCCTGGGTAAGATGGTCATTAAAAGAATGTCGCGATAAACAGGAAAAGTTATGGGACAAAAAAACAGTGTAAAAATGGAAGCGCACAAGTTGAAAGATAATAGTGCCTATCGTACTTTAAAGGACAAAGTATTTTTGATAGGTGTAATTATTGTTTCTGTTATAACCATATCGCCCATAGTGCTTATTATAGGCAAATTGGTATGGGAGGGTGTGGGCCAGATAAATTTTTCCTTTTTTACTGAAACAACACCAAGCACCTTTGAGGCCATGACCGCCGTTGCCAACAACGAAGTGATTCCGGGAGGTATAGTCAATGGCATTATGGGTACTTTTTTAATCGTTGGGATGGCATCTTTAATTGCCATTCCAATAGGTATTCTTATCGGGTTATTTTTGTATGAAAATCAACAAAGTCGTTATGCTGGATTAATCCGCAGCTTGTCGGATATTTTGCAGGGCGTACCCTCCATCGTTCTGGGATTGATATCTTATCTGTGGGTAGTGAAGAATGTTGTGCAGGGGTATTCTGCCCTCGCGGGCAGCGTGGCACTGGCCGTTATGATGCTTCCGTTAATCATACGTAGCACAGAGGAAACCATGAAGATGATACCAGGAACTCTTAAAGAAGCGGCCTTGGCCTTGGGTGTTCCTTATTATAAGGTCATCATCCGGGTATTGATTCCATCCGGCTTTAGTGGTTTGGCCACTGGTGTGTTGTTGGCCATTTCCAGAATATTGGGCGAAACGGCGCCACTTATGCTTACCACCTTAGGAAACCCCATGATAAACTGGGATATTACCGCACCCACAAGTGCCGTGCCCCTGTTGATATGGAACTTTTATAACGACCCCAACATGATAAACCTGATATGGAGCTCATCATTATTTTTAATGGGTTTTGTATTAACAATGAACATTATATCGAAACGATTGGTAGCTAAAATATAAGCCATAATGACAAATAATCTAACAAACAAAAACATCGACATATTAGAGAATCCAGTTTTAAAAATGGAGCACCTTCATGTTGCCTATGGTAAAACGGATAAATATGCGGTGCGGGATGTGAGCGCTACCATTAAAAAAAATGCAATAACGGCAATTATGGGGCCGTCGGGATGTGGTAAGAGCACCCTGTTGAGAGCTATAAACCGGATGCATCAGCTTTATCCCGATATCAAAACCCTGGGGAATATCTATCTCAACGATGAGGATATAACTAAAATGTCAGCCATACATTTACGACGAAAAATAGGAATGGTATTTCAACGTCCCAACCCGTTTCCTACCATGAGCATATACGATAATGTGGTAGCTGGTTATAAGCTAAATGGCATACGGATGAAGAAAAATGAGCGGGATGCAATTGTGGAGAAGTCATTGATTAGTGTGGGATTATGGGATGAGGTGAAGGACTCGTTGCGTAAAAAGGGAACTTTTTTGTCGGGCGGCCAGCAACAACGATTGTGCATTGCCCGTGCCATTGCCTTTAAGCCGGATGTGATTTTGTTGGATGAGCCCACCTCGGCACTGGATCCTATCGCTACTTCAAAGGTGGAAGACCTTTTGGTGCAGCTCAAAAAGGAGTATACCATTGTGTTGGTTACCCATAATATGTCGCAGGCGGCTCGTATTTCGGATTATTCGATGTTTATGTATTTGGGCGATCTGGTGGAGTATGGCAAAACAAAAATGATGTTTACCAATCCCCGCGACAAAAAAACAGAAGAGTACCTGACCGGTAAATTTGGTTGAGGTATGCCGTTTTTTAGCATATAATACAGTAAGATTCTTGTTGTTTTTGGTAAAATATTGCTACGTAGGTAAAGAACTCCTGTAACAAACGGGACAGGCTTTTATACTTGATACTTTTATCTTAATACTTGATACTTGATACTATTCTGGCCTGACCAGATAGGGGATTATAGATTTAACAAAACAAAATATGATACAGAAAGAAAAGGCCATCAAAGAAATACAGGATAGTTTTAAAGATTATTCGGATTTGATGATACGGCAGTTGAACGAATTGGAAAACATGATTCAGAGCGGGGCAAACCCTTTGTTGGACAAGAATATCAAAAATATTGAAGAGGTAGAAAAGCAGTTGAACAAGTATGAGGTAAAAATAAGTGAAAAAATTATTAGCACTATCGTACTTTATCATCCAGTAGCTTCGGAGCTGCGTAGTTTAATGGCTTGTTATAGAATAGTAATAACCATGGAGCGAATAGGTGATTTGGTTAAAGACGTGGTTTATTTTGTACGTAAAATTGAGGACACCCAGTTATACGGTGAACTGTCGGATGTTATTTATACCATGGTAACCTCAAGCAGTGGTATGGTGCAAAAGGCCTTACTGTCGTATATAAATCACGATAGGGATTCTGCCATTTGGACTATTAAAAATGATGAGGTGATTGATGACATGAATAAAAAGTTGATGAAAAAAGGTATAAAAAAGGCTAAACTTCACGATGAAGCACGCCAGGCTTTACTCCATCTTATCGACTTTAAGAGTGTGATATCAAAGATAGAACGAATAGCCGATCATGCCGGCCATATTGCCGAGGCTTCTATTTTTGCTCAAGAAGGAAGGGATATCCGTCATCAAAATATAGATAAAGAATAAAATTTGAACTATATTCGTGTAAATACCAATTTACATGATACAAAACAACAAACGGATCTTGATTGTCGATGATGAAGAAGACCTATGCGAAATTTTGCAGTTTAACCTCGAAAGCGAGGGATACCAAACCGAGATTGCCTACTCGGCAGAGGATGCCCTAAAATTAGATTTGAGTAGTTTCGACCTACTACTCCTGGATGTGATGATGGGTAAAATGTCGGGCTTTAAGCTGATTGACACCTTACGTAAAGAAATGAAAATTAATGTGCCGGTTATTTTTCTGACGGCCAAGGGAGCCGAAAACGATTTGCTTACCGGGTTTAACCTGGGAGCCGAGGATTATATCAAAAAACCTTATTCGCTAAAGGAGCTGATGGCCAGAGTTAAGGTTGTATTGCGACGAAACGAAACGGTTGAAACAAAGCAAGTACCCAAGGTAATTCAGATGCACGATTTGAAGTTGGATCTTGAAAAAAAGGATTTGTTCATCCGTAACGAACGAATAGATTTAACGCATAAGGAATTTGAAATATTGAGGTTATTATTGGAAAACAAAACCAAAATTTTTTCGCGCGAAGAAATCCTCGTGAAAATTTGGAGTCATGATGTAATAGTAACGGAGCGAACGGTTGACGTAAATATCACCAGGCTTCGCAAAAAATTGAAAGAATATGGAGAGTACCTGAAAAACCGACAGAGTATGGGGTACTATTTTGAAATCACACACTAAAAAACGTGTTTTATGTCGTTTAATATCAATTACAAGCGAAAATTATTTCTTTATTATTTTTCTATATTTTTTATCCTAACCGCTGCGTTTGTCGTATTTCAATACGAACGCGAAAAACAATTTAGGATAGCTCAACTTGAGAGTACCCTAAATGGTGTTACAGATTTGACTAATAACTTTATTGTTAGCAACCAGTTAATAGCCCGCAACAAAACCGAGTTGATTGACTCTCTTTTGCAAATAATACCAACCATCCATTCCCGGATTACTTTGATTGACAACAAAGGCAAGGTGATGTTTGATAACTTTGTTGATGACTTTGGGCAGATGGAAAACCACTTGGAAAGACCGGAAATACAAAAAGCCAAATATTCAAGTACTGGTGCGGGCTCCAATATACGCAACTCCGCAACAACGGGACAGGTATTTTATTATTATGCTCATTATTACGATGCCTATTTTATTCGTGTTGCCGTGGTGTACGATGTTCAGATAAAGAATTTTTTAAAAGCAGAGCGACTGTTCCTGGTTTTCATCGCCTTTGTATTTGTGATACTTTGGTTTATACTGTCGTACGTTACCAGTAAAATGAGCGAGAGTATTACCAAATTGAAAGATTTTGCAGTCCACTTACGTCAAAACAAAACGCTAGAATATGATTACCAGTTTCCAGAAAATGAATTGGGCGTTATAGGTAAGCAAATAGTAGAGATGTATAAAAAACTTGCGGAAACAAAAAATGCACTGAGTCTGGAAAAGGAAAAACTGATTAAGCATTTGTTGGTACTCAATGAGGGTGTGGGCTTCTTCTCGCCTGAGAAAAATGCCATCCTTACCAATACCCATTTTGTACAGTATTTAAATCTTATAGCCGATAAGTCATCCATTCATCCTGAACATATTTTTGAGATGGGCGAATTAAAGAATTTGCACAAGTTCATAAAAAAATATGTCCAGAAAAATGACGTAGCAATTAATCCTCATTTCTTGCCTCAACTTGAATTTACACTTAAAAAGGGAGGTTATTATTTTGTAGTTAAGTGTATTGTTTTTCAAGATAAGAGTTTCGAAATTTACATTAACGACATCACCAAACTCGAAAAACGTAAATTACTTAAACAAGAAATGACTTCAAATATAGCCCACGAGTTAAAAACTCCGGTGGCCTCCGTAAGCGGGTATCTCGAAACAATACTAAACAACAAGGATATAGCTGAAGATAAAAAGAACCATTTTATTGAAAAGGCCTATAAACAGGCAGCTAGACTTAATACATTAATTGATGATATTGTTGTTTTAAATAGAATGGAAGAGGATGTGGATAGTAATGATTTTGAAGCTGTGTTAATAAATAAAATCGTTCAGGAAATAGTTGAGGATTGCGAGGGAAGGATTCAGCAGCACAATGCTGTAGTTAAGGCAGAAATACCTGATTCAGTGACTGTTAAGGGTAATGACACACTGATAGCTTCGGTATTTCAAAATCTGGTGGATAATGCACTCAATTATGCCGGCGATAACGTGCAGATAAAAATAAACATGTATCATCAGGATGAGGTGTTCTATTACTTTTCGGTAAGCGACAACGGTATTGGAATACCACAAGAAAATTTGCCGCGTATATTTGAACGTTTTTATAGGGTTCATTCGGGTCGTTCGCGCCAAATGGGTGGTACAGGCCTTGGCTTGGCCATTGTAAAACATGCAGTAAACTTGCACAAGGGCGAGGTTTCGGTAAAAAATGGTACCAACGGTGGTGCTGAGTTTTATTTTAGCCTGCCAAAATATGTGGGATAGGGGGGAGTGTTTAAGGAGTATTTTTATATTATTTGTCGGTGCAAAATGTAAATAGGTATTTTTTTAATGAGTAACGATCTTGCTAATGCTTGTGGGCGATTAAGAAAGTTGCTTTATCAAACCGCTAAATAAACGAGTTGAGTAAATTTGTTTATAGAGGTCAGCAGGTAAATACATACATATTTCTATCAATGAGAGTTCTGGGATTATAAAGAATAGCAAGACCCCCTTAAAGCCTAATAACATAATTGACAAACAATACATTTTGAATACTTAAAATTTACGTTTCGGTTAAAACCGATTCACGCAAAGTAAGATATCCGGCATGAATGTCGTGTCTAATTATAATCGATAACTAGCCCCGGGCTTTAGCCTGGGGTACTTTATCGTATTTACATCGGGCTTTAGCCCAGCAATATACTTTGTATCGTAATGAAATTTTATATATTGCTAAGTATTATAGTTAAAATTGTATAGAGTTAGCTGCCTACCTGTATTTGTTTATATTTTTTGCAAACCTATTTTGTTAGCTTGCTAGTGTTTTGTAATTGTACTAAACTTTAAATTTGCTAATTAACGTTCGTAACATTTAATTTTTATTAGGGCGTATTTATTATCTGTGTTACACCTCCAATTATCAGAATAGAAAGAATAAAAGTTATAATAATTTCAAAAAATGATTTCATCCAAATTCTCTTCGTTTTGGTCTTAAAAATCTTGAAATTCAAAACCAGTTTACTTACCACTATGGTTAATAAATAGATTAAAACTACCAGCATAGGAGAAAGTTCTTGTCCGAGATAACTGAATCCTATTACCAGTGTAATCATTAGAGGAATAGTTAGAAAAACATAGCTAATCAACAATATGGACAGAAATAAATGTGTTTGAAGGTTCATATTAAACACTCTAAACAATGTAATTCCTGTAAATGAATGAGTGAAGATAAATGGTACCGTTAATAATGGTACAAAATAGATGGTGGACAAAAATTCTTCTGAATTATATATTAGTCTATGACATGCCATAAATAGGATTGTCAAAATATAAGAGACTAAATAAATTGAACTGGGAAAAATCCATTTTAAATCTTCATTCTTAATTAATCTCACTGCGGTTGCATCAGGTCTTTTGTAAAATTCTATTACTTCTGTATAATTACTCATATATCTTCGAGGTGTTATTCTCAATGTGCCCTAACATTGGTACATATTTCAACCCAATTTCCTTGTCACTTCCCGCAATTCTTCATAACAAGTATCTTTTTGTTTTCAAGTCCTTAACGTCTTGATACTTGCTACTAATATCTTGATTCTTATTACCCTTGTATCAAAAATATGGTTGGCTTTTTATGCAGTTCGGGGAGACAGCCTTTCCATTGAGCCACCGTTTTGGTTTTGATAAATTCTGTTTCCAGGGTTATGTCGCAGGCCACGCACACTTTCGTTTTGGCATTACAAACGGCCAATATATCTTTTAAAAGATGGTTGTTGCGATAGGGTGCTTCGATAAAAATTTGGGTCTGCTTTTCGCGCAACGACAAGCCCTCTAAGTGGGCGATGGCTTTGGCTCTCTCGCCTGATTTAATAGGTAAGTAACCATTAAAAGCAAAGCTTTGTCCGTTCATACCAGAGGCCATCAACGAGAGCAATATGGAGGAAGGGCCCACCAGCGGCACCACTTTAATGTTTTGTTGGTGCGCTGCTGCAACAATGTCGGCACCAGGATCGGCCACGCCAGGGCACCCCGCTTCTGAAATTACACCTATATTGTTGCCTTTTTTTGCCACATTTAAATAGCTGCTCTTTTGTTGGTCGGTGGTGTGTTTGTTTAGCTCGTAAAAAGTAAGCTCTTCAATATCAATTGATTTGTCCACTTTTTTTAAATAGCGCCGGGTGTTGCGTATATCTTCTACAATAAAATATTTTATTTGCTTTAGCAAAATGGAGATGTCGGTAGGTATTACGCTGCTTATTGTTGAATCGCCCAGCGTGGTGGGTATTAAATAGAGTGTGCCTTTCATTATTTTTTATTTTGGGCAAAAGTAATAAAAATGAACACGGTATGCACAACTGGCACAATATTCGTAAACCTACCTCCTTTTAAAAAGGAACTTTTTTAATCTCCACCTCTGTGAAATACCAAATAAGATGTATTTTGCAAGGCTTTACGAAATGAAAAATCTTCCGCTTAGGCGGAACAAGTTGTGTTCGTAGTCTATTGTCTGTCAGTCTCTTATCTAATTTCAAACAAATGAAAAATATTTTTTTAGCATTCAGTCTATTTTTAGCACTTACAATTGGCGTAAATGCGCAATCGTACAACCTAAAATACAATCTGAATAAAGGACAGGATTATCGTTTCTATCAGGAAACCAAAATGAAAATTGTTCAGTCGTTGGGTTTTATCGATCAGGAAATCAACAATGAATTTAAAGGTATCACTCGTTTTACACCTATAGGTAACGAAGGCGATAATATCATATTAAACACTTCATTTGAAACTATGATCGTGAGTGTAAAGAGTTTGCTATTCAATCTCGATTACGATTCATCGAAACCTATTGACCCCAGCAATCAGATGTCGAAGGTGTATAGCGGCATTATTGGAAAAAATTTTAAAATGGTGATTAACCCGCAAGGTAAAGTGCTTAGGGTGGAAGGTATTGACAAAATGATTAGCGATGCAGTAAATGCGATGGGCAATGTACAACCGCAGATGGCCGCCATGATTAAAAAAACCGTTTCGAGCCAGTTTGGGGCAGAGGCTTTAATAGGTAATATGGGTATGTTGCTTTCCATGTATCCCAACGCAAGTAAAAAAGTGGGCGACAAGTGGAGTAACAATACTAAAATAGCTTCCGGAATAAATGCCGAGCTAAGCAATACATGGACTTTAGCCGATGCTTCGAATAAGCAATGGAAATTAAAAGGCAATGGAAATATAAGCACACAAGGTGGCGAAGCCATTATGAATGGCATGAAAGTAACCATGAATTTATCCGGAAATCAAGATTCGGAGTTTGTGGTCAGCCAAAATGATGGATGGTTTGTTAGTGGTAAACAAAAGCAACAAATACAAGGTGTGGTTTCTATGAAAGGAAACGCCCAAATGCCTCAGGGCATGGATATCCCCATGAAAGTAAGCTCATCAACATATTTGGAGAAAAGATAGGAATAGCTATTAGCTATTGGCTAATGGCAATTGGCTGATTTAAGTCTCAAAGCGTATTTATTCCCTCTACCTACCGTATCCTGTCCATCGATCGTACCAGTGCTTCGTCTTTGGCAATAGCACGCAAGGCCAAAAAGTTAAGAATTGCTCCCACTATGGGAAAAATCGTACTTAAATGGTATGACAGGTCGCTTGCAGGAAGTTCTTTTGTTCCAACGGTGCCAAAATAATAGATAAGTGCGGTGGTGCCAATCAATAATCCTATATTGGCTCCGCACAACCTTAGCTGTAATAACCTTTTTTTATATAAAAATATGGTTGTGAGCGAAACGATAGGGGTGAGTGCCAATAATATGGTGAGTGCAACGGTGGATATGGATTTTGAACCTTCAGCAGCATCAACCGCGTTTATGCCTTTA
>JAGXIP010000155.1 GCA_024635585.1 Saccharicrinis sp. | reverse complement strand
TCAGTGCCACCAAATGAGCTTCAAATTCACCATCGGCTTTCTTTTTATAAACCCGTCCTTCTTTGTGCCCTTCCAGCGCCACATTCAATCCCTCTTCTACAAATCGCTTCTTTACACGGTCTATCTTCTTCATGCTTACGTGCAGCACATTTGAAATGGTTTCATTGACTGACTTGTTGTTTTGGAATTCGCCAACATCGCAGTTCAGTAGGATGAGCGTGTTCAAAACTTTTTGTGATTTGTGGGATCCTTTTTTTGCAATCTCTTGCAATTCTTCTCTTTCCTGTTGTGTTAAGGTAACTTTGTACTTTATCATGGCCGTTTTGACCAAAGTTAATTAATTATTACGACATTTCATAGTTGACTTGACACTAGCATAATACATCGAAGTAATAATTATTGTATTTTCCAATGTTCCATCGGTCTTGTGCAAATAGTGTCTACTCATAAAATAGAGTTCGTTTTTATACTCAATATACTGGGTTAATGCAGATGTTCCGCCTGGACCCGCTCCGTTCCCATCTATTTCGTTGGTAATTGGAAAAGTTCCTGTCGAGGTTCCGTCACTACGCCACACTCTTGAATCATTTGAACCATAAGGCTGAAATGTAAAAATAAACGTATGGTTGCATTTGCCTTGAAATGATGGGGTATTCCATATTGGTATATTTCCCTTAATCATTTTTGTCCCAATTTCAGTGCCGTCACTAACCCAAACCTCCAATGTATCAGCATCTTTAATTAAAAAATAAAATTGATCGCCTACCAAAGTAAGTTTTGTAATATTCAGATTTAAAAAATTTGTTACTTTTTCTGTCCCTTCGGTTGTTCCATCCGTTTTCCACAGTTCTCCGTTAGAGTTTCCATCATTGGCGACAAAATATAATGTGTTATTAATGATTACTGATGTTTCAGAAAAGAGTGCTTGTATGCTACTATTATTACCCGGGTTTATATCTTTTAAAAGGTAAGATGCACTTTCACTACCATCAGTTACCCATATCTCTCTGCCATATGTATCAGTAGTAGCTACAAAAAATATTTTTTGATTGAATTCAACAAAACCAGAAGGGGAAGAACTTCTATCTCCATCCCTATATAGGAAATTTGTGATCATCTCTTGACCACCGATATACTGGCTTAGAATAAGCAAATTAAAAAGTAGAAGTATATTTTTCATTTTATATATTTTTAGGCACTGCCTGTAAAACAAGTACTAAGGAACGAATATAAAAAAGTGTCCTCAATAACTTATACTATGAACACTAAAAAAATGTAAAACATATTCAGTCTAATTAAGAATAAAACATTTCACTCTCTAAAGCTGTTATTCATTTAGTAACCAATAAAGAAGAGATGGAAAACGTAAAAATAAAATCACAGCACGGACATTTTTTTAGTTGCAACAAGTGCAATAAATTTCATTTCGAATTTAATCAAATAGCCATTGATTTTTCGACTTTAAAAATTCTCGAAAACTTCCAGAGCTACCTGATGGCCATCGATGGTGAGGATTTTGAACAAATAAATGCCAATTCATCGTACGTTCGTAAAATACATATCCCTTTCCCAAATACCGCTATAAAAATGGTGCTTTCGCGGGCCGATTTAAAGGAGCTTAAAGTTTTGGTAACTAACTTTATTAATGATTATAAAAGGGCCGAAGAAGAAACTCGAATGATTAAGAATTTGTCCAACATCTCCGAAGGGCAATTGAATTAACCGCTTCGAGCATATTTTAACAAACATTAGCATTAAAGCAATTCATTACCTAATTTACCTGATTGCTACGGATATAAGTGTAAAATAGGCCGTTGAATAGAGGCCAATAAGCGATATCACAATATGTTGGGATTTTAATAATGCCTAATATGGATTACTTTTGCGCCCAAATTATAAGCCACTAATTTATAAAGCAAGCATGGAAACAAAAGATTTTACCACCGGCAATTGGTGCAAAACCATTGATGTTAGGGATTTTGTGCGATTGAATATATCGCCATACAACGGTAATTATAGTTTTTTACAAGGAGCAAGCCCCAAAACCAAAAAGCTTTGGGATATATGTCTGCAAGGTCTCAAGGAGGAACGTGCCAAAAACGGACTGCGTAGCGTAGATACAGAAATAGTTTCAACTGTCAATTCTTTTCCGGCAGGTTACATACATAAGGAGAGCGAAGTTATCGTTGGTCTGCAAACCGACGAGCTGCTCAAAAGAGCCATGAAACCTTATGGTGGTTTTAAGGTGGTTCAGAAAGCACTCTCGGAGCACGGTTTAAAACCTTCCGACGTAATAACCGAGGCTTTTAGCAAATATACCAAAACACACAACGACGGCGTTTTTGACGCTTATACCGACGAAATACGGAAATTCCGCTCATTGGGTTTCCTCACCGGATTGCCCGACAACTATGCCCGCGGCCGTATTATCGGTGATTACCGCAGAATTGCCCTTTATGGTGTAAACCGCTTGATTGAAGGCAAAAACGAGGACTTGCAAAATATCACCGGCCCCATGACGGATGCTACCATCCGCTTGCGCGAAGAGGTTACAGAGCAGATTAAAGCTTTGCACCAGATGATTGATATGGGTAAGCAGTATGGCTTGGATTTATCGCGCCCCGCAGTTAATGGGCAGGAAGCCGTTCAGTGGACTTACATGGCCTATCTGGCTGCTGTAAAGGAGCAGGACGGTGCAGCCATGTCGTTGGGAAGTGTATCATCTTTCCTGGATATTTATATCGAAAGAGATTTAAAAGCCGGGATTATCACCGAGCAGGATGCACAGGAATATATTGACCAGTTTGTGATGAAACTGCGTATGGTTCGCCATCTGCGCATGGAAGCGTACGAGCAAATTTTTGCCGGCGATCCTACCTGGGTTACCGAATCTATTGGGGGTATGTTGGTAGATGGCCGTAGCAAGGTTACCAAAACCTCCTTCCGTTTTTTACATACGCTTTATAACCTGGGGCCATCGCCCGAGCCAAATATCACTATCCTTTGGTCCAACAGCTTGCCGCAAGGTTTTAAGGAGTTTTGTGCCAAGGTATCCATCGATACCTCATCTATACAATACGAAAACGACGATTTGATGCGCTGCAACCGCGATAGCGACGATTATGGCATTGCTTGCTGTGTTTCGTTTCAGGAGCTGGGAAAGCACATTCAGTTTTTTGGTGCCCGCACCAACTTAGCTAAAGCATTGTTGTTGGCACTTAATAGCGGTCGATGCGAAAATACCGGCACACAAATGGTGGACGGTATCCCTTCTATGGCCAACGATGAGTATCTGGATTATGACAAGGTGATGGATAATTTCAAGATATCGATGCGCGAAGTGGCGCGCGTATATAATGAGTCGATGAATATTATCCATTACATGCACGATAAGTACTATTACGAAAAAGCACAGATGGCATTGATTGATACCAACCCACGTATCAACCTGGCTTATGGTATTGCCGGATTATCTATTGTTGCCGACTCTCTATCGGCCATTAAACACGCCAAAGTTAAGGCGGTGCGTAACGAAGATGGACTTACTGTTGATTTTAAGACTGAAGGCGATTTCCCAAAATATGGAAACGACGACGACAAGGTGGATCTAATTGCCAGCAGCATGGTTAACCTTTTTAGCGAGGAGCTGAAAAAGCTTCCGGTGTATAAAAATGCCAATCCAACTTTATCGGTACTTACCATTACCTCTAATGTTACCTATGGCCGAAAAACAGGAGCTACACCCGACGGAAGAGCACAAGGTATACCCTTTGCCCCGGGTGCCAACCCAATGCACGGACGCGATACCCACGGTGCCATTGCTTCATTAAACTCTGTAGCAAAAATTGATTATGCCGATTCGCAAGATGGTATTTCAAATACTTTTTCCATCGTGCCTAAATCATTGGGATCGAACGAAGAGGAAAGGATTACCAATCTGGTGGGTGCCCTCGACGGGTACTTTGGCAAAAATGCACAGCACCTTAACGTTAACGTGTTGAATCGCGAGTTATTAAAAGATGCCATGGAACGTCCCGAAGAATATCCGCAGCTCACCATTAGGGTTTCGGGTTATGCCGTTAACTTTACCCGTCTGTCGCGCGAGCAACAGCAAGAGGTACTGTCGCGCTCATTCCACGACTCAATGTAAATTAGAGGTTAGATGTTAGATAATAGACTATTTACATGGTGGTATTTAGTGTATTCTGTTTGTTAACTTCTATTTAGTATTATTCAAAGACAAAAGTGGATATTTTCTACTTTTGTCTTTGTCTTCCAACCTACCAAAGGCAGGTTGTCTCATGTCTCATGTCTCTAACTTCTAATCTCTAACCTCTAATTTCTAATCTCTACGTCTAAATGTCTAATACTTTAAAAGTCCATTCCATTGAGTCTTTCGGTACGCATGATGGCCCGGGAATACGCATGGTCATTTTTTTGCAGGGATGTAACCTCAAGTGCCTCTATTGCCACAATCCCGATACCATAGCTCTGCAAGGTGGCACGGAGCACGATATCGATGAGCTGGTGCATAGGGCCGAGAACATGAAAACCTATTTTGGCAAGCTGGGTGGCGTTACCGTGTCGGGTGGCGAACCGCTTTTGCAAAGTAAAGCCTTGATACCGTTTTTTAAAGCGCTCAAAGAAAAGGATATTCATACCAACGTGGACACCAATGGCTCTGTATTAACCTCGGCCACAGTAGAGTTGCTCGATAATTATGCCGACCTAATTATGGTGGATATAAAGCATACCAACGAGCAGGGTTACCAACAAATTACCGGTGCCAAGGGTTTTGATTTGGCCGAGAAACTTATTCAGCATCGCGAAAAAAGTGCTAAGGCAGCGTGGTTGCGCTATGTCCTTATTCCTGGTTATACGGATAACCCTGAGGAATTGCAAAATCTGGGCGAACGGTTTAAAGATTATCAGTGTATCGAGAAGTTGGAGATTCAACCTTATCATCATCTGGGTGTGCACAAATGGGAATCGCTGGGCGAAACTTATCAACTAAAAGATGTACCCGACAACACACCTGAGCAGCTTGAAGCCGCCAGGAAAATTCTTGAACCCTATTTTAAAGAAGTAAAAGTCAACTAGCCGTGGCCGTGGCCGTGGCCGTGCGACGGCAGCGAATATTGATTTACAGGCCGTGCGACGGCAACGGATACTGATTTACTGCTTTAAACAATTTACTCCGAGCGCGACTTAGAGTCGCACCCGGAGTTTAAATCTCTTATCTGCCAACCTACCGACTGGCAGGTTATCTTGAGACTCTTATCTTAATACTGTTGTCTAAATGTCTATTGTCTAATGTCTAAAAATCTAAAAAAGCAGTGAGCATATATACTCCCCCCGAAATCATTAAAATTGCAGGCAAAGCAGCTATTGCAAAGGATAATTATTCCACAAAAAAAATATTGACTTTAAGTTTTATGGCAGGTGCCTACATCTCCTTTGGAG
>JAGXIP010000154.1 GCA_024635585.1 Saccharicrinis sp. | reverse complement strand
CTCCCTTGCACACAAATCAATGGCCAGATAACCAATGCAGGTAGCACCTTGCTGAATAGCTGTTTCGGTACGTACCCGTTTGCTGCATTCAAAGGATTTTTGAAAAAGACGCATTAAAACGGCATCGGTTAAATTCGCTTCGGTGCTAAACAAATAGGCCTTTTTCATTTGGCTCACAATCTGGTTTTCGCCAATAACCATGGAGTCCACCCCCGAAATTACTTCAAACAAATGTTTGATAGCTTTGGATTGCGAGAAAAAATAAAAGTGATCGTTATAATTTTTTTCGATTTTAAGAAAGCTATGTAGCTTTTTTAGCAAGGCCAAACGAATTTCCGTTGAATCCGCTATATGATGCGAATAAAACATTTCTGTACGGTTGCAAGTAGCTACTATAACAACACCTCTGAGATCAGGATGAGATAGGATAAGCTCCGACAAGGGAACGATATCATTTTGAGCTATAGAAAATTGGTCCCTGACATCCAGAGAAGCGGTTTTGTGATTAATACCCAGTACACCTACCATTTAGTGTAATTTTTATGCTATTAATTTGTATTGATAAATAAGTGTTGCAAACAGGAAAATCCTTTATTTACAACAGAAAAATCATACAAAAGAAGGTGGTGGGCGGGAAGATATAGAACCAGATAATCGCAGATAATAAAGTAAGGAGCAGTAGTGCTCCATAGGTTTTACGAGATCAAAAATATCGTAATCGTACTTTATTGTTTCTTGAGCAGTGCCTTCTACTACATCAGTATAATAGGCATCTTCCCAATAAAAAGTATCATTTTGTTGTAAGGACGACACATCCGATTTTGCTGACTCAAAAGCAATTTGCTTTGCTGGCTCTGATTTATTTTCGGCTTGCTTTTGCTTACAATTTAACGTATAAGCTCCATAGCCGAAAATATAAATTGCAGCCAGCAACAAATACGTTAAATGTGTAGAAAACAATCCGATTAAAATCACAGTACTATTTATATTTAGTATTCAATTTGTAATATTACAGATATAATGCAAATAACCCATGCAAATATAATGAAAATTTGCTGTACCCCATTGGCGCAGCCCAATTATCAGTCCAACACCATTGCTTAAAATCAAGACAACCAACCTACTAATCAGCAGGTTAGTTGCGAAATATCACTAATCCTCAATCTTATCGAGCATTTTAATTTTTTCCTGCAATAATTTTATATTGTGCTTGCCGGTTTCAATTTTGTGCTGAAAGTCTTTGATAACAGATTCGGCACTTTTGCTTTTTGCAAAGAACCCAATGTTATTTTCCCAAACAACAATGTCACTCTCCAACTGTTTTAGCTTGCCCATCAATTTATTACGCTCTTGGTACAGCTTATCATTTTGATGATCGGATTGTTTGATGTTTTCCAATCTATTCCTATACTTTTGAACATTGCGCCCGTGCTCATCCATGTGCAAGGAATCAAAATGCTTGTTTATTTCGTTCCTGAACTCCTGATTAATTGTATCCTTTTCCTTGTAAGGCACATGCCCAATTTCCATGAACTCACTTTGGTATTCCTGTAATTTTTTAAAGGTTTTCTCATTGTCCTCTAAATTCTTAAAGGTTTTTATTTCCTCAATAAGCGCTTGCTTTTTAGCTAAATTATCAGCTTGTGACTCATCTATATGACTAAAAAACTTACTCTTGTTTTCAAAAAAAGCATCACAGGCTGTTCTGAACCTTTCCCATATTGCATCTGACTGACGACGAGGCACTGGACCTATTTTTTTCCATTCCTTTTGAATATTGATAAACTCATCGGTGGTTTTTTTCCAGTCTGTGCTATCCTTCATCTCTTCCGCTCTTAGGCACAATGCGATTTTAAGATCAAGATGTTCCTGCTGTTGATTTTTATAGGATTTAAAGAATTCCCTTTTGTTTTCAAAAAACTTATCGCAGGCAGTCCTAAAGCGATCATAAATTTTGTTGTTATCCTTTTTGGGTGCAAAACCAATGGATTTCCAAGCTTGCTGCAGCTCGATAAGCTTTTTGCTCTTAGCTTCCCATGCTTTAGGCGAATTGGCTGCCTGTGCAACCATTTCCTCGGCTTTTTCGCACAAATCAGTTTTCAGCTTCAAATTGTCTTTCAACTGATCTTTTAGGCTCTCGAAATACTCCTGATGCTTTTGATTAATTTGTGTTGTGGCTGCTTTAAACCGCTCCCACAACTCATCTTTAACTTCTTTGGGTACCGGGCCAATCTCGCGCCATCTATCGTGATATTTTTGAAGTACTTTAAAGCTATTCACAACCGAACTGTCTTCCAAAAGGTTTTCTGCTTTTTGGCAAAGCTCTTCTTTCAGTGTTTGGTTCTTTTTAAGGTCAAGATCTCTCAGTTCCTTATTTATCTTCACATAGTTATAAAAATTTTCGATGTGCAGATTATACGTATCCCAAACATCTCTCACTTTATTTTGTGGTATGGAACCTATATCATGAAACTTTTGTTGAAGGGCTCTAAACTCGTTGAATGTTTCGTTTAGCGATTCCTGGCGGTTAATCAAGTTTTTAATAGCCTCAATAACCTCCATCTTTGCATTAAGATTTTTATCTTTTTCGTTTTCTAATTTGTGGATGTAACCTGCCTTCCTATACCTAAAGTCTTTAAGCAGCTCCTTAATCTCCAGCTCGGCATTATCAATGGGGGCAGCAAAATTCTCTTCCAACTCACCCGACTCCAAAAACTTTTTCTTAAGCTCTTCTACTTCCTCGTTATACTGCTTATAAAAGCTTGCCTTAATTTCTTCAACCTCGTGTCGAATAACAGGAACGTCAAAAAGCTTAATGATATTACGTAATCGATTCACCAACTGCTCGCGCGAAAAGGTGGTAAGGTCAACCTTATCTAATTCTGGTTTTTTCTCTGCTGCAGCACTCTTTGTTTCTTCTTCTGTGTTTTTTGATATAACAGATTTTTCTGATTCGGCAGTTTTATCCTTTACAGCTTCTGTATTTACTTCCGACTTGCTATCCGAGGCAACCTTTGTTTCTTCTTCTGTGCTTTTTGGTATAACAGATTTTTCTGGTTCAGCAGTTTTATCCTTTACAGCTTCTGTATTTACTTCCGACTTGCTATCCGAGCTTTCAGCCTCATTTTGTGCTGATTCAATTTCCTGTGGAGTTATCGAAGATACTATTGGATGCTCTTTTTCATACACGGGCTTTTCAACTTCAACAGTTTCCAATTCCTTTTTTGCCAGTTCATCGTCATCCTGATTCTGCTCGCTGGCCTGAGGTTTTGCTACTTCTTTTTTTTCATCTGTTTCATCAGCAGGTATTTCTATTTTTTCATCAACAGGACTATCCTTCACTTCCGAAACAAGGTTTTCTTTGGCCTCTTCTACATTTTCTTCGGGTACCAAGCTTTTCTCCGCAGGTGTATTACCCTCAGTTGAATTGTCTTTTTTCAATTCTTTCTCTCCGTCGCCGGCTTTATTTAGATCGTTAGCTTCCATCAGCATAAAAGTTCGTGGTTCATACATCTCTTGCACCTGCAAGAAATAATTTATTAAATTATTGTACGAATATATCATATATCCCTAAAACGTCAAATTATTTAGATGATTAATACTACTCCAGAATTTTATTTTTACTTATGCCAGCTTGCAATTGCTTATATTTGCAAGCTAAACCAATAGAATATGCGGATTGATATATTAACCTTGTTCCCCGAAATGTTTCAAGGTCCATTTAGCGAATCGATAATAAAACGTGCTCAAGATAAGGGAGTGGTAGAAATACACTGTCACAACATTAGGGATTACTCTACCAACAAACACAAAAAGGTAGATGATTATGCTTTTAGCGGAGGTGCCGGCATGGTGATGAGTATAGAGCCCATTTCCATTTTAATTGAAAAACTAAAGGCAGAACGGGATTACGACGAAATTATATACACCACACCCGATGGACAAACCCTTAACCAAGGCATAGCCAATAGGCTATCGTTAAAAGGAAATCTGATGATATTATGTGGCCATTACAAAGGCGTAGATCAAAGGGTACGAGACCATTACATAAGCATGGAGCTATCCATTGGCGATTATGTGTTAACGGGTGGAGAATTGGCTGCCGCCGTGATTTCGGATGCCATTATCCGACTGATACCGGGCGCTATTTCTGATGAAACATCAGCCTTGACTGATTCCTTTCAAGATGGTTTATTGGCTCCTCCTGTTTACACACGACCTGCAGAATTTAAAGGCTGGAAAGTACCCGATATTCTTTTGTCGGGCGACGATAAAAAAGTTGAAGCATGGAAAGAACAGCAAGCCTACGAGCGAACAAAGCAACGAAGACCAGATTTATTGAAATAGATGGATAGAGTAATTTATCAGCCACACATACCGGATGGAATAGAATTTTACCACCTAAAAAAGTAGCCAAGACTAAACAAACCTTTGTGCCCAAAACCCACCTGACCTGTAAGTCCATTGGTTTTACCCCAGGTAAAATTTATTAACTCAGTATGAAAGAAAAAGTTTGCATCGGTTTCTTTTTCTTTCATAAAATCCACATCATCCTCCCGATTAATTAAAACCAAAGATACCCCAACAAGACTACCCAAACGAAAATTGTCTTTTTGGATGTAATCAAACCCCAATTGGGGACCAAGAAAAAGATAGCTTTCGCTATTCGATTGACTGTAAGACTCTTTGCCACAATCATGTGAGGGATATTGCGTACAATAAATATAAGATTTGATACCTGCTACTTTTTTGTGGTCATACGTTACATTGAATCCTAATTTCAATCGTTGTTTCAGATAGCGGTTGAAATCAATCATAAAAGCACCCGTATATTTTCCACTTAGCCCCCCAAGATCCCTACCCCAATCGCTCATCCGCTGAAGCGATACAGGAGAATACATCACTTTAATTTCATTTTTTTGAGCGCATGCATTGATGGACAAAAAACCCAATAATAGAGAAATGAGAAATTTGTACATATTGCTAACTGTATAAGTTTACTTTTAAAGGTTTGGAATCCTCATTACAATAATAAAAATAATTTTTTATTATCCACTGTTCTATAACTTGAAAATGCCCTGGTAAGCGTATGAAAACAAAAAAGGCAATAAATATTGCAAGGATATTATTTTATCAGGATGCTTACTGACAACTAATGCTGTGGTAGCAAAATCGCCATTCTCAACATCAGATTACATCCAACTTGATATAATTGCCATCGGGGCGTATCATTTCTTGTTTAATTGTGTACAATGAGGATATCTTTTAACGGACATTGCTATTTTCAATAAAAAATTCCGACTGCTGGGGTATAACAAACGAGAAAGTACTCCCCTTGCCTTTTTCGCTGTGAATTTTTAATTGTCCTCCGTGCTCGTTAATAAATGAGTTACACAGGCTAAGTCCCAAGCCAGAACCACTTTCACCGCTAGTTCCTCGGGAATGGTAGTGGGAAGTTTGGTCTAATACTTTAGCCATTTCCTCCTCATCCATACCCACACCATTATCGTGTACCAAAAACTCAATATAGCTCTCGTTTAACGAAGACTCTATTTTTACGGAAGATCCAGATTCTGAAAATTTTATGGCATTACTTACTAAGTTGCGTAAAACTACCAGTAGCATATTTTTATCGGCATAAACAAAAGTATCTTCAACCACAGACTCTAAGCTTATTTGTTTTGCTTTTGCAAGATAGGTTAACTGCCTGGTACATAACTCCACTACATGCTTCAAACTAACTTTTTCTATCTTTGGATTAAAGATTTCATTATTGCTTTCGGACCAGGTAAGTAAAGTATCCAAAAGACTATGGGTTGAATCGACCATGGGAACAAATTTTGACAACATCAGCTCAATGGACTTGTTATCAAGCAAGCTATGATGCATTAATTGGGTAAAGTTATTGAGGTTTCCCACTGAATTTCTAAGGTCGTGACTTATAATAGAAAGTAATTTGCTGATGGAATTATTTGTTTTATCTAAGCGTGTGACCAGCTCCAAATTTGTTTTATTTTTCTTTCTATTTATCCTTAAAGTAACAATACTAATCACTAATAACACCAATACCAGGGCACAAATTGCGATTAATAAAGTTCGTTGCTCAGTAAGCGTAGCATTATGCTTTTGTGTTGCTTCTAACTGCTTCGTCTGCTCCTCTAATTCATATTTACTTTTTACTGATTGAATTATATTTTCATTGTTTTTTTGGTTTATTGAGTCCGTATAAAGCAGTTCTAATCGCGAATATTTTACTGCATTCGCAAAATCCATCTTATTGTTATAAACCTTATAGAGCAGATGGTAATTTCGTTTTAATAAATCGTGGTTGTAGAGCACTTTGCTTTTAGCCAATGATTTTTCTAAATATACTACAGCACTATCCAAATGGTTGTACCGACAATAAAGTTTTCCAATGTAAAATTCATCCAGAGCTGTATCATACGTTCGTCCATTGGCTTTAAAAAGTTCCAATGCGCTATGGTGGAAGTTTAGTGATTTTTCAACATCCATAACGCTACCATAAACATATCCCAATCCACTTAAATTATAGGCAAATAGATTATCGCAAGTGTCAGTCAAATACTCAAAGGACTTATTGTAATAGTACACAGCCGAATCCAAGTTGCCACGCTCAGAAAAATAGCCTGCAATATTATTGTAATCGTAAGCTATGTAGAGACTATCGTTTTGCAGCATGTTGTAATGTAGCGACTTCTTGTCGTTAATAAGTGATAGGCTATCCTTATTCATATCTGAGTATATGGTAGCTAGCCTACCATAGATAAGTGCTTGTAAGGTGTAATCTTTTTCCGAAACCAACTTTATGGCTTCGGTGAGACAGTCTCCAGCCTGTTTATATTCACCAACAATACTATACACGTCGCACATACCCACCAAGCTTAAAAAAACCAATTTTGGATTATCCATTTTGGTAGCATACTCGTTTGACTTTACAAAATACGACATAGCCTCGCTATGCGATTTATATAAGGTTTCGTAGCCCAGCTTTTGATATATGTCTCTTTTTGTAGAATCAGGGATGTCGTTCAAGAGCAGCGCCTTTAAGCTATCCGCCTTTTGCTGCCCGCGCAAGCTAGTGGCTGAATATGAACAAAACAGTATCATCCAGAATAAGAGTAGCTTTTGTGGAGATTTAATTTTAATAATATGGAGTAAGCCTTTCAAATTTTACCGCATTGATTTAAACCTCGTACGTTTTTTTGTTTTGAAAGTTTGCTTTTACAACAAGTAAATATTGTGCCCAGAGAAAGAGTCCGAATTCAGTTACAGACAGTTCAGATCAAGTTACAGGCTGTTCGGTTTAATGTTAAATTAGTATCGAAAGTGTTTATTTCGAGATTATCTACTTCAAATAAAAAAATACTTTCCGCATGATTACCTATGGCTTATTTTATCCCGCATTTCTCAAATTGCATCCTTTTAGCATTAAATACAACAATTACACATCGGCTGATTCTTTTTTACTTTCCTTCGCCTTTAAAAAGGGTTTTAATGGTAAAAAGCAGAATTTTAAAATCTACCACCAACGTTCTGTTTTCGAGATACAAAATATCATATTGAAGGCGCTCAATCATCTGCTCAATATTTTCGGCATAACCATATTTGACCATACCCCACGATGTAATGCCAGGTCTAACAGTAAACAGGTGGGCATAATGCGGTGCTAGGGGTAATATTTTATCAATAAAATATTTTCTTTCAGGTCGTGGCCCAACAAACGACATGTCACCCAAAATAATATTCACAAACTGGGGTAGCTCGTCCAATCGCCATTTGCGCATAAACCTTCCTAATGGAGTAATCCTAGGATCGTTAGTAGAGGACAGCTCAGGTCCGTTTTTTTCGGCATCCATGTACATCGATCTAAATTTATACATCCTAAATGGTCTGCGGTGTCGTCCGATGCGCTTTTGTTTGTAAAAAATGGGTCCTTCAGATGATGCTTTTACACCAATGGCAAGTGCAATGCAAATTGGAGCCGAAAGAATAAGACCAGCCCATGCTGCGGTTAAATCAAAAGTACGTTTAAACAAGCGCTGCCATGCCGGTAATTTGTAGGTAGAAATGGTTATAAAAGGCAGGCTCTCTAAGCTTTGTGTTTTTACCGTACCTTCAATGATGGTATTAATATCTGTAGATAGACGGATGAGTATTTCATTTTGCCGTAAATGATTAATTACCTTATTAATGGCCTTTTGATTTAACGGATTTAAACACACAATGGCTTCATCAACATTGGCTTTGCTTATTAATGCTTCTATTTGTGCTAGACTGCCCAGACGGGGCAAAAATGGACTCATGTCGTGCCCGGCAGTGTCATCATCTTCCAAATAGCCCACATATTCTTGGTTAATATCTGGCTTTTTACGGTGATTTTGTAATATTTTTAATGCCTGATCATTGTTTCCAACAAGTACTTTTTTATACCCATATTTGCCTGAAATAGTTAGGTGGTTCAGGCGTGCAATTATCATCATCCTAAAGATAAAAGTCAGAGTAAATACAACAAATAGGTAGCGCAATGATAATTGAAGAGAGTTTATTTGTAACGTTATGGGTGAGTAGCTATCTAAAATAATAAACAATAAAATAGACATCACAAAACTTGTGGCAAGTGTTGGTCCAATAATTTGAAGCCCCGATTTACGTGCAGGATTGGTATAATGACCTGAAAGATAAAAGGCAAATATCCAAATAACAATAACCGTGGATATGGCAATAACAACGCTAAAGGATTGTAATTGTACCGGAAGAAAAGGCGAAAATATAGCTGCATAAGGCAAACGATATTTACCCAAAAAAATAATATGACACAATATAAGCGCAATCACATCAGCACCAAGGTGATATGAGGTTACTCTTTTATCGTCAATCCGTCTAAATGTGGTCTGTGCTTTCAAATTTGCCACGCTTGAAAAGTTCTGTTATGCTTCGAGCTCTAATATAACGTTAATTAACACTTTATGGTATTGTGGCCGGGTATTATTTTATGGGATAATCAATGTTGTTTTGACGGTAATTAAAAAGTTAGCATTAAATTTACGATTCATTAAAAATAAAAATGGACACATTTAGGCATAAAGGACTAAGAAACAGATTAGTAAAAGAAATTGTAGAAAAAGGAATTAAGGACGAGAGGGTAATCAAAGCTATTGGAGCAGTACCACGTCATATATTTTTCGAGAGTAGCTTTATTAAGTTTGCTTATCAAGACAAGGCTTTCCCCATAGGAGCCGGGCAAACCATATCGCAACCCTATACGGTGGCTTTTCAGTCGGAGTTATTACAGATAAAAACAGGCGATAAGGTGTTGGAAGTAGGCACCGGATCGGGTTACCAAGCTGCCGTATTATGCGAGATGGGAGCTAAAGTATTTACCATAGAACGCCAAAAGGAATTGCATTTTAAAAGTAGTCTTTTGTTACCACGTATGGGATATAAATTGGGCTTTTTTTTAGGCGATGGATACAAAGGACTTCCCCAGTTTGCACCTTTCGATAAGATAATAGTTACCGCCGGAGCTCCACAAATTCCCGAAGATTTACTCACACAACTAAGCATCGGTGGTATGATGGTAATACCCGTAGGCAGTGGCGATGTACAAATGATGACCCGCATTACCCGCACCTCCGAAACCCAATTTAGCCAGGAACAGTTTGGTCAGTTTTTATTTGTGCCCATGCTTAAGGGGGTGGTTAAATAGGGCTTGGAGTTAAAGGTTTAGCGTTTCAGTTGTGGATAACGGGTTTCATATTGCTGAACTTCCGGGCACAACTATCTTGGATTTGTAGATGTAATAAATTTTAAGCAAGCAGTTTGCAGTTGCCCAGAAATAGGTTTTAAAAATACTTTTGCCATTCTCTATAGTACAATCTTACTGCAACATAAGTTCGCTAAAAAACTTGGGCTGATGAAAGTCGGGCTTGGGGGTATCAATAGGTTTCCAACTTAAAAAGTGCGGATGTACGGTTTTGTCGCCACATTTATAAAAATTGCAATAAATGGCTTCTCCGCTTTCTACCTTAATCATATCTAAGGGTATTTGAGCCAGCAACCACCATTGCGCATCCACGTTTTCCTTAGCTATTATTTCCTTGCCCAACGAAGCTTCTCTTTTAATAAGGCTTGTTTTACTCTGGTTCATACGCACCCTATCGTTCCTGAGTTTACCTACACCTGCTAAAGCGGTTCCAATACACGAAAATTCAAAATTAAAATATTCACCACCCTTATCCTTCGAAATAAAAGCTTCTACACAACTGTCTTCCCAAACCGAGTCGTTATCATTTAAATAGGTGGCCCTCACGTTTTTTTCATCTACATTAAATAGTATGTAAAGATATTGCCCGTTATGCGCCAAATTAAATTGTGTAGCTGGCCTGTAGCTAAATTCTTCCCAGTTGAGCTGGTCAATATTGCCTGCAAAACCACGCTCGGTAATCAGGTCTCTTTTTTGTTTTGATGTTAAGTCTGCGAGGTTAGCAATAAGAGGTATAGTTTTATTTGGTGTTTTTTCCATGGCATTAAATTTAACAGCAATGACCAATTACCACAAATGGGTAATTGGTCATTGCTTTTTTTAGACATAACAACTTAACCTTCCATCGATTTCTCTAACTCTCTGGCTTGGTTCAGGAACTCTTCCACATTCATTTCTTTAAAGAAAATAAGGCCATGACTGGCACGAATCCTGGAGTCTTCGTTGGCATAAAAATAATCTTTACCCAATAAAAACTGAATATTGTCGAGTTGTTCTACCCATATTTGTTTGGCCAGAGTACTAAACTTACCATCAAGCTCATGACTTGGAAATGAGGCATTTACCTGGCTTAAATAACAGTCGCTAAACGACTTATCTAACACATCTAGCGCATTAAGACTTACGGGCACAATAATGTTGGCCTCCGAAGGGGCAAACTTAAACCACACATTGCGGTATCCCCAAATCCTCAAATTACTCAAATCCTCTTCCTTACTCCACAAACGCACCGCTTCAGCAATGGCTTGCAACACTTTGTAGTGTGTATCGGGCCCGCTACCCTCGGGGTCGAGTGCTAAACTGATTACCGTTGGCTTCTCCTTTCTAAACTCTTCGAGGATAGGCTCTACATCACGGCTACGGTTAGGCTGCTCTGTAAAAATATCACCGGTATAAAATCCTAATCGCAAATGACGTACATTTTTTACCTGAACGCCAGAGTGCGCCCATACCAGCTCCTCCTCAAATTCGCGAACCATACCTTTAATCTTCTGAATCTTAGGTGGATTTTTTTGTCCGTCGTAGCTTTCGGCAATATTGGCCAGAATTGCATTGATTGTATTTCGCAGCTCCTCTTCATTTTTCACTTCCCAAATAGTTACGATGGCCCGTACCACGCGGTGGCATAAACCTCGCTCTCTTTCCAAACTCTCTTCAGAGGCTACGTTCATCAGAAAATGGTAAACATCTTTGTCCCATTTATACTTATAACCAGATTTGAAGAAATCGGGATATTTAACCATCTGAATACGACCTTCGTCGAGGAAATTCTTGGTACTGTTCAATGTTTCTGTAATAAAATCATTGGTTACGGCAGTAAAGCCTGATGTTAAAACGGAAAATAATGATTTATTGGACTTTCCCCTTAAAATACGATTTACATGTGGTTGAAGACCTAACTGAATATCATCATGATGTGGACCTGTATGATAAAACACCTGATCTTCTTCCGGCTTTAAACCAGATTCTATCTTGGCTATTACCGAATCAATAACTTCCTGAACGGTTTCTAAAGAAAGATTTGGAATTAGCTTACAGTATGGATCCTCTTTAAGGTCGGACAGCTCGAGCTTAGGGCCATATTTATTGATGCGTTTACACAAATCAATGATGGCTCTTTCAGATTTTTCTGGCGTCCACTCACCCGTTTTATAATAGGCATTTACACTGTCGTTAAGCTTTAATCCTGCACTTTTGGTAATGTAAAATCTACTGTTAGGCAGGCGCTGCAATACGGTTGCGGGGTACATTACCACAGGCTCAGACTCTAATGCATTTTTAACCACGGTAGCCTTGGCCTCACCAGCGGCAAAAATCAGTGCCACGGCATCTTTGTTATAGGTAATAGTAGATAAGCCTATGGTAATTACCAATCTATTTTTTGAAATCTCAATACCCCCCAAATCACCTGCTGCTTGTGCTTGCGTTTCAAAGTTGGTTTTGGTTAAACGGGTAGTCGAAAAATGATCAGAACCTCTTGTATTAAAGGCAATGTGGCCATCTGGACCGATACCCCCCAAGAAAAATCCGATACCTCCTTTTTCTCTAATTTTGCGCTCATATGCCACACACCAATCGTCAATCATAAAAATAGACTCTTGCTGTTCTTTTTCCTTAGGCGTTTTAGCCGACCGATAACGTAATGAAATATCCACTATACTATCGGGGAATACCTCTGAAAAGTGTTTCCCACCTGCCAACTCAATTTTGTCGGAGTTAATCAACAGTGCACGCTTAGGGTCAAGTCCAAATCCTTTAATATAATACTCATTTACATAGTGATAAAAACTATTTTTTTGAGTTGAACTGATGGGATAAAACTCATCAATCTGTACAAAATGGAGCTTACTCAAATCGGGCTTATTTTTCACTTTCAGGCCATTTTCGTCACGAACCTTTTTGCCATCTTCATTATCCCAATTTTCGAGTAGATACTGTGTCCATCGAATAAAATACTCTGGTGTTTTACCCGTAGGCAAACTAATAACACCTTCTGGATTTTCGGCCACCCACTCTAAAAAACGAAGAGCAGTGAACATACCCAGTTTCGGAAAGTTATCCACCGTTATGTAAGATATCTTGGTGGTTATTTCCTTAACTCCTGATTTCTGAAAGTAATTTTTTTCTACTTCCGTAAAAGATTTGTTAACCATAGCAATTGTTATTATAATTATTTTATTTTTATTAAATCGACTCTAAAGCACAAAATATATAGGTGAATACTTAGCTTATTTAAGTGTAAATTGAGCGCTCTAAAACAATAGAAACAGCACCAAGTACTCCGGCATCTTTTCCGAGTTCAGAGACCTTTAATGTTGTATCCTCGCGCAATTTAGGAATGCAATAAGTCAATAACGATTGATTAATAGGAGTTAACAAATATTCGTTGGCAAGCGAAACTGTACCTCCCAATATAATCAGTTCGGGATTCAAAATCTGCAACAGATACGAAATACCTTTTCCCAATTTTTGTCCCATGTTATTTATTAAATTAATAGCCAGTTGATCCCCCTCCTTAGCAGCATTTACAATATCTTCGGGCGCCATTTGCATGTCGTCATCTTCCACAAAACGATGCAAAACAGTCTTGGTATTATTTTTCAACTCCAAGGTGGCTTGCTTCACCATTGCTCTTCCTGAAGCGATTGTTTCTAAACAGCCTCGTTTTCCACAAATACACAACTCTCCGTCCTCTTCAATTAAGACATGACTAAATTCCCCGGCCAATCCAGAATTTCCTTTATAAAGCTTGCCATTTAAAATCAACCCCATCCCCACACCCCAATCCAATTGTATTACCAAAGCATTTTTTGAATCATTGGCTAAACCCAATCTCCACTCGGCTACAGCTCGGGCTTTAGAATCATTTTCGATATAAGCAGGTAAGTTTAGCTTCTCTTCAAAAACCTGTTGTAAAGTTTTATCGGAAGTGATAAGATAGGTGTGACTAATTCCCGAATCAGAATCAATTAATCCGGGGATATTGATGCCCACGCCCAGAATTTTTTCCTGGTTGATGCCCATATCTTGAATTATCTCTTTCGCAAACTCACATATTTCATCCACTAAAGCTAAATCATTTCCTAATTTTATTTTACGGGTTTTTGTACCAGAAATATTTTGCAATTCGTTATTATAGAGAGCAATGGACACACGCTTTTGCCCCAAATCGATTCCAAGGAGAAAAACAGCATTTTTTACCAAACCATAAACATTGGGTCGTCTTCCGCCGATAGAGTCTCCTTTGCCTCTTGACTCCACAAAATTTTCATCAATAAGCTCGTTGATGTAACTATGGGTGGTGGGCGAACTCAAATTGAAAGTCTGGGCAATATCCGTTCCGCTGAGCGAACCGTAGCGATACAAGTATTTAATGATTCTCTTTTTAGAGAGAAACTTTTTTTTATCCTTACCTGTCAGATTATTCTGAACCTTAGAATCCCAGTAGATCATTTAATATTATTAGTAGTTTTGATTCTGCAAGTTTAATACATTTTTACAATAGATTCAAATTCTTTTGTAATTTTTTTACAAAGTGAGATAATAATTTCTACTTTTTTACTTTTGTTTGAGAAGATTAGAAATCAAAGGACAATTATTTTATTTTGGTTCTTAGTTTTTCTTTACACCATTAAAACACTTAATCGTCCGCATGAGCTGACTTACCGTACTTCGGATATTTTTAATGGCATTTTCTTTTTCCATGGCCTCTGCCAATGCAACAGCACCTTGTGTGACGGCATAAACCGATACAAATCCACTATCATTTAGGCACTCTATATCTTGAACACTTCCACCAATTGCAATAACCGGAACATGTAGTATTGATGCTAGTTTTAGTATACCTGCAGGAGTTTTACCCATGCAGGTCTGTCTGTCTAATTTGCCCTCGCCAGTAATAACTAAGTCTGCTCCCTTTAAGTGGGCTTCAAAATTAACCGCATCCAATACCATTTCAATACCTGGCTTGAGGCTAGCATTTAAAAAAGCATGCAATCCACCACCCAAACCACCTGCAGCTCCGGCACCAGGTATTTCATTTAAATCGATTTGTTTTTGCCTCAGCACAAGCTGATTAAAGAGGTCTAAACCTTTATCTAGCACCTTAACCATACTTAGATTGGCACCTTTTTGCGGGGCATACACATAAGCTGCACCATTGGGCCCAGAAAAAGGATTGTTTACATCACAAGCCACCGTAAACTTAGCCATTTTGACAAGAGGCAATACCGACGAATCGTCCACTGAGCTTATCAAAGACAAGGATTGTCCGCCCTCTTTAGTTTCTTTCCCAATACTATTTATAAATTTAAAACCCAACGCCCTCAACATACCCGTTCCTGCATCATTGGTGGCACTTCCCCCAATTCCTATCAAAAACTCGCAACACCCCTTCAGTAAGGCATCCTTAATCATTTCGCCCGTGCCATAGGTAGTGGTAAACATGGGATTCTGTTCCTTTTCCTGCAAAAGGGTAAGTCCGCTAGCCGCAGCCATTTCAATGACGGCGATATTACCATGGTTTAAAATTCCGTAGGCTGCCTCTATTGGCCGCATGAGAGGATCAGAAACAGACAGCTTCACTTTTTACCACCCAAGGCAGCAACCAGTGTATCGCAGGTTCCTTCACCCCCATCCGCCATTGGTATTTTAATGGTTTCGCATTGGGGAAACACCGAACGAATACCCTGTTCAATAGCCAACGCGACCTCAGACGAGTTGAGGCAGCCTTTAAAAGAATCGGGAGCAATGAGTATTTTTTTCATAAATACTGATGTTTCATAATTTAATTAATGAAGAATATTAGGACTGTTGAAGATTAAATATGATTCAATTTATATCCGTACCATCAACAACCAGCCGCACTACTCGGCTAAAAGTATATAATCTCACCTTCTAATATACAACAAGTAAAGATCGTTTCATATCTTCTACCTTATCTATGTCAAAACCAATTGAATTAAAAACTCGATTTATCTTAATATAATTAGGAAATCACAACGTATTTTTTAAATTTGCTATTGGTGTTTTCAACCCATACCTTTAAACAAACACCAAATTTTATAAACAGACATTTTAAAACAAACTACCATGAAATTTGAATTACCAGAATTACCGTATGCAACAGATGCATTAGAGCCAGCGATCACAAAAAAAACCATTGAATTCCATTATGGCAAGCACCATCAGGCCTATGTTAACAACCTAAATAACTTAGTAGTTGGCACCGAATTTGAAAATGCCGATCTGGAAACTATCATCAAAAAAGCAGATGGTGGAATTTTTAATAATGGTGCGCAGGTTTGGAACCACACCTTTTATTTTACCTCATTTTCGCCCAAGGGTGGCGGTGAGCCTTCAGGTACTTTAGCAAAAGCTATCGACAAGACTTTTGGAAACTTTGACTCCTTTAAAGAAGATTTTGGAAAAGCAGCCGCTACTTTGTTTGGTTCGGGATGGGCTTGGTTGGTAAAAGATGCCAAAGGAGAGCTTAAAATTGTACAAACCAGCAATGCAGCCAACCCAATGACACAGGGGCTAACGCCTATTTTAACTTGCGACGTTTGGGAACATGCCTATTATTTAGATTATCAGAACAAACGCCCCGATTATATTGCCAGCTTTTGGAAGCTAATCGATTGGAAAGTGGTGGGTGCTAGATTTTAACAAACTATTTTATACATCATAATAAATTCCTTTAAAATGCTTAAAGATCTGATTTTAAAAAACCGAAGCTACAGACGTTTTCATCAAGAACAGCAGATAAGCGAAGAAACGCTGACAGAACTTATTGAACTGGCTCGTTTGTCGGCCTCGGCTCGTAACGCCCAGCCCATTAAATACATACTATCAAATACGCCGGATCGAAACAATATTATTTTTAAATATTTATCGTGGGCCGGATATTTAACCACATGGAATGGCCCCGAGGAAGGTGAGAGGCCCGCAGCTTATATCATCATGATGAACGATACGGCTATATCGTCGAACTATTTTAGCGACAATGGCATTGCAGCGCAAAGTATATTGCTGGGTGCAGTGGAAAAAGGATTGGGCGGTTGCATAATAGGATCTATTGAGCGCCTTCAGTTACAGCGCGAATTGGACATACCAGCACAATACAAAATAATACAAGTACTGGCCATAGGTGTGCCCAAAGAAAAGGTGGTAATTGAAGAGTTGGATAAAGATTATAAGTATTGGCGCGATATTAATGAGGTACACCACGTGCCCAAGCGAAGCATACAGGAAATTATTGTGAAGTTGTGATTTACCAAATGGATTTACTGCGGGTGCCACGTTCACGTTGTGCCCGCAGGAATACAACAAGCATTGTCCTATTCTGTTACAGCTCAGGTTCTTTTGGGAAATATAAAATTTGCACTTTATTGCTTGTAATCTTTATCAACAATTATATCTTCTTATGTACTTACTAGAACGCGTAGCCATGAAACCAAAACAAATTCTACCCATTTTACTACTGCTTCTATGCACCTTTGCCGGCGCACAGATGAATCGCGACTCATTATTGTTCAGAGGGGTTGTTATGGAAAGAGATAGCCTATTTTCGCTCCCCCACGCCAAGTATATCATCAACAATAAGTTGGCTTACACGGCTAATGAGCAGGGTCAGTTTTCGTTTTGGGCACGTACTGGCGACATAGTACATTTTACCTACGTAGGCTTTAGACCTTTATACGTTCAGATTAACGATACCTTAGCCACCGACAATAACTTGATGGGTATTTTTTTAAGCCGCGACACTATTTTACTTTCCGAGGTTGTTATCATTCCTCAAATACTTAACCCCAACGCCGTTGCCCGCAACATGCCCATGCTAAGTACCAAAGATCAGATGGTGGCGCAGAACAATATTGCTATGAGTACATATCAGGCCAAAACACAGCCTGTAACAACATGGGACGCCGAGATGAACCAAAAAAACTTTATTCAAGCACGTTCAAACGACATTGCCTACCAAACACAGGTTCAACCAAGCCAAATGGTTGGGCTGAGCACTACCAATATTATAAAACAGATTGACCGGGCAAAGCTGCGTAAGATGAAACCATCACGAGCATATATTACACAAACCGAATGGGAACAATTACTCATGACTTATAAGGAACGTCTTGAGAAAAAACTTGGAGGAAACGTTCAGTAGATAGTTAGCAGTGAACAGCTGACTGCTAATTGGATTTGACATATGCGATAGCATATTGGTAATTTCAGATTAAAATATCACAAAATAAGGCACACAAAATCAAACTTTTACCCACAAAAAAAAAGGATTCATTACGAATCCTCTTTTATTTTCAATCAAGCACTTACTTATGCTTTATGTCTTTTCTCACTCGAAACACTTAGTTTCTTACGGCCTTTGGCTCTTCTCGATGCCAAAACTTTACGTCCGTTAGCCGATGCCATTCTTGCTCTAAAGCCGTGCTTATTTCTTCTTTTTCTGTTCGAAGGTTGAAATGTCCTTTTCATGGTAGTATATTTTTATATCTTTTCGTCAGTTTATTATTTTCGTTTTCGGTGTGCAAAAATACATCTTTATTTT
>JAGXIP010000153.1 GCA_024635585.1 Saccharicrinis sp. | reverse complement strand
GCTGGTTCAAATATGAGCACTTCGTCGCCTTCTTTTAACAACGATATGATAGTAGCAAATATACCCTGCCTCACCCCGGTGGTTATGGTTACCTCACTGGTGGCATCATAAGTATAATCATAACGTTTAGCGGATTTTTTTGAGATAGCAGACCTCAAATCGAGGAGTCCGAATTCAGGAGAGGCCTCATTTGAACTGGTATGGATATATTTATTTAACAGTTCTTGAAGCCCAGCGTCAATTTTTACCGCAGAATAGTTGTCGGCCAAATTAATTAAGGCGTTGTCCCTGGCATAAGCTGCTATTGCCGTTGGCGATGTTAATATTTCGGGGTTGTGTGTAATCATAGCAAATAATAATTCGAATAACAAGGTTAGGTGGTTTCATCTCTGCCAAATAAGATACACCTTAAAACGGTATATCTAAAATTTAATAAACCAATTTACGAAAGTTTTTTTTAAATATTTTGTCATTAGGGTATATCTGCTCTTATTTTACGCCAACGCCTCAAATTCTTTTACTATCGGAATATTTCCTTTAATACTTCAAAGGATTTAACATGGGAGAACCCGGAAAGATGCAAGTGAAAATATGCCAGCATTTTTTGTACAAAACTGTTCCTTTGTCCACTGTTTAAGATCAATTGATCTAATTGATCTACTCCAGTATGCCCTAATTGTAACAAAACCGATGTTTCAATCGGATTCATAAAATCCGGATGTGTAGGTTGTGTTTGGCTAAACATCCCACTGCGTAAATCGAAGAATTTTACGAGGCTGCCATCCTTTAAAAAATGAGGATAAAACCCCAAGGGGCGGGTAAGGCGAAACAACATGAACAGATGAAAGTTTTGAACACCGGACAAGTCAGAATCTAAAATAGATATGGATTGATGGAGAAAATCAAACAAGTCATCATCTCTTTTATCTTCATGCTTTAATGCTTTACCCAGCACTTCGGCAATAAAAAAGGTTAAACTGCGACGCACCGGTTCAAATGGTATGTGCACAAAGGGTGTGTTTACCCTAAAATCTTTAATGCGATGAATGGTTTTTTTATTTGTGTGATAAACTTCCAGATCTAACAAAGTAAGCGGTTGCATAAAAACACTTTTCCCCTTATTATTTCGGCTGCGTGCGCCGTTTATCATATACGATTGTAAGCCTAATTTTTCAGTGTAGAGATGAGATATAATGCTCGACTCTGCATATCGCGTGTTCGTTAGCACTATTCCGCGGGTGGTTTCTATCATGTTTGTTTTTTATCTCTTCCAGCAATGCTGCGGGATGTTGAGTAAAACGAATTGAAGCAAAGCGGAAATCGACATAGTCAAATCCCGTTGCTAATAGCTTAATTGACTTCGGGGTCGCTTTGCTCCATATCTTTTGTCTCAAAATCTTGATACTTGATACTTTTATTCCCGCTTTGGCGGGACAGGCTTTGATACTTGATACTCATATCTTGATACTTGATACTTTTTTTACACGTTCAGGTAACGAATCAGTGCATCGTAATTCTTCTTAACCACTTCATCTTCATTGCCATACTCCGTAAAGGAGGCTGTTACGTTATATTCATATCTGTCAAAGGCTCGCAGCACTGGCGTGATGTCTTCGCGGTTTAGTTTGATGGTAATTTTAAGGATGTCGCTGTGCTCCTGTTGATTGACATAAAAACTAAGCACTTTGGTGTCCGAATCTTCAATTATCCGAGCTATAGCTGCTATAGAGTAATCGTGCGAAGGAACTTCAATTTCGATAATACCCCCAGGTGTATGGGCAGCAATCAGTTGGGCATAATTCGTTAGCAGATCGGTTTGTGTTATTAAGCCCAAGTAATCCTTATTTTCTTTAAGCACAGGAATAACACTCAACTTTAATCGCGAGGCCAACTCTATAACCGAATAAATATGCTGATTGTAATATACATAAGGTGCCATCAGAGACAGTTCGTGATTTCCCAAGGGCTCTTCAGGTTTGTTAAGATCATAAATATCAGCATCGCTCACCAAGCCCAAAAAACGCTTGTCGTTTACAATGGGCAAGTGCGAAATCCTAAATGCTTCCATCCAATTTAAGGCGTCCAGGCCGGAGTCAGAAGTACGCAATGCGGGAACTATATCCGATATCAAATCTTTGGCTATCATACGACACTTTCAATAAATACTTTTAACTTTGTTTCTTTAGAGATGTTCTGTTCTTCTTGTAATAAATCAAATCATTTAATTAAATCAGCTTATTAAATATAAGGCTTATGTTGAAACAATCAAATGAATGATTGGTTTATTTAAGCTTGCATGCAAAAAATACAGCGATACAACTAATATAATACCGATGACAAAGCTAAGCGTAAACATAAATAAAATAGCCACCATACGAAATGCCAGAGGTGCAAACGAGCCCAATGTACTTAAAGCAGCAATCGATATTCAGGAGTTTGGTGCCGAAGGGATTACCGTTCACCCCCGCCCAGATGGACGACACATACGTTATCAGGACGTATATGATATTAAACCCATCATTAAAACCGAATTTAATATCGAAGGTTATCCTACCAAGGAATTTATTGATATGGTTAAGAAGGTGAAGCCTCATCAAGTTACCTTGGTGCCGGATCCACCGGAAGCACTCACTTCCAACGCCGGTTGGGACACCATAAAAAATAAGTCGTTTTTACAAGAAGTGATTGGCGAATTGAGCGATGCAGGTATCCGTACTTCTATTTTTGTAGATACCAATTTAGATAACATTGCCAATGCCACCAAAACCAATACCGATAGGATAGAGCTGTATACCGAGCCTTATGCGGCCATGTATGCCAAAAATAAAGAAGAAGCCATAGCTCCCTTTGTTGCAGCGGCAGAGTTTGCCAAAAAAATTGGTCTAAAAATTAATGCCGGGCACGATTTAAGTCTGGAAAATCTAAAGTATTTCTCCGAGAAAATTCCTTATTTGGCTGAGGTTTCCATTGGCCACGCTTTGATTTGCGATGCCTTATATTTTGGACTGGAAAAAACGATAAAAATGTATAAACAACTATTGGTAAAATAGCATGAAACTTTTCTTTCGCGAGATGGGACAGGGCGATACGAACCTGATTATTATACATGGCTTATACGGGTCATCGGACAATTGGCTTAGCGTTGCACGCCAGTTGGAGGACAAGTTTAGGATTTTTTTGGTAGATCAGCGTAATCATGGTCAAAGCCCCCATTGCGATGAGATGGATTATACCTTGATGGCTGACGACATTAAGGAATTTATGCAGCAGCAAAAGTTGTCCAAGGCAATTATTATGGGTCATTCCATGGGTGGTAAAACGGCCATGCTTTTTGCCCTTAAATACCCCTTGCTAGTTGATAAGCTTGTGGTGTTGGACATTGCTCCCAAGCATTACAGCAAACATACTAACTTTGCCAAAATAACCGGCGACCATCGTACTATTGTGGATGCGCTTCTCGCTATTAACCCTGCCGAACACAATTCGCGAAGCTCCATTAGTAAAGAATTACAGCATAGCGTGCCCAACAACATGGTACGTAGCTTCCTGTTAAAAAATATTGGTCGCGACAACGATAAAAAGCTTAGATGGGAGCTTAATATTCAGGCTATTTCGGATAATTTAGATAAGATTATGGATGGCGTATCGGAGTTTGATGCAGCCGATGAATTTCCGGAACATGGAACCGTGGTGGTGATAAGAGGTGCCAAATCGCCCTACGTGCAAGATGCAGATATTCAGCAAATACGCAAATACTTCCCCTCCGCCCAACTTGCCGATATACCCGATGCTGGCCACTGGCTCCACGCCGAACAGCCTGAGTTGTTTCTTAAAACTTTGACGTATTTTTTAACGTGAGAGGAGATATTCGTTTTGGATAAGATTTGTTGGTTATTGTATTGATATATTAATGTTGCCAGTAATAGCAGGGCGACCTTACAAAATATGAATATCTATGAAGACATTTAAAAATTTAATATTTGTAGCAACAATTCTTTTGATTCCACTAGGGATTGTGTTCCGTATATTTGACATTCCAGGAGGTAGTTTCTTTTTAGCACTTGGATTTTTTGGATTCTTCGTTTGTTACACAATTAGAATATTTAAGAATTTAAAAAGAAAGGTTTCGAAGAATATATTTGTGTTGCAGATTATGATTGTTTTAATGTCTTTTTCTTTATTCACAAGATATCTATATCATATTTTCGGGGATTATCCTAGTTTAATTATTGTACCCCTTTTTATTATTATCTCTCTGATATACTTGACTAAAGAAAAAGAGAAACAGACAAAATTGACAGTAGTGTCATTGCTATATCTTATATTGACAATCCCTTTATTTGGACTTGACTTTCATAAATCACCACGACACTATATTCCTATAGCATTGTATGACAGATATGATGTTACTGAAGGTATACCAATAACTCTACCATATGGATTTGATTTTTTAGAAACTGAACAATTAAGCATACAAGCTTACGAATTAAGAAAACAAAAGCAGTACTTTGAAGCAATTGGAATTTATAAACAAGCAAGAAACCTAGAACCTAAAAATCCAAGATTACTTTTTGATTTATCTGAGACTTATGCAAGGATTAATAATTTAGAAACTGCAATCACACTTCTTGATTCTGCTATTATGATTGATGATAAATATGCTGGATTTTATAATAATCGCGGATTGCTATATTACAAGTTAAAGAAAAATGATAAAGCCATTAATGATTATCAAAAAGCTATTGAATTAGATTCTACTCAATTTACCTTTTATTCAAATCTTGCATTGGTATACTACCATGAGGATTTATTTGATAAGTCATGTCAACAAATTGAGAAAGCTGAACAACTTGGATTAAACATTAATAAATTTAAGGTAATTAAGCGGATTAAAAGAAGATACTGTGAATAAGCGAAAGCTACCAACACGCAATATGTGTAAGCCGGGTGATGTGAGTAATTGTAAGTTTTGCACATTTACTCAAAACTGCAACGGTATGATAAGTTGGAGCTTCGAAACCCCGGCCTCCGCATATTGTCACCGTTGTGTTTCATGCGGAGAGATTGTATTACTAAACAGATTTGATGGCAACAAAAAGTATAAACGTTTTTATATCCACCTCATATCACCCTTTCAAAATAATCTTCTTCAATCAATGGCTTGCCCATAAAACGCAGAAGTAACTGCGCCGTGGCCAGTACATCCTTTTCGCAATATATAGCTATGCGATCCAAGTCCTTATCTTTATAATAAACTTCGGCTACTTGGCTCCCATCAATATCGTCTTTTGGCGATGGGATGTTAAAAATAGTAGTCAGTAGGTTTAAAGAAGTGTAATGTTTATAGTCCCCAAACTTCCATAAATCAAGGGTGTCTAGGTATTTAATTTCCCATGGTTTTTTGCCAGCAATATTTAAAGCCTGTGGCAGCTTTAGCCCATTAATTAACATGCGTCGGGCAATGTACGGAAAATCGAACTCCTTGGCATTGTGTCCGCAAAGGTTGCGATCAGGGCTTTTACTCATGAAATTATCCAGCATATCGGCAAACTCCATCAGCAAAACCTTTTCGTCATGGTTGGCAAAGCTCTTCACCTTAAAGTGCATTTCGCCCTTCACGTAATAAATAACGCCCGCCGAAATACAAACAATCTTACCAAACTCGGCATAGATACCTGCTCGTTGATATACATCAGCAGCCGATTGTTCGTCCTTTAAAAAGTAAGCAGCCTTTTTATCCCAAAGTTTCTGTAGTATTGGGTCAACTTGTTCATAAGCTTCATGTTGCGGAACGGTTTCGATATCTATAAAAAGGATGTTTTCGGGTTTTAAATTATCTAACATGGTAAAAGTGTTTTAAGGAAGTAGATGTTTTTCGATATATTGTTTTAACAGGTTTATGGCCACCACATTGTTGCCTCCTTGAGGCACTATCAGGTGAGCGTAACGTTTTGTGGGCTCAATAAACTGTAGATGGCTTGGTTTAACAGTGTTTTTATACCTATCTAACACTTGCGACACATTGCGCCCTCGCTCAATAATGTCGCGCGATATAACGCGCGAAAGACGGTCATCGGCATCGGCATCTACATAAATCCGCAAATCCATCAAATCCCTAAGTCCTTGGTGGCTCAAAATAAGGATACCTTCCACAATAACCACTTGGGTAGGATGCACTTGAATGGTTTCTTCTCCACGTGTACAAGTTACATATGAATAGGTAGGCAGTTCAATAGGCTTTTTACTTTTTAGTGCTGTTAGATGTTCAACCAGTAGTTCAAACTCCAAGCTATCGGGGTGGTCGAAGTTTATTTTTTGCCTTTCTTCCAGCGGGATGTGGCTGCTGTCCCTGTAATACGAATCCTGAGGCAAAACAGTCACTTCGCCATTGGGCAGCTGCTCAATAATTTTTCGCACCACCGTTGTTTTGCCCGATCCGGTGCCTCCAGCAATACCAATTATCAGCATATATTTATGTTTTGTTTTTATCTTTGTAAAGATACCAGAACAAATATAAACTTAAATAAAAACATACCATGATTAAGCACCTTGTACTTTTCAAATTAAAAGCCTTTGAAAGCGAAGCCGCTAAAACAGAAAAAATAAGCGAGATAAAAACATGCTTGGAAGCTTTACCCGCCAAAATAGAAGTGATAAAAGCCTTAGAGGTAGGTATAAATATAAATACTAAAGAAGAATACGATATTGCTTTACATGTTGAGGTAGAATCGATGGAAGCACTTGAGATTTATGCCAAACATCCTGATCATGTCGCCTGTGGGGCGATCCTGCGTGCGGTAATGCATAGCCGTGCATGTGTGGATTATATCGTTTAGCCTTTTTAAAGAATAGTAATTATTCAGTCATAAGATAAAAGTATCAAGTATCAAGACTGAGTTCATTATCAAGAGTCTATAGAAGCGATAGCTTTTGTGTTATGTTTTTAAGAAAAATTCGATAGAATTCAAACTATTTATTAGGATAGTTCAGATATTTAGAAATGATTTATCATCATAAAGCTCTATTGTCTTGATACTTATATCTTGATACTTGATACTAAAAAAGAACAAAAAATAAACTAAATTGTGCTCTTAAATCAACATCATGGCAAAAAAGGTAGTTCCTGAAAAATGGATACAAACTAAGGTAGCAGTTGGATTTGTAATAATTGTAGCGATTACGGTAGTTATTTTTTCAATTACGTACTTTTCAGTGGTGTCTGTTATTCAGGTACAGAATGAAGATTTCGGGCACGAGCATGAGTTTACCTACCTTAACCAATTGGTGTTTGAGATAATTGAAACCGAGGGGCTGAGCCGTGTTTATGGCATTACAGGTAAACCAGAATACAAAGCGCAGTATCTACAGCACCACGATTCGGTGCTGTCGGTAATTAATTATTTGTATTTACTCTTCCCCGATAAGTTTTCGCAAAACGGAATTACAGAAATTGAGCGTCTCTATCTACAAAAAAAAGAGCTCATGGATCGTTTGTCGCAAATAAACATCATGAAGCTCAATTCCGAATCAGCAAAAGATATACTTACCGCTATCCCCGACTCGTTAGATTACCAGATAAAGCAATATACCTATTCCAGCTTGCAGATTGACTCTACGCATAGTGGTATAATTTTGGAAGATACCGTGTTATTATATCAACAACCAGAACAGGAAAAAAGGGGATTTTTTAAACGGATGGGCGATCTGTTTAGCGGCGGTGTCAAAAATAAAATTGATCCGGCAGTAGAACTGGAAACAGTGCTAAACCGAAAAGTGGACTCCACCGTAATGAAAGAATTGAGACCTTATGAAGGAATAGGAGATATAAAAACCCGCATTGAAGATGCCGAAAAAAAAGAGCAATGGTTTAATGTTACGGTTCAAAAACACGAAAATGATATCATTCAGCTCGATCGATTACTGACCGATCAAATTAAAACAATTATCACCAACCTGCATCAAATTACCATAAACCGGAACGAACGCAAAAGGCACGAGCTGGAAATGCTACGCAGCGACATGATAGATAGGATACTGCTATTAGTCGCCACAGCGGTTGCCCTGATGTTGTTTTTTATTTTGTGGATAAGTAGGGATATTTCGAATAGTATGCGCCTTAAAAACGATATTATACGCGCCAAAGATAGGGTAGATAAGTTGTTGAAAGTGAAAGAGCAGTTTGTGGCGCACATGAGCCACGAGATAAGGACTCCACTAACCTCCATTATCGGTTTTTCGGAGCAACTTTCAGACATGCTTAGAAATAAAAACGACGAGTTGGCCGTATCGGAGAAAATCTTACTTTCGGCCGAACATTTAAACGGGCTGATAAATAACGTGCTGGATTCGTCCATGCTGGAATCGGGCAATATTGCATTTTATAAAGATAGAATAGATGCCAAGCAGCTGATGGAAGAAATTTATCAGCTTTTTGAACTAAAAGCCCAAAAAGCAGGACTCGAATTTGAATATGAAGTTGATTCCGAATTACAATCCTTCGAGTCAGACACCCTGCGATTAAAACAAATCCTTATCAACTTAATCGGTAACGCACTAAAATTCACACAAGAGGGTTCTATTCATTTCTCCATAAAAATAAAGAGTGACAAGCTGTTATTTAGCGTTATAGACACAGGCATCGGTATTGCACGCGAAAAGCAAAAAACAGTTTTTAAAATGTTTAATCAAATCAATCTTAGCATATCGCGCAAATACTCAGGCACTGGCCTTGGTCTTTTTATTAGCAGCCAAATTATTGAAGCCATGGGTGGTTCCATTTATCTCGAAAGCAAACCCAACAAAGGCAGCACATTTTCATTTGAAATACCCTACCTTAAATGTGAGCCTGCGAATACAAGCCCCACTCACAAGTTAAATTACTTGTTTAAGGATAAAAAAATAATGGCGGTGGACGACGATGAGATGATTTGCCAACTGATAGATCGGATTTTACATAGTAAAGTAAACCACTTGGATGTTATTTCATCGCCGCGGGCGGCTATCCAGGCTATACATCAAGTGGATTATGATCTTTTTATGATTGATTTACACATGCCCCAGATAGATGGATTGCAATTACTTAAAATTATTAGGGAAGATAAAAAACTACACACACCCATACTTTTTTTAACGGCCGACATGGTTAACTCCGATTTAAAAGAAGCCCATAAACAAGAAAACATCTGGGTGATGGGCAAACCCTTTACGCAGAAGCAAATATTGGAGAAGCTGGCAGAGATTTTTAAGGTGGAGGTAAAATTAGAGGAGGTAATCGAAATGGAAAACGATAGCGAAGAGTTAAAAGATGCAGGGCTATTATTTAGTCTGGAAGGAATAAAAGCCTTTACAGGTAACGATGCCGAATTTTTACAGTCCGTGATTATGACCTTTATTAATAATACCGATGTAGGTTTAAAAGATATAAAGGAAGCATTGGAATCAGGAACTGATTTTCATACAATTACTTCGGAGAGAGCGCATAAGTTGCTAACAGGCTTTCGCCAATTTAAAATTAACGAGGGCATTGAAATGCTTGTTGTGCTGGAAAGTGCAAAAGATAAAAAAGCCACTGCCCCGGAGCTTCAAACCATCGCTAATAATCTGGCTGAATATTGGGAAGGCGTAAAATTAGAAATGCAAATGGTATTGGGTTCTTAGATAAAAAGTGAAGAACTTGTTATTGCCGTTCACTTAAGTGAACGGATTTGGGATTGCTGATATATATGTCCGCCAGCTTTAACTGACGGCAATAGCCTTAAGCATCAATATTATATCTATAAATTTTATTGTACAAGGTTTTACGGTCGATGCCCAGTATACGTGCTGTTTTGGCCTTGTTGTATCTATTCTGCTCCAGGGTTTCAATAATAATTTCCTTTTCTGATTTGGCTTTGGCATCTTTGAGCTGAACGGGTACCTCTGGCAAGTTGTTGGGCTTTTGTATTTCGGGAGGAAGCTCGGCCAAGGTTATCGCATCGCCTTTGGCTAATAGCACCGCACGACGTATCACATTGCGCAACTCACGTAGATTGCCAGGCCATTCGTAGCTCAAGAAAATATGCTCAACTTCTTGGCCCAAAAAAATACGTTCTTTGTTAAACTCCTTAGCTGCCATCTGCAAAAATCGCTTGCTGTATAACGGAATGTCATCTTTCCGTTCGCGCAATGGAAGTATGTTTATTGAAAACTCGTTAAGGCGATGGTATAAATCCTCGCGAAATTTACCAGTGAATGAGGTGGTGCGTAAATCATCGTTGGTAGCAGCTATAATCCTACAGTTGATAGCATATTCTTCGTTACTGCCCAAACGGCGTCCTTTGCGCTCTTGAATAGCTCTTAGCAATTTAACCTGCACTTCGTAGCTTAGGTTTCCAATTTCGTCCAGAAAAATAGTGCCGTCTTTTACCATCTCAAAATGTCCTTCTTTATCGTCCAAAGCACCTGTGAACGATCCTTTACGGTGGCCAAACAGTTCGCTGCTGGCTATATCGGTGTGCAATGCACCACAATCCACGGCTACAAAAGGCTTTGAGCTGCGATTACTTAACTCATGAATACGCTGGGCTACAAACTCTTTTCCCACGCCACTCTCACCCAAAACCAACACCGAAAGGTCGGTAGTGGCAATCAACTCTACCTGCTGATCCACTTGCTCGGCTGATCGGCTTATGCCTTTGATATAATTGCTTTGCGAAACGGGAGACTTGGGTTGGTCGCTAACGGTAGTGGTTTTTTCGATGCCGCGATTAATCACGTGCAGGAGTTCGTCGGGGTTAACGGGTTTGGTAATATACTCGAAAGCACCCAGTTTTATGGCGCTAACTGCCACACGTATATCGGAGTAGGCTGTAATTAAAACAACGGGAGTTTTTTGATCGTGCTTTTTTATTTCCGGAATCAATTCCAAGCCTGTTCCATTATCTAACCTATAATCGGTTAAAACCAAATCGAAATTTGTTTTTTTTATACTGTTGAGCGCAGCATTAAAGCTGCTGACAAAAACAGTATCAAAGCCTTTTCTTTTTAAAAAGCCCTCGATCATCAACCCAAAGGAGGTATCGTCGTCTATAATTAGGATTCTAGCCATTGGCGAAAATTACAAAAGGTCTTACAAATAAAAAAATTTCTTAACCTGAACGCTAAAATTTAGACATAAAAAAATCGGGTCAACGTTTTGACCCGATTTTTAGCCTAGAACTACATTTAACTATATATGGTAACAATAGCCTAGAGTTAGTGGTATGGTAATGATGTGAGTTGTGTGTGTTGTGTGTGTGTTGATTGATACCGATACCTGTTGCATTATAAGAAACTTCCTATCGTGCGTCTTCATAAATAGTTATGCTAAGACCCTCCGGTTGCGGTCTGGTAACATCGCTTAGTGTTGCTGTTTTTAGCAAAACCAAACCTATTACTAAAAGCAAGGAGGTAATAGCAATTGCTGCGAATCTATTTATAAATGACTGATCCATTAATTTTTATCTTAAATATTCGTTTCTTGACTGCTTATATAGTGAAAAGTATGCCATATAAAATGGCAAGAAGGCTATTTGTTTTCAATGTATTTATATTGAGGTATTTAGGAGATTAAGGATTGCCAATTGAATGCAGACTCCAAAAGTAAGCTCTTTAAAGTGTAGCGAAATTTCTACACATCGTATCCACACTATGGGGATGTTTTATATTTATGTGGTGATAATATCTACGCTTTTGTTGTCCAGCCAGTTTTTATCCGTCAGGCATCCGTTCTGGGAATGGAAAAGAAAAAAGTAGTTCCTTCCCCAATACCTGAATCAAGCCAAATAGTACCTTCCAGCATTTCAACATAAGCCTTTGAAATGGCAAGACCCAATCCCGCTCCCTCGTACTTTTTTAACTTATTGGCCTCAGCCTGTACAAAACGCTCAAATATAAGGTTTTGCTGCTCTGCAGGGATGCCAATACCTGTATCGTGCACATAAAACTGAATATACCCCGGAATTAACGTGTACCCAAACTGAATGCTTCCTGATTGCGTATATTTAATGGCGTTTTTAATAAGGTTGGTTAAAATAGCATTTAATTTTTCTCCATCCGTATTAACGATAAGCGCTTTGGTATTGGAATCTGTTGTTTTTGTTAGCTTGAGACCTTTTTGCTGTGCTTCTATTTTAAAAAAATCATATAAATAAGTCAATTGATCATTTAAATTAACATGGGCATAATTGACTTCCATCTGTCCCGATTCAATTTTTGAAATATTGATTAAATCATTAATTATAATAAGCATATGCTCACCACTCTTTTTAATAATATCAATGTATTGTTGTTGTTCTTCGCCTGTTAACATGGGTGTTTTAAGCAGGTCGGCAAAGCCCAGAATGCCGTTCATGGGAGTACGTATTTCGTGACTCATATTCGCCAAAAAAGCTGATTTCAGGCGATCACTTTCTTCGGCCTTTTCTTTGGCTTTTTCTAGCTGCTTTTTTTCCTTAACCAACTCATCTTGGATGAGTTTATTTTCATCGCTTCTTTTTTCGAGTTGATAGGTGCCAATACCATTAAGAACAGCTGCTGATACCAGGAAAAAATTATTACTTAACAAATTAGTAAATTCAAAACTATCCAAACCATAAAAACATAAGCCTTGTTTAAAACAGGCTATTAAATTGTAAGCCAGAATACTAAAAAAAGCAAAATAGACGGTGGACCAAAAACGAAATAAAAAAACGAAACTGGCCCACAGCATTACTAAAATTAAACCCACGTAATATCCAAAATATGCATAGTCGCCTTTATTAGCTATCGATATCATAAATAAAATACCAAATTGAGCTATTCCGGTAGCTGCTACCAAGGCATATCCACTTATGATAATATGTGGTTTAAGGTTTAAGAGAAAAAGAAAAGAAAGAATAACAGGAAAAAGAATAACAAATCGAATTATCCATGCCACATGAAAATTAGAAGGCATGGCAAGAAAATCTATTAACCCAAATGCACCATAAAACACCAGCCCAAGAATAAGCCCTAACTTTAACAACCTTGGTGTACGCTCTCGGGTGATAATCCACGTTTCGGTTATCTTTTTATCCATAAAATGTAGTCCTATTAATTTGCCACCTTTTGTACGACAGACTGTTACCGCTATAAATATACTTGTTTAGTTGGTATGTTTTGCTACTAAAGTTGTAGTCTTTTGGTTGCCTCTGAGTTCACCTAAAGGGGAACTATGGTAGCTAGATAATGATTTCCATAAACAAATAGGATTATTACCTATCAATATGCAAGGTATATTTAATATATGTTACTGATTTAACACAAAACATGACGAAAGTGTTTAGCAGTTAGTGTAAATCAGCTTTTAAAAACCCTAGATAATGGCAATCTGCACCATAAATGGAGGATATTGAGCAGCTCGACGGGGAAACCCGCAACAAACTGTTTTGCCTTATTGACAGCGTGGTGCAGAACTTTAAGACAAAACAAGCTTTTGCCACTAAGTGATATTAACGATTGCCACATAAAACAAAAAGCTGCACTTTTTAAATTGCAGCTTTGTTATTTTTATCTCTTAATCACACGATGCAATCGTTCGACAGCAGGGGGGCTGCCGCACAGCCTGCACCGTCAATACGGAGATCTAATCGTGTGGTTCAACTACAAAACGACAATCACCCCCTCTAATAAACCTATTTCTCCAGCGTAATCTTTAGCACTACTATAAACATAATCTTCAGCCCCAAAAACAAGCCCTTCTTCAACAGGATTATTATGGATATAGTTTATTTTTTCATCTATCACCTTATTGTAAGCTATCAACAACAATATTTTTGTATTCATTTCAGGTAAAGACATCTACCCATTCAACAACTGTAAAGCTGACGAAGTAAACACCTTCTGGATTATGAATTGAAAATCGACGGAGTCAAATTTATAATTACGACTCATATCAATTGAGTTAATGGCTGTGTGGTTTAATAAATCTAAAGTAAGAAAATCCTACACAAAAAGTGAGCGATTGTCTCGGATTGCTTCTTCCTAAAAACAACAAAAGCTGCACTATTAAAAATGCAGCGTTGTTATCTTATGCTAGTAATATACCAGATTAGTTTTCTTTATCACACGATACAATCGTGCGACAGCGGAGGGATACAATCGTGCGACAACGGGGAAGCTTTGAAATTAGAAAAGTTAAAATCACAACCAACTACTTGATGTAATGGAAGCTATTAGAAACAAAAATGTAGCAACAAAATACAATATTACAAATAATCCTTTCCGTTTTCTTACTATTTGTTCTTCATTGTCAAACTGACTAAAACTATTATTGATTAGTTCTTTGTTCTTTTTAGAATAAGCATATATAAAGATGTAAAAAGGTAATGCTACTAAAGGAATTACAATAAATCTATCAATCATTCCATTGTCAATTCTTATTATATTGAACATATTGAAATCGACTATTGAACTAACAATAAGTAAAATAGATAACATATGTATTAATAGAATTGCTCCTGTAATTATGAAAGCATGTCTCTTGCTATCCATTTTGTTTGGATAGCTATAATAATTCATAATTCGGTAAAATATATAATAATAAAATTTCATAATTAACTGTGCTTTATATTCTAATAAACCAGAAGCATCTGAAATATTGAGTACTATGGAGATACCAAGTATATATGGGTTTGTTAATTTTATTTATGCTTGTAAATATTTACTTTTAAACTCATTCAAGTCTTTTATATATTCATCTGTTTTAAAGTCTGTCACCCTTTTAGGCAAGAGCTTTGGCATTTCTATAAGCTTATCAAATATCACAGAAAATAGCTCTTTATCATCGTAATGTCTAATGTTCTCAATTTCAAAAGAATGCTCAAACTGAAAAGTCTTATCCTTTTTACTTAAACGAGGCTTCTTAGGTTTATAGAAAAATTTAGATGCTTCATTAACGCAAATAAATCCAAAATACATCTCTTCAATATCTTTAGAGTATACTTTGTCCTTAAAAATCAACTTCAGATCATTTGACAATTTTAATATAAAACCCCCTTTGTCTTCAATTACTTCGGACATAAATTGTGCAATTCCAAATTTCATAATATTTTATATAAATATTGAATTACCCGGAGGACTTACTCCATGCATATGATAATAATCCCCCAAGTTAGTACGGATATTCATCTGTGCAATAACCACCTTGTAAATCTAATAAATTCTTCCCATTGAAGAATCATCGCTATTATAATCATTAATAAGGATTTGCAATCCGATTTTCAACGATAAGTATGCAATTGTTGACTTGCTGATTTGCAATCGTTGCATTTATATATTACTCTGTGATTTATACCAGAATGCTATTCCTACCAAACATAACAAGAGCCACAACTTTTAAAAGTTGCAGCTCTTGTAGTATTATACTCCCCCGCTGCCGCATAGCCTGCTCCGTTGTAACGGAGCAGGCTGTGTGACAGGGAGGTTATTGATTACTCAAACTGACAAAGATGTAAGCGTTTTAAAATCGTGTTATATCGCGTATATTTGTATCTTTAATTTGAACGGTTATGAATTTACAATACATAACAGACGGAAGAGGTCACAAAAATGCAGTGCAGTTGCCCATGCAAGATTGGGAGCAGATACAAAAAGACCTTGAAGAACTTGAGCGTTTGAG
>JAGXIP010000152.1 GCA_024635585.1 Saccharicrinis sp. | reverse complement strand
AGATGTGTATAAGAGACAGGTATCAAGATATTAAGTATCAAGATGTGAGTATCAAAGCCTGTTCCGCCTTAGCGGAATATCAAGATGCACATATCATCGTATGGTGCCATTAGAGACTCAATTTGGGTAGAAAAATAGTAATAATCAAATAAATATAAACAGCATGGCAAAGGTTGCTTTAATTACCGGGGTCACCGGACAGGACGGAGCGTATCTGTCGGAATTTTTATTGAAAAAGGGATATGTAGTGCATGGCTTAAAACGTCGTTCGTCACTTTTTAATACCGACAGAATAGATCACCTGTATCAGGATCCACATGTGGACAACAAGAATTTCTTTCTTCATTACGGCGATTTGACTGACTCTACGAACTTGATTCGCATCATTCAAGAAACACAGCCGGATGAAATTTATAACCTTGCTGCCATGTCGCACGTGGCAGTTAGTTTTGATACACCCGAATATACAGCCAATGCCGATGGTATAGGTACTTTGCGTATCCTTGAGGCCATCCGACTGTTGGGATTGACAAAAAAAACCCGTTTCTACCAGGCTTCTACCAGCGAGCTTTACGGAATGGTTCAAGAGGTTCCACAATCAGAAAAAACACCCTTTTATCCTCGTTCGCCCTATGCCGTGGCAAAATTGTATGGCTACTGGATTACGGTAAACTATCGCGAAGCTTACGACATGTATGCTTGTAATGGTATCTTGTTTAACCACGAATCACCCATCCGGGGCGAAACTTTTGTGACCCGTAAAATTACCCGTGCAGTTGCACGTATTGGGCTGGGATTGCAGGATAAATTATTTTTAGGGAACATGTCGGCCAAGCGCGACTGGGGACATGCCAAAGATTATGTAGAAGCCATGTATTTGATGCTTCAGCAGGATAAGCCTGAGGATTTTGTGGTTGCCACCGGCATAACCACCGAAGTGCGCGATTTTGTGCGTATGGCTTTTAACAATATTGGTGTTAACATCGAGTTTAGAGGCGAGGGAGTTGATGAAAAGGGATATGTGCTTAGTTGCAGCAATCCTGAGTTTAAAGTTAGCGATGGTGCCTGCGTGGTAGAAGTTGATCCTCGCTATTTCCGTCCAACCGAGGTTGAGTTATTGATAGGCGATCCTAAAAAAGCAAATGATAAGCTAGGATGGAAGCCAAAATATGACCTTAAAATGTTGGTTGATGATATGATGGAAAATGATATCAAACTGATGAAAAAAGATAAATACCTGAAAGACGGTGGTTATAAAACTCTAAATTACTTTGAGTAATCGCATCTTAGCGTAAAATACAAAGGAAAAATTACGATGGATAAACAAGGTAAAATATTTGTTGCCGGTCACCGGGGTTTAGTAGGCTCTGCTATTGTTCGTTCTCTGGAGCAAAAGGGGTACAATAATATTGTGGTAAAAACCCGCAGCCAATTGGATTTGTTAGATGGTAAAGCTGTGGAAGAATTTTTTAAGACTGAAAAACCAGATTATGTTTTTTTTGCAGCTGCCAAAGTAGGCGGAATTGTTGCCAACAATACGTATAGGGCTGATTTTATTTACGAGAATCTACAAATCCAAAATCATATTATTCACCAATCGTATAAGGCTGGTGTTAAAAAACTATTATTTTTAGGTAGTTCTTGTATTTATCCCAAAGCATGCCCCCAGCCCATTAAGGAAGATTATTTGCTGACCGATATCTTGGAATATACCAACGAGTCGTATGCTATTGCCAAGATTGCGGGTATAAAAATGTGCGAGTCGTATAATTTGCAATATGGCACCAATTTTATTTCGGTGATGCCCACCAACTTATACGGGCCCAATGATAATTACGATCTGGAAAAATCGCATGTGTTGCCTGCACTCATCCGTAAAATGTATCTCGGTAAGTGTCTAGAAGATCAGGATTGGGAAAGTATCAAAAAAGATTTAGATAAAAAACCGGTTGAAGGTTTAACAGGACAGTCATCGCAAGAGCAAATACTGGCTATACTTTCAAAGTACGGTATTCATCAGTCATTGGTAGGAGGCAAGCAAGCTTGTGTTATAAAGCTTTGGGGAACAGGTACTCCTCGCCGCGAGTTTTTACATTCGGATGATATGGCCAAAGCCTGCGTTTTTACCATGGAAAAGGTTGATTTTGAGGATTTAAAACCAACCAATAGTGGCGAAGTTCGCAATACACATATTAATATAGGTGTAGGAGAGGATCAATCTATAAAAGAGTTGGCCGAACTAATAAAAGGTATCGTGGGCTTTACTGGAGAACTACAATGGGATAGCGAAAAGCCGGATGGCACCTTCCAAAAATTGTTGGATGTTTCAAAGATGAGCAAATTAGGATGGACTGCTTCCATGGGTCTTAAGGAAGGTATCGAAAAAGTGTTTAAGCAATATAAAAAGGATTGACGTTATAAGCGCTAAATTAAATCTTATCTTTACATGCTAATAATTTTATAAATTAAAATAGTTTAAATGAGAACTGATTTATCAAAACTTATTTCGTTCATTGCCATTGCACTCATGTTTTTAACTGCATGTGGTGGGAGTTCGGATGATCCGAAACCAGATCCTGATACTGAAAAACCCACTATTGAAACAACGCTACCGACAGCTACTGGTCACAAGTATTATATGACTAGTTCTTTTTTGTACACAGGAACTTTTAAGGATAATGAGGAGCTTAAAGAGGTGGAATTTACATTAAATCATAATAAAACAAACCCGTCCGCTTCGTTAAAAGCTTCTACCGGAGTGGATGACGATCCGTGGGAACCGACTAAAGAAGAGGCTTTTAAAGTAGTGTTGTCTGGTAAAGAACAAAAACTTGAAAACAAAGTATTATTTGGAGAGGATATACCTAGTGGTAAATGGACAGGGATTTACACATTAACCATCACCTGTACCGATAAAGCGGATAATAAGGCTATATCTTATATTGATGTAACTATTCAATAAAAATAAAAACTTTATCTAGTAAAAACTTTTTACAAAAACATCCGATGGTTTCAATCTCGGATGTTTTTTCATTTATATTTTTTAAATCCCCTTCATACATAGTCAAATCATCTTTTAATCAGCACATCCGCAAATCAGCACATCAACAAATCTCTATAAATATGACCTACAATTTTGACGAAATAGTACCACGCGAAGGAACCGATGCCTATAAACTGGAACTGAGAGAAATGGTATTTGGTGCCGATGATGTATTGCCTCTTTGGGTGGCCGATATGGATTTTAAAGCACCGCCCGCAGTTATAAAGGCTTTGCAGGATAGAGCTTCGCACGAAATATATGGTTATACCATTCGCGATAAAAAATTTACCGACTCCATAGTTAACTGGTTAAAGCATCAGCATCAATGGGATATTCAGGAAAAATGGATAGAGTTTTCGCCGGGCGTGCTTCCATCCATTATGGTGGCTTTGCACGAGTTTAGCAACTCGGGCGACAAGGTGATAATACAAACGCCTGTGTATCCTCCTTTTTATTCCATCGTTACCCAAAACGACAGGGAGCTGGTAAAAAACTCCCTGATTGAAACTGACGGTTATTACACTATTGATTTTGATTTGTTAGAGAAACAAGCCAGTGATCCGCTAGCCAAGATATTTGTCTTTTCGAATCCGCATAACCCTGTGGGAAGAGCATGGAACAAGGAAGAATTAAAACGGATAGCTGATATATGTATGAAGCATAATGTGATGATTGTTTCTGATGAAATACATAGCGATTTGTGCCTGTTTGGGCATAAGCATTTGGCTATGGCCAATCTGTTTCCAGAAATAAGCGATCGCATTATAACCTGTATGGCACCCAGCAAAACCTTTAACGTAGCCGGATTATCATCGGCTTTTGCCATAATTGCCGACGACCTTATAAGAGAGCGGTTTCATAAACGTCTTTGGGCTATGCAATTGCATATGGGAAATTTATTCGGAGGTCTAGCATTGCAGGTGGCCTATAACGAAGGAGCAGACTGGTTAGAAGATTTAAAGAAATATTTAGAGGAAAATGCCCTGCTTGTAAAGGATTTTATAACCAATAATATGCCCGAGGTAGGTTTTGTGTTACCCGAAGCTACCTATCTGCTATGGTTAGATTTTAGAAGTTGGGGTTTGTCGCCTATCAAATTGCGCAAAGCCATGGTTGAAATTGGTAAAGTGGGTATGAATGATGGTGTTTCCTTTGGTACCGAAGGTGCCGGATTCCAGCGCTTAAACATAGGTTCGGCACGTTCAATAATTCAAGATGGTTTACAGCGGATACTTAAAGTGAGAAACGAAGTATATAAAAAGAGGTAAAACTTCTAAAAGAAATACACTAAATTTTCACATGTCTTTCTGACTTCATCCGGACTTCGGAAAAAGCCAGAAAGACTTAAGATTCTCTCAACTGTCCGTAATCCATCGTGTTTTTGTGATGAAGTTTATTATCACTCTTATTTATCTCGCTTTTTTCATTCGTCCATATACGGCCGATAGTTTAAATAAAAACTTTTTTAGCAAAGCAGTTTGAAGCGTAAAAAATAAGAGCACATTAAATAACCATATTATCAGTAAGTTAGCCCATAAGGTAGGGATGTTTATAGAGCCTATACTTTTGTAAGGACTAAGGAAGTGGGCTTTAAAAAATTTGCTTTTAGGGTCTTTAAAAATGGGATCGGATTTTTGAACAAAGCGACCATCAAATTCAATCAACTTATTGGAGAAAATATGGTTTGAGTTGCGTACATAGTTCTCCAATTCCAGATTAAAATAATCTTTCTTCAATTCATTTAATATATTACTTTCTGTAAGTTCTTTTTTCTTCAGATCTAATTTCTCATCTGCGCTATTAAATAACCTTCTATAGTTGCTTTTCGATTCTTTTAAATACGTGTTCACCTGTTGATAAACGGTCTCGTTAAATTCGGTAAGCGAAAGTTTATCAGCAAACGAGATATTTTGCTGTATTAGTGCACTGTTATTTTCGGCGATTATTTCACTTTTTATCAGGTTTAAACCTTGGCGAAGCTCCTTTTCCAAGGCTTCATTAGTGTTGCCCGACTGGCTTTTATTGCGGATTAATTCTAATTTTGCCTGTATTGCCGGAATCCAATATTCCTTTTTAAAGTGGGCTACACTTTTTACTTTATCGTACAGGTAAAATTGTTTCTCAAAATCATTTTCTTTGAACTGATAAACGGCTAGACCTTCAAAAGCCCATCGAGCCGTTATTATTTCGCCAAACCAAGGAATGGAGTCGGGATTGGTGTATTTTGGATTTAAATTATCATAACTGATAAAAACACCCGACAAAATAATTTGCGGTATAATTAAAAAAGGTATTAATATATAAATGTTCACCGCTTGCTTAAAGCTGTCGGAAATATTTAGTCCCAACAGATTGGCAAAAACCGAAACACTGAAAAGAACCAGCCAATACTCAAGAAACATCCCTTTAATTTCGATGATACTATTACCAATAAGTACCAACAAAAAGGTTTGTAAAGCCGATATTATAATGAGTATGAATACCTTGGATAGTAGGTAGCTAAAACGGCTGAGGTTCAGGAATTCTTCTCGTTTCAATATCTTTCTATCGCTTATAATCTCTTCTGCACTAACTGTTAAGCCCACAAATAAAGCTATAATAACGCTCATTATAATGAATATCACCACATTGGGGTTGTTCTGAAATACATAACCTTGGTTGTCGGCAGTATCTACATTATAATATTTTATTATAGAAGAAAGCAATAGCGCCAATATGGGCGTTTCCAACAAGTTAATGAGTAAGTATTGCCTATTGGACAGTTTGGACAAAACATCGCGCTTAACAAATACAGCAAACTGCTTAATCTTATTAGGAATCTTAAAGTTTATTTTCGGTAAGATATGATGTTTTTTTTGTAGAATTGGTGCTTCTTTAACCTTATATTCCTTGAATTTTTCGTACCATTCTTTAGATGCTATTTTACGATTGCGGGTAAAGGAGCCATATTCGTCAATCACCTGCGAAGTAATAATGTTTAAAACCTGTTCAGGGTTTACATTTCCACACGTGTTACATTCGCTCTCCTGCCTGTTGGCCTGTTTTACGCTACTTTTAAAATAGGTGATACTTTCAACCGGGTCGCCATCATATATTAAATATCCGCCATCGTCGAGAACCAAAAGTTGGTTAAAAAGTTTAAATATATCGCTCGATGGTTGATGAATTACAATAAAAACAAGCTTTCCTTTTTGCGCCAGTTCTTTTAATAAGTCAATAATGTTGGCCGAGTCTCGTGAGGAGAGTCCCGAAGTTGGCTCATCTAAAAACAGTACGGCTGGCTCCCTAATTAATTCCAAAGCTATATTAAGCCTTTTTCTTTGACCTCCGCTTATCTTTTTATTCAGGGGCGAACCCACTTTCATATCTTTAATATCGCCCAGCCCAAGTGAGTTAAGCAAGTGCAGCACGCGACGCTGTATTTTAAACTCGCTGTAATCGCCAAAGCACAACTTAGCATTAAATAGTAAGTTTTGATATACTGTTAGGTTCTCCATCAACAAATCATCCTGCGATACATAACCTATTAATCCATCCGTTTTTTTGCTGGTATGTATGTTAGTGCCATTAATTGTTACTTCGCCGGTTAATGGGGTATATATACCACTCAAAATGTTGGTAAGAGTACTTTTGCCTGCACCGCTCGATCCCATTATCCCTACAAGTTTACCTGATTGGCTGCTAAAACTCATGGGCTGAACACCCATAACCGTATTTTTAAACCGATACGATATGTTTTGGGCTCTAAAATCGATAGGTGCAGCTAAGTTATCTGTTGTAAATGTACCTACGATATCGCTATAATAAATGGGGTTGGAGCGTTTGTATCGTATGGAGCATCCCGGCGTTAATACATGTATACGATCAGGACTTAGTAATTGTCCGTTGATGGTAATATCTACCTCTTTATCAATTTTGAGCAAGTGTAAGCCGCCCGATTTGATACGGAGTATCAGAATTTGGTTTTTAAGATGTTCCCAAAATAAATGTCGTGTATTTTTTCGTTTATTATTACGATGTCCATCAATTGCCAAAATACTTTTGTCGTCGATGGTTTTTTCATTGCCATCAATAACAAAATGCTCCATCAATGCATATTCTGCATCGTTAATATGAAAGGTTTGTGCAACAGTACTAACAAAATCACGCTCAAAATTGCTTATCTCAACTCCCGACTTTAAAAATTCAATCAGGCGGATTATAACAATAAGTTTTTGGTAATGCGTTAATTCTTTGTTAATGTCATTTGATATGCGCAATGCCTTTACAGAATTAGCACTCAGGGTTGTTCTGGAAGTTTCGCTTTGTTGTAGTTTTTTTAATTTCGATACGTGATCTTGGTAGTGCGATTCGTAAATGGCCAGATATTCTTCTACCATCGGCCTGTTTAATTGCTGATCGAGAAAGTTTTTAACAATGAGCCTACGCGAATCATTGTCTTTTTGAGGAAAGGCAATTAGCGCAAATAACTGCATTAAGGCTTTTAATATACCTTCGCTCATGTTAATGGTTTAATTAAATATCCGAATAGGACAAATTAGATTTTTGTTACTTGTTTAGTTGGCCTCTAAACTTTTAAATCCAATATACATTAACGCCATGCCTGAGGAAGATTGCGTATTGTCCAATTTGGCTTCGATAATGCACTCTACTGAACCGGCTATCCTAAAATCCCATACATTTGCTTTGTTATGCTCATCATTGGTAAACAATAAATTGCGTTTGGTGTCGTAAACCGAAAATATCATGGGCTGGTTATTAGCCGAACATGCCGCTAATCGGTAAACACTTCCGTTTAAAAAAGTAGTATGAAATTCGGCTACTTCATCACCGGTTAAAAATGCTCGCAAGGGTTGCCCGTTCGAAATAAAGGGTGTTTTAATCAGTTGCGAGCAATCTTCTATTTTATCCTTTTGGCTATTAATATGTGCAGGCGCAAATAAGCCAAGTGTAAGAATAATTGCAAAGGTTAATATTAGTCCTTTTTTCATGTGTCTAAAATTTTGTTTTTCAATTGCCATATAGCCTGCCCCGAACTTGATTCGGGGGAACTCGCCAGCTTAGTCGTTTCTCTTTGTGAGAAAGAACTCTTATGGCTCGTTTCATCGGTATTTTTATTTTATATATACAATGTGTCAAATCGCTGATAATATTAAACGTAAGTTTATACAATAAATTATATACACAAGTTTAATAATTGAAGCATTTGTGTGGTTTATATTTCAATGGTCTAAAGTAGGTATTTTTATTAAAATACACCACAAAATATATCGTTCTGAGGAATTATTATTCCTTTTTCAAAAAAAATCACTCATATTTAACCCGAAATTCTCATTGCACAAAAACATAATAATTATGAAAAAAAATTGCTTATTAATAGCACTCCTTTTATTGGCTATCTGCACAACTGCCCAAGAGCTAAAAAAGCTCGGTTTAGAAGATGTTATTGCAGGTGGAAAAAATTATCGAAATTTTATACCAGAGAATAAAAACATCAAGTTTCTTGGTGATGCTGATGCATTGGTTTTGAACGAATCAGATAGTGTTTTCTTGATGCTGGACAAGAATGAAAAAACTTTGTTATTCAGCCTGGTTGAAATAAACCTATTGCTAAAAAATAAGGGCTTGAGCGAAATTAAAAGTTTATGGAGTATCGAGTGGATAGATAACGAATTGTTTTGGTTTAACAATGAACATGGTATTGTTGTAATTAATACCGCTCATAAATCTATAGAATATCATATTGATTTTCCGGAAGAGGCAAGAAATATTGATTTTAACCACAAAGCGCAGTCTGTAGTTTATACAAATAACTACAATTTATATGTTGCCCAACGCGATATGCTACCCAAACTGGTGGCCGAAGGATCCGAAAATGGAATTGTATTAGGAGAATCGGTACACCGTAGCGAGTTTGGTATAATAAAGGGGATATTTTGGGCACCTACAGGCAATCTGTTTGCTTTTTATAGAATGGACGAAACCATGGTGACAAATTATCCATTGGTAAATATAAACACCCGTGTGGCAGAGGTTGAGAATATAAAATATCCCATGGCAGGGATGAAAAGTCACGAAGTAACACTGGGAGTTTATGACATGGCAACGGGAACGGTGGTTTATATGAATACGGGCGAACCCAAAGAAAAATATCTTACCAATATTTCGTGGAGTGGCGACGATAAAAATATTTTGATAGCAGAACTCAATCGTGGTCAGGACGATATGAAGTTAAACATCTACAATAGTAAAACGGGAGAATGGATCAAAACATTGTTCGAGGAAAAGAGTGACACTTGGGTTGAACCCGAAAATCCGGCTTTGTTTATACCCAGCAGCCCTGCGCGTTTTATTTGGCAGAGCGAAAGGGATGGCTTTAACCATTTGTATATATATGATTTGGATAAAGGTTTTGTTAAGCAGCTAACAAAAGGGAATTGGGTAGTTACCAATGTGTTGGGTTTTGATGAAAAAAATAAGGCCGTATTTTTTGAAGGCACCAAAGATGGCGGTGTTTTAACACGGAATTTATATCAAGTGGCCCTGGGCAATGGAAAAATTACCCGGATAACTAATGGTGAAGGCACACATAACACTACGCTGAGTGCATCTGGCAGTAAAGCCATTGATGTATTTTCAAATACGGATACGCCACGCGAAATTAAAGTGATTGATATAAAAAGCAAATCAGCCAAGGTGCTACATCAAGCCAAAAATCCTTTTGAAGGATATGAAAAGGGTAAAATAGTGATGGACACCCTATTGTCGGCAGATGGAAAGACAGATTTATACAGCCGGATGATATTACCACCTAATTTTGATGCCGCCAAAAAATATCCGGTTGTGGTTTATGTGTATGGGGGACCTCACGCCCAATTGGTACAAAACAGTTGGCTGGGAGCTGCACGACTTTGGCAGTTGTACATGGCTCAGCAAGGATATATTGCTTTTACAATGGATAACAGAGGCACGCCTTACCGGGGATGCGATTTTGAAAAAGTGATTCATCGCCAGTTGGGAGAGGCGGAAGCTGCCGACCAGATGGAAGGGATAAAATACCTTAAAGCCTTGCCTTATGTGGATGTTGATAGGATAGGGGTGCATGGCTGGAGCTATGGGGGGTTTATGACCATCAACTTAATGGAAAAATATCCTGATATATTTAAAGTTGGGGTAGCAGGTGGCCCAGTAACCGATTGGAAATATTATGAGATAATGTATGGCGAACGCTATATGGATACGCCCGACGAAAACAAACAAGGGTATTTGAACTCAAACCTGAACGAGCGCACAAAAGATATTCAAGGTCGCTTGCTGGTTATACATGGAGCCATTGACCCAACGGTAGTGTGGCAGCATAGTTTGGATTTTTTAGAGCACTGTATAAAAAGCCGCAAACAGGTGGATTATTTTGTGTATCCACGACACGAGCACAATGTATTAGGACCCGACAGGGTACATTTGATGGAAAAAGTTACGAATTATTTTAAGGATTTTCTGTAATACCTCATTACTCACGGGGTGAATATGTACAAGATGCTGTTACTCACCCCGTGAGTAATTATTTATAAACATCCACATAAGGTTTGCGTGGGGCAAGCTGATTAAAACTGTTTACCTGCTCGCTACTTAGCCTAAAATCAAATGATACACCTTGAGGTGGCACACGCGGAAAGTAGGCCAGTTGTACTTGTATGGTATTAATTACTAAATTGTCGTTGCGTATCCTAAATCCTCCGCCCAGCGAGTAAAACGGTTTGCTTCTAAATAGCTTTTTACTGTCCGTAATCCAGGCCATATCGTAAAACGAGAAAAAAGCCATTTTGAATCCAAAAAACTCCTTGCTCGAAAATAGAATGGTTTCGGAGCTTACAACAAATTTATTGGTTCCCCAAAGTGCGTTGCTGTTGTACGCCCTGATACCATTGTTGCGCTCACTCACGTAAATATAATTGGGATAACTGTTGTGGTATCCTTTGATATAATTTGCCGAAAGAAAGGTACGCCAACGGTGCATTCCTACTTTATTGAGTGGCGAAATATATTGGGCCTTCAATTTCAACCTGGAATCTTCGGGTTGTTTATGATAAAAAAACGATTGAAGGTCGCCACTTAGTAACAGATATCCCTTATTTGGGATGAGCGCTTGACCCAAAGAAAGATGAGCACCAGCAAAATATCTGTTTTTTAATTCGTTGTGGTTGTAACCAAAGCTTAATGCAGTTAGGAAACCATAGGGTACATCCTCGGTTCGTCCATAATTGTAAATTAATTGATTTTTGTAAAAATCGCGCTTTGAGAACGACACTGAACCGAAAAAGGACACGTTGGGAACGTATCTTGGCAATTGCATCATCGTGTCGTTTAATCCAGCGTATTCCGAAAATAACGCTTGTGCATTAAAAGTAAGGCTGGATCTGTCGAAAAAATTTTCGGTATGAATTAAGATGGATTTACCGCCCCAATAATCCTGAATTAAATAATCGTAGTTATTATGATATCCCACAGGAAACGATTCGGGATCGGTATCCATGGCATAATTACGGTAAATGTTAAATCCACCGGCATATTTTATTTCAGGTATAAAAAAATCTTTTTGCGCCCCAATGGAGTAATAATGCGCATCGTATTGATCTTTTACTTCGGCATGGAATGTAAAGTAAGAGCCATATATATTTTGCCAGCGTAAACTTTCATATATCCCAAAACTTCTGTTTTCTGTGGGTCTTGTACTTATTTGGTGCTCTATTTCTAAACCGTAGCCAAATACATTACGGCTGGACAAACCAAAACGCGGATAGGTACCCGAAAGAGAAAGAAGACCGCCATATGGGTAACTGTCTTGCGTTATTACCAACACATTAACCAATGAGGTGTCTGTTGCGGCAGGTTCTACAACAATGAGTGCATCTGTAATAAAATTTAAAGAACGCAACAGGCGCTCACTGTCTTTTAATTTCTGCGCCCTAACAAATTCACCATTTTTAAATGTGAGGTTGTTTTTTATAATGCTTTCTTTGGTTTCAAAACGCAATTTGCTCAGCCGTTTTTCTAGCCCATTGGTAGTGAAATCCAGCGTGTCGAGTATACTTTTAGCAAATGGTGATATTTGTTTTATTTTTACACTGCTGATTACTTTGTTGTTGTACTTTGCATTTTCATTCTCAAACGCAGTGAGCATATCATTTTTAAAAACATTGGAATCCTTTGAAACAACCAGCCATTCGTATAGTTTTTTATAAATAAAACTGTTTTTCGATTGTTGCTGCAAGTAATGTTGAATACTCTTGTCTTTTTGCTGTGCAGTGTCGGTAGGAATTTGAGCGTAAGTGCATACGCCTTGAAGCAACATCATAAAACAGAAACAAAGCCAGCGCCAGCGTTTATTTTTGCATAAATTAAATGGCGTGTATGTGTGGTTTTTTTTCAAAGGTAAACAGGCTTTGTGGTTGGTAACTTTCCAAATCACTATAAGTTTAAACTATTGTTTTTGCTTGTACAATAGAATTAACTGGGCTAATATATAAAGAAAATAAGTGCGAGTGAACTTATTTCTTTCCAAATAAATAACCACTATTTGCCTTTTAAACTGTTTTCGCTTTCAGAACGATTGGATACTGTATCTGAAAAAAAACCGATCGACGACCGGTTTTTTGTGAATGCTTTAAGGGGTGCTGTAAATAATGTTTGTAATGATTCTCGTTGGTGCTAAGTACGGATAACTTGCCTTACTCGTCAGCCGAAATGATTAAGGTACTTGTTTCGGGTGATGAAGAACAACACGCAGCTTCGGTTTGCTTTGTTTCTATTTTCTTCTTCTTAGCTTCTTTGGCAACACATGCTACAAATAAAATCGCAAAAAATACACTTAAAACAATATTTTTCATAATATATAAATTAAAATCTAATGTATGGTTTAATGTTGGTTCTTATTTAACATGATAATTAAAGTGTGTCAATAACGCATCCTTTTTAAATTATATCTGCATTATTGTCGGAAAAACTACTTTTATGCCGTCAAAATGACTTGTAATACGCAATGGCAATACATTTGTTTCGTTTGCATTGCTAAAATTTTAAAAGAAAAATACTATGAACTTACAAGAATATACGATCAAATCACAAGAGGCTATTCAGCAGGCTATTAGTATTGCTAGTGGACTCAGTCATCAAGCTATTGAACCAGGTCATATTTTAAAAGCTATGCTCGCGGTGGATGAAAATGTAATTCAGCATTTGTTCAATAAACTGGAGGTGAAAAACATCAATAATCCTCTCGAGGCTATCGTGCAGGGCTATCCCAGGGTATCTGGCGGAGAACCTTACCTGTCAAGGTCGAGCAATCAGGTTTTACTAAGAGCTAAGGATTATCTTAAACAGTTTGGCGATCAATACGTAAGCATTGAGCATTTGTTGTTAGGACTTTTATCGGTGAAGGATGCCGTATCTAACTTATTAAAGGATGCTGGTATTAACGAGAAGTCGCTAATTATGGCCATTGAAGAACTTCGAAAAGGTGCTAAAGTAGATTCTCCATCAGCCGAAGATCAATATAATGCGCTCAACCGTTACGCCATAAACTTAAACGAAAGTGCCCGTGCCGGCAAGTTGGATCCTGTAATTGGCCGTGACGAGGAAATTCGTCGCGTGCTTCAAATACTATCGCGCCGTACCAAAAATAACCCAATTTTAGTGGGAGAGCCCGGAGTGGGTAAAACAGCCATAGGAGAGGGGCTGGCTATGCGTATTGTGGATGGCGATGTACCCGAAAATCTAAAATCAAAACTTATCTTTTCGCTGGATATGGGGGCACTGATAGCTGGTGCTAAATATAAAGGCGAGTTTGAGGAGCGTTTAAAGGCTGTAGTAAAAGAGGTTGCTGCCAGCGAGGGAAACATCATCCTGTTTATCGACTAGATACATACTTTGGTTGGAGCTGGCAAGAGCGAAGGTGCCATGGATGCGGCCAATATACTTAAGCCTGCCTTGGCAAGGGGCGATTTGAGGGCTGTAGGTGCAACAACCCTAAGCGAGTATCAAAAATATTTTGAGAAAGATAAAGCCTTGGAAAGACGCTTTCAGTTGGTGATGGTACATGAGCCCGATATACCCAGCGCCATTTCTATTTTGCGCGGACTCAAGGAAAGGTACGAAACACACCATAAGGTCAGAATTATGGACGATGCCATCATTGCTGCGGTAACATTATCTACCAAATATATCTCCGATAGGTTTTTGCCCGACAAGGCCATCGACCTTATTGACGAAGCGGCGGCTAAACTGCGCTTAGAGATGAATTCCGTTCCCGAGGAAGTGGATGAACTCGATAGAAGGGTAAAACAACTGGAAATTGAGCGTGAGGCCATCAAGAGAGAAGGCGACGGTGCTAAATTACAACGTCTTAGCAAGGAGCTCTCAGAACTAAAAGATGAGAGAAGTAACCTGCGAGCCAAATGGCAAGAGGAAAAATCGATTGTGGATGAAATACAAAAAAACAAATCCAACATTGAGCATTTTAAGTTTGAGGCGCAGAAAGCCGAGCGCGAAGGTCAGTTCGACAAGGTGGCCGAACTGCGCTATGGCAAAATTAGAGAGGCAGAAGAGCAAATAGAAAAACTTAAGCAAAAGTTGAGTGAAAGGCAGACTGAAAACCCCATGATAAAAGAAGAGGTAGATGCCGAAGATATTGCCGGGGTGGTGAGCCGGTGGACTGGAATACCTGTAACTCGAATGCTTAAAAGTGAAAAAGAAAAATTGTTGACACTGGAAAGCGAGTTGCGTAAAAGAGTAGTAGGGCAGGAGGAAGCTATTGAAGCAGTCTCGGATGCCATAAGGCGCAGCAGAGCAGGTTTACAGGATGAAAGGCGACCTGTGGGTTCTTTTATTTTTCTGGGGATGTCGGGCGTAGGTAAAACAGAGTTGGCCAAAACACTGGCTGCATTTCTGTTCGACGACGAAAATAAGATGACGCGTATTGATATGTCGGAGTTTCAGGAAAGGCACTCCGTATCGCGTTTGATTGGGGCACCTCCGGGATATGTAGGTT
>JAGXIP010000151.1 GCA_024635585.1 Saccharicrinis sp. | reverse complement strand
GGCATTGATACCGTGATAAAATGTGTAGGCTATAAAAAAACCAAGCAGCGACAGCGAAAAGGCAATGCGGCTAAATAACAACAAACCGATGCTCAGGATAATACCGGCCATTACATTGTATTGGAAAAGGATGGCGCTCAACGATATAAAGTAAATTTTTAAAAAAGAGGGTATTTCGGCGGCATTGAAATATTCGTACATTTTTACCAGCGAGTGGCCACCAATTACGTACAACTCGTTCATGGTATAAATGCCCCGTTCGCTTATCCCAAGTGCGTCAAAATGTTTGGTGGCGATGGTAAAGATCCAAATCCCCAACAAAAAGGGGATGCTTAAAACGGGGATATGGTACTTGCCAATTACACCTTGCAGGCTAACCGAAATAAACAAGGTGAGGATGCCAGCAAAAATAACAATGAATACCAACGGCCAGCTAAAACTGTAATACATGCCCAGCCCCAGCCCAACCAGCAAGCCGTTAAATCCATATAGTCCCTTCGCAACAGTTGCTTTATCCAGATTGAGCACAAAACCGCCTATCGAGGTCACGCACACGGCCAGCAAGCCTGTAATGCCAGTATAAAAATCGATAAACGAAACCAGCAGGATAAGTACAGCAAAGGGTTTGTAAGTCGAAAAGAATATTTGCGAATAGCTGTTCAACAGGCTGTCGGTGAACATTTTAATATGATCGGATTTTATGTGGTGCACCAGTTTATAGGTCATAGGGATTAATGTGAGTTTTTTTTCTTTTGTTCGCAATTGCAAAAATTGTCATTAACACGGTTGCTATCAATGCCATTGCTGAACCAAAATAGAAAGGTGCGTTTGAATTGACATGATCGTACAATAAACCTGCTATCAAACTTGCAGGTAAAAGCGTAATCCCCAAAACGGCATGATAAATCCCATAGCCGGTGCCTCTCAGTTCTTTGTTCACAATATCTGATATCAATGCTTTTTGGCTACTATCTACCAATGCGCTATACAAACCATACAGCATAAAAAGGAAAAAGAAAATGCTTATTGAGTTAAATCTGCCAAAAAAATAATAAACCATCGAATAAACAAAAAATCCTAGTGCGATTAATATTTCGCGACCTATTTTGTCGGAAAGCTTCCCGATTGGTATGGCAAGTACGACCGATACGGTATTAAATAGCATATATATAAAAGGGATGTACGATTTATCGATACCTGTATCGCTTGTTTTTACCAATAATAAAGCATCGGCAGAATTTCCGAGTGTGAACACAAAAATTATTACCAAGAAAAAATAAAACTTTTTTGGCAACTGCTTTAACGAAGCCCGATTCCTATTTTCTTTGTCTTTCAGTTTCGCTTCTTTTATAAAAAAAACTAGCGTCAAAACGCCGAGTAATGCAGGGATGGTCGCAAATAAAAAGATATTGGTATAATTTAAAGGGAACAGGTATAGCAGCAAAAAAGCAATTAAAGGGCCAACTATTGCACCGCTGTTATCCATCGCTTTCTGAAACCCAAATGTTTTTCCGGCTTCATTGTTTTTTATCGAACTGCTGATTAAGCTATCTCTGGGCGCAGTCCGTAATCCTTTCCCGATGCGCTCGAAAAATCTAAAAAACAAAATATGAACGGGTATTCGGGCCAGTGCATATAATGGGGTTGCTAAAGCCGTAATGCCATAGCCTATTATCATAAATGGTTTGTTCTGGCCTATTTTATCGCTCCAATATCCCGACACGGCTTTCAATAAGGATGCGGTGCTCTCTGCAATACCTTCGATTAAGGAAATAGTGGTTTTGGAGGCACCCATCGACAGCAAGAAAAGTGGCATAACGCTATACACCATTTTTGTTGACGTATCCGTAAAGAAACTCGTCAGCCCCACAAAGAAGGCATTCTTCTCTAATCCATATATGTGCTTTTTTTTCATTCGGTTTAAAAAAAATAGTGTCAAGTAATAAGATTGATAAATGCTGAGAGTCCGCGTTTTTTAGTTCCCATAATTTTAGGGACTACCTATTCTTGATACTCATATTCCCGCTTGGGCGGGACAGGCTTTGATACTTGATACTCATATCTTGATACTTAATACTTAATACTTTGTTCTTGATACTCTGTACTATTAAAGATCAAACCCCTTTAAATGCTCAGGTACCCTGTCGAGTGCGTTCATGGTTTCGTGGTTTTCGTTTTCTCGTACTACATGAGTTACGCCATTGGTATCTATCATAACTATTTTTGGTCTGAAGGTGATAAACTGCATCCATTGGGTCATGTTATAAGCGCCTATCCTGCTTAATACCACGTTTTCGCCTTTTTCGATTACCGGAAATTTAATGGCTTCTCTAATTACATCTATATTCATGCATAGTGGGCCATAAATAATAGTATCCTCGGTGTATGGCGGAGTCATCTGAGCCGGAGCTATCAGGTGCTCGTACCAAAAGGAGGTAAACAATAGGTTTACACCTATGTCAATGATGAGAGAACGTCGACCGTCGGGTAATCGCTTGTTAGCCAGGGCGGTGCCTATTAAGAAGCCGGCGTCATCGATAAGTGCTCGACCCGTTTCAAGTATCAGCATAGGCATTTGGTCGTATTTAATATCGGAGTGTTGCAGGGCGTAGGCTATGGCCTCGGCATAATCGTCGAAACTGGGGCAGGTGTCGCTACCGGGAAGATAGGCTCCTTTTAAGGTGTTTTTTGAAGCAAATCCACCGCCCATATCTATGTATTTGATATAATGGTTGTATTTGTGTTCAAGTCGCACTGCCAATTGAGCTAATTTTGTCGCTGCAACCCCGTATGCATTGGCATCCATAATGTAAGTGCCTATATGGGTATGCAATCCCATCAACTCAAATCCATCGTCCGCCATTATTTTATTGAGGATAGCCCAAGCTTCCCCATTTTCGAGGTTAAATCCAAAGCGTACCCATTTGGGGAATATCCCCGTGTCCATATTCACTCTGATGGCCACTTTGGCTTTTTTCTTCATCTCGTGTGCGATGGACTGTATGTCGTAAAACTCATCCTGATGATCGATGTGTATCAATGATTCGTTTTTAATGGCCAAGGTCAGATCCTCTTTATTTTTATCAGGCCCATTAAAAATTATTTTATTGGCAGGTACCCCGTTGGCAATGGCCTTTTGGTATTCAAAGCCAGAAACAACTTCTGCCCATGATCCCTCTTGATGGTAGGTGTTGCATACGGCGTTTAGGTAGTTGGTTTTGTACGACCAGGCAAATTGCACCTTCTGATATCTGGTTTTAAAAGCATTGAGCGCTTTTTGGTAGGTTTCGCGTATCGTTTTTTCTGACAACACATATAATGGTGAGCCATATTTTTCAATCAACTCCTTTACCGATACCCCGTCGATATGTGTAACGGGTTTAATATTTGTACCAAGTCCAAATTTATCTGGCACACCGGCACTTATTCTGTTTATAACTGGTTTTTCGTATGCTAATTTTTCCATGATGTTATACGTTTAGTTTTTTAAGAAAAAGGAGGAGGCTCAAAACCACCCCGTCTGATATTTCGTACCTCAATATCATCCACCCCTCCTTAAAAAAGGAGGGGAGCCGTATGACGTGTGAGGTATTTACTTTGAGATGTTTATGTGGATAATTGGATGGGGGTTAATACGTTTTATTAAGAAACCTAAAATCTAAAACCAGTCAACAGCCCCATGCTCCCTGCCCCTTGCCCTTTCTCCCTGCTATTTACCAACCGATCACCGACACACCGATCCCCGCCTCATAATTTCCGCAGCATGTTTATTTTTTCAAAGTCGGCAAGGTTACCTATTAAATCGAAAGAGTAGCGGATAAACATTTTTCCCACCTCGTATTCGGTCATTGTTTTCACTTCTTTTCCCATAGCCAGCAAGGTCAGCGCTTCGGGTATGTTTTGTCCTGCACCTACCGATAAATATACCCATGCAGGTATTCTGGGGTTTATCTCTATCAAATAATAATCACCGTTTTTGGTTCTTATCATTTCCAGTTCCATGCCACCCTTCCATTTGCTTTGTTTTATCAGACGATGGGTTATTTCCATCAGTTCGGGGTCGTTCAGTGTTACACCACTCCAAGCCTTGCCCTTGTCGGTGATGTATTGCTTGCGCATGGGTACGGCGGCCACGGTGTTGCCTTCCCCATCGCCCAAAGCAATCACGTTTACCTCTGTTCCCTGCACAAACTGCTGTATGATAACAGGTAACCCCCATTTTGCGCTCACTTTGTTAAATGCTACCATCACTTCTTGCGGGTTGTAGGCCATATAGGCATCGTAGAATTTTCCCTTCACCAATACCGGATAGGTAAAATTGTTGTCGAGCTGTCCTATTTCGTTGTGCGATGTTATGCTCAGGTTTTTGGGTACTTTAATGTCATATTTTTGACCGTAAGTATCCAGGTTTCCTTTATTTCTTTCTTCGAGTTGCTTTAAGCTAGGCAGGTACGTTTTTATGTTGTGCTCCTTTAAAATATTTTCGGCTTTTATAAAGGTATGTAGTTCGGCATCCAGATTTGGAATAATCAGGTCTATGTGATCTTCATGGTGTATTTCTAGTATTCGCTCCATGTAGGCCTCCATCCCAACCGAAGGGTAGGGGAGCATGTAGGTACAATCTACCAGGTCGCTCATGTAAATGCCTGGCTCCAAGTTCTCGTACGAAAGGCCAATAATGCGTGCGTCGATAAGCTCGGAATCGCGTATTCCTCTAATCACAGGTATTCCCGGTCCCGGATTATCGGTATTGTTTAATCCACTAACGGCAATGGTTAATTTTAACTTATTGATCATGGCATTCGACAGTTAGGTTAAAATAGCTCAGCATCTGAAAAAAATCGTCTAAATGACGTATGACGATCAAATCCGGAACATCATACCTGGCAAGCATGTATTCCTTTATTTCCTCTTGGGTTTTTCCCAAATTCAACAAACGAATTATTTCCTTGCCGCTGGGGTTTAACGAATACGATTCACCCGTTTTGGCATCGAAAACAAAGCCCGATTCACTAACGGATATATTGTTCTTTATTTTCATCTCATTAAAAATATTTGTTCATAATTGGCTCGTTTCATAGTTCATTATTTATATGTAGATCGCGGATCAATCGTTTAACAAATGTATTTTAATAGATGCATATACACAAAAACTTTCAACAGGTGGGCGTATTTCTTCAACCAATGGGCATGGAAAGGGGCAGTTTGGGGTTTGTAAATTTCACTGGAAATCATTACCAGTCCGTAGTCCTCAGTTCCAAGTCGGTTAAAACCCTAAACCCTAAACTCTAAACATTTTCTATTCGTAGAGTTGTGTCAGTTAAATAAATGATTATCTTTGCACGCGAATTTTAATATATAAGCTTTATGTACTTGACAAAAGAGAAAAAGCAGGAAATCTTCGAGAAGTACGGAAAGTCGAATACTGACACTGGTTCATCAGAAGGCCAGATAGCACTATTTACCTACCGTATAGCTCACTTAACCGAACATTTAAAGGTTAATAGAAAAGATTATCATACAGAGCATTCTTTGGTTAAATTGGTTGGAAAACGTCGTAGTCTTCTTGATTATATCAAGGCAAAAGACATCGAACGTTACCGTTCTTTAATTAAAGAGTTAGGAATACGTAAGTAATCCTGCTGAAAAAACAAAAAAGGCAATCCAATCTGGGTTGCCTTTTTTCGTGGTGATAACGGTATGATTAGCGAGCAGTGCAGAGCGTAAAGCGTAAAGAGGGTAGCTGCCAGCTATCAGCCACCAGCTATCGGCCATTAGCTAAAATAAATCATCTTATCGCCCTATAATCTAATGATTATGCATATATTTGGGCGTTAAAAAGAAATAAAGAAGTAATTATGATTAATCCAATTGAAAAAGCAATTGATCTTGGCGATGGAAGATCGATAACTATCGAAACAGGTAAGTTGGCCAAACAGGCCGACGGTGCGGTAGTAGTAAAAATGAACAACACGGTATTATTGGCTACTGTGGTATCGGCAAAGGATGCCGCTCCCGGTGTCGATTTTATGCCTCTGTCTGTTGAGTACAGAGAAAAGTTTTCGGCTGTAGGCCGTTTCCCCGGTGGGTTTATGAAAAGAGAGGCACGGCCTTCTGATAACGAAATTTTAGTTTGCCGTTTGGTGGACAGGGCTTTACGTCCTTTGTTTCCGGAAGATTTCCATGCCGAAACATTTGTAACTATTAACCTACTTTCCGGTGATAAAGAAGATATGCCCGATGCATTGGCCGGTTTGGCTGCATCTGCAGCTTTAGCTGTATCTGATATTCCTTTTCAAGGACCTATTTCTGAGGTGCGTGTATGTCGTGTAAACGGTGAGCTTATCCTTAACCCAACCCGTTCGCAAATGCAAGCCGCCGACATGGAGCTTGTTGTGGGCGCAACCAAAGAGAATATTTTAATGGTTGAGGGCGAAATGAAAGAAGTTTCGGAGCAGGAAATGCTTGAGGCTATGAAGTTTGCACACGATGCAATTAAAATTCAATGCGAGGTTCAAATAGAGCTGATGCAACAAGTAGGTAAAACCGAAAAAAGAACATATTGCCACGAGGTGAATGATGCTCAACTAATGGAGCATATCAAAGCGGCAACCTACGATAAAGTATATCAAGTGGCTAAAGCGGGATTGCCAAAGCATGAGCGTTCGGATAAATTTGCAGCCATCAAAGAAGAATATGTTCAGGCCAACTATCCCGAAGGGTCTGAGGTACCCAAAGAGCTTATTGGTAAATATTATCATGCAGTAGAAAAAGAAGCTGTTCGCCGTTGTGTTCTCGACGAGAGAGTGCGTCTTGAT
>JAGXIP010000150.1 GCA_024635585.1 Saccharicrinis sp. | reverse complement strand
TCATAAGGGCTGGAATAGCATCGCTAATGGTAGCCCTGGCCACATCGCCTATCAAGTATCCACCAAAAATGGGTACAATAGTAGCCGCCATTGAGTTTAAAGAACCTCCAAACTGAATAAGCTGATTACCTTTTTTGCCACCACCTCCTAAGGTATTAAGCATTGGGTTTACTACTGCGTTAAGTAAACACATCGAAAAACCTGAAACAAAAGCACCCGTTAAGTACACTGTAAAAATAGGTGTAAAGTTATCACCCTTATCATACTGCATGTAACCCGAGATTAACTGAATACCTACCCCGATAATTCCTACGGCAATAGCAGTTAAAGCAGTGAATTTGTAGCCTTTTCGCCTTAGAAGCAAGCCGGCGGGCAATCCCATGAAAAAATATGCCAAAAAGTTAGCAAAATTGCCTAACTGCGACATCCAATTTTGTATCCCATCCTGATTTTTGATAATTACACCAACTGGATTAGAAAGACCGGTTACAAACGAAATCATTGCAAACAATGCAAACATCATTGCAATAGGTAAGAAGTTATTTTTTTTACTCGCGTTCATTTTGTAGTATTAAATAGTTTTTATTAATCATAATTAAACAACATTCGGAATCATTTTTTTTATGCCTTTGGCTTGGCAAAAAACTGAAAAATTAACAACAAAAACAAAAAAATGTAATGGTATTTTAAGTTACAAAAACTTATACACACAAGTATGCTTGTAAGTATTACCAGGCTTAAGCACAGCACTAGGGAATTTTTTGTTGTTTGGCGAGTCAGGAAATAGTTGCGTTTCCATTGCCAAACCTGCCCATTTTTGTATGGGAGCACCTAACTTACCTGTCTCTGAGCTGTCGAAGTGGCTTCCTGTATAAATTTGAATTCCAGGCTGATCGGTATAAACCTCCATTTCGCGGCCACTGTCTGGATCGCTTAACCTAGCGGCCAATTTTAAATGTCCGTCGTACCCATTTATCACAAAATTATGGTCGATACCACCTACCATCTTAACTTGCGCATCGTTGCTGTTACACGCCTCTCCTACTGCTTTGGCATCTACAAAATCCATGGCTGTTCCTTTTACTGGTGCTATTTCACCTGTAACGGTACCTATCTCGGCAGATATAGGTGTGTATTTTTCGGCATTTAACTCCAGCATGTGATTCTCAATGGTGCCAGTTCCAGCACCTTTTAAATTAAAATAGGCGTGACTGGTTAAATTAACGATGGTAGCTTTTGTGGTTTCTGCGGTATAATCTATCACCAGCTCGTTATCGTTGGTTAAACCATAAATAACGCTAACGGTAAGCTCTCCGGGATATTTTTGATCGCCATCAGCACTAACTAAGGACAGCTTATAGGCCTGGGCATACTTACTGTCGGAATAAGACTCCACCTCCCAGGTACGACTGTTAAAACCGTCGTGGCCACCATGTAGATGGTTAGGACCATTGTTAGTGTCTAATTGGTATTTAACACCTTCAAGCTCAAACTTCCCGTTTACAATCCGGTTGGCATATCGTCCGCACAAGGCACCAAAATAACCGTCTCCAGCCAAGGTATCTTCCATATTCTGGTAACCTATCACCACATCGGCAACCTGGCCTTTTGCATCGGGTACTTTAATCCCTGTAATTTGTCCTCCTCTACCAATAAAGGTAACCTCAATATTATTCGCGTTTTTTAACGTAAAAACATCCGAAGCTTTTGTCATATCCATATAAGTTAAATGGAACACTTGCCACAAACGGACAAGTGCTCTTTATTAAAATTTCATTTTGGCTATTTTCCGTAAAAGTATAAAACTATAGCTTACAATTCTACTTTTACCGAACCTTTAGAGCGAATAAACAGCACATGACAGTTACCTTTTCCAAAAACAGGCTCCAATGTTGAAATGTAAGTATTTAATAGGTCGTTAGGTACAAAAGCCTGAATAGTTCCTGCAAACCCTCCTCCATGCACACGCCATGCTCCTTTTCCTTTAAGCACCAACTCGCTTAGAGCCAAAGATAAAGATACGCTTTGATAGGCTGGGTCGGAACCCACATAAATATTTTGATTATACATATAAGAACTAAATCCTGAATCAATGACCAATTGCAAGAATTTCTCAAAATTATCAGATTCTAAGGCAGCTACTTCATCTACCACTCTGGCATTTTCGGCCTGAAAGTGAATCGAACGTAACAATGCCCTATCGCCTACTTTTTCGCGGAGAGTAGGAATAGCTTTAACCACATCTTCCATCGTAAGGGGGCGTAACACTTCGTGTCCCAAGGCTTTCGCTACAGATTTCATTTCGCCCGGAAGTGAATTGTACTCCTCATCAAGTCCACCATGACTTCCTCCTGTGTTAGTTATCACGAGGGAATAACCTGTTTGGGCAAAATCAAAATCAATGGCTTTTACTATGGGATTGGCAGCACTTTTAAAATCAATGGTTATAAATCCCCCTACAGCACAGGCCGTTTGATCCATCAAACCACAGAATTTTTTACAAGCATGCTCGGCTTTTTGTCCTATTTTGGCATTATCTACCGGGTCAAGTTTGCCATCGTTAAACAAATGGCTAAAAATAGCACCAATAAGTACTTCAATAGATGCTGAGGAACTTAAACCGGAACCTTCGGGCACGCAACCATGTATTACGGCATCAAAACCACCCACTTGTAAACCTAGTTCTTTGATTCCTGCAGCGATAGCCTTAACCAAATTGCCAGGCGTAACCTTAAATTGGGTTATTGCTAAGTCATTTAAATCCACTTCAAAAGGATCGAAACCTACCGAGGATATTCGGACTTTGTTGGTACCGTTAGGCGCTGCTACCGCAATATTATCGAGGTTAACGGCACCAGCCAAAACACGCCCCAACTGATGATCCGTGTGGTTACCTCCCACCTCGGTGCGTCCCGGCGAACTAAAAAGGCTCACATCAGTACCGCCGTAAATACTTTTAAATTCGTTCATATATTTTATGTAACGATCGGCCTGTTCCTTAAGGACTGCGGTGTCGGTTCCGTATAACTCCTTAAAAAATGGGTTACTACCTTTGTTTAATTTTTCGATTAACGAAGTTATTTGTGCCATAGCTTTTTATAATATATTAATAAATAATTCTATACATTTTTCATTGCAATATTCCTCGGTTGTTGGTTAACTACAATGTGTTAATAAAAAAGAGAATAACGTTAATTTTTTATTTAATACTTGCAATTATAAGAAAAAAAATTAACAAAATACCTACCAGTGCCTACTAGTTCAAATTTTTAACATTTTAAGATAGCCAAGTAATTTTAGTGGACTGGATACTTGGTTTTAAGTGCATTTTTTATGGTTTAATCAACATCTTGAATCTATTTATTAGATATTCCGTTTCTTTAATAATTAATAAGGTATAATAGTTATTGATATGAAGAAAGTATTAATAGTAGATGATGCCCCTGACTCGAGGTTGATGTTACGAAACATGTTAAAAAATCACGAGATACATATACTCGAAGCAAACGACGGAAACGAGGGATGGAAAACTATTGTAAGAGAACGTCCTGATTTGGTACTCTTGGATTTATATATGCCTCAAAAAGATGGTTTTGAAATATTAGAGGACTTGGCAAAAGAGTGGATAGGCGTGCCTATCGTGGTGGTTTCGGGCGATACACAGCAAACTACCATTGATTGCTGTTTAAATTCTGGAGCAAGTGCATTTTTAAAAAAGCCCATTAATGTAGGTGAGTTAAACGATGCACTCAAAGTAATTGGCCAAGATACCATAAAAAGTACTGTGCATATTTAGTGGGTATGGGTATAAGAAAAAGGCAACAGTTATCTTTTAAAACCCTCTAACTCCCTAAAGGGAGAACCAGAAATCCCTGGAGAGAGCGGATTCCCCTTTAGGGGTTAGGGGCAATTCTGGAAGACATTTTGCAAAAAAGAGAGTTTTCTTAGATGTACTTATTTAGTTGATAATCAATAATAAAAAATGAGATAATACCACTCTAAAACTTTTGGTTGTGCATAGATAAACTGCGTATTATAGTAATTAAAGAAAATATTTGGGAGCGATACAATTAATTTTGTATCGCTTTTTTTATGGAAAAGCAATACCTTGTGCATTGTATAATCAAACCAATTAAAAAAACGATATAAGATGAAGAAGTTAATGTTAATGTTGATTGTTGCGTGTAGCGCAACAGTAGCAACAGCACAAGGAGTGAAAAATTTTATTGATCAGCCTTATATAGAGGTTACCGGTACGGATAAAATGGAAATAGTACCCGACGAAATCTATATCTCGATAGAAATAAAGGAGAATGACAGCAAGGGGAAACAACAGGTTGAGCAGTTAGAAAAGAAAATGCTCAATGCACTTTCATCTATTGGTGTGGATATTAAAAAAGACCTGACCATACTCGATTTTTCCAGCGATTTTAAAGAGTTTTGGTATAAAAGATCGAGTATTCGTAACGATAAGAAATACCAACTCAAAGTAAACAGTGGTAAAATGGCAGGTATGGTATATTACGAAATGGAAAAAATTGGCATATCCAATTTATCCATCCTTAAAACCGACCATTCAAAAATAGAAGAATTTAAACAAGAGGTTAAGATAAATGCAATAAAAGCTGCCAAAGAAAAAGCCAATAGTTTAGCAGAGGCGATAGGGCAAACAGCCGGCAAAGCGATATACGTGCAAGAACGAAATTTTAGACCTTACATGCCACGCATGGAAAACATGGCCTTCAAAGCAGAATCAAGTGATTCGGCAATGGATATGCCCGACATTGATTTTGAAAAAATTATACTAGAATACGAAATTGTAGCATATTTTACGCTGGAATAACCCGATTAAAAAATAACCTTTTCATTTCCAACAATCCTTTGCCGTAGCATTTTAATTGAGGATGTTGGTTAGGCTTTATGTTTGGTTTATACTAAAAAAACTATATTTGCACCTTAATTACAGCATAACTTATAAAACGCATATGGCTAAAATGATTATTAAAAGCTTTGATGAACTGGAAGCTTTAAAAGGAAATGAAATAGGTAAATCAGAGTATCATACCATAACTCAGGAACAAATAAACAAATTTGCTGACGCTACACTCGATCACCAGTGGATACATACCGATCCTGAAAGAGCCAAAGCCGAGTCGCCCTTTGGAAACACCATAGCACATGGATATTTAACTGTAGCACTGCTGGCGTATTTGTGGGAACAAATGGTTGAAGTGCAAAACATTAAATTGCAAGTGAACTACGGCATCGAGAAACTTAAATTTAACCAACCCGTTTTGGTAAATTCAAAAGTTAGACTGGTAGCTAAAGTAAACGAGGTTAAAGATTTAAGAGGGGTTACCAAAGCCAATATAGGCGTTGCCTTGGAAATTGAAGGAAATAAAAAATCGGCTTTCGAAGGTGAAATAATTTTCTTGTACCACTTTAAATAAAGCTAAACATTACAATTAATTGACATAGAGGTCGTCCGGTTTTGGGTGGCCTTTTTTATTATATAGGATCGAAATGATTAAGGGATTAATTGATGTGAGGATGTGAGGATTAAAAATTGATTGAAAATTATTCAAGAATACCATCTTTTTATTTAAATTCGAAGAGTCACAAGTTATTATTCTGAATTAAAACAAATCCAATGCGAAATTTAAAGCTATCGGCAAAAAACACGCTTATTATCTTAACGTTTTTATTTACGTTAGGTGCTTGTGAAGAGGAGAATATTGAAATTGATCCTGAAGTACTGCAGATTAACCAATTTGTTTGGGAAAACATGAATCTCTTTTATTTGTGGGATACTAAAATGCCCAAATTGAATCCTAACAGACAAGCCGATAGTAAAAAGTTTTTTGATGATCTTCTATATAGCGAGATCGACCATTGGTCGTTTATCACCGATGATATTGATGAACTGACCAATTACTTTGCTGGTATTCGTAAAGAACTGGGATTTTCGTTGAACGTAGGTTATCTAAAAAAGGGAAGCGACCAAGTGGTTGCATTCGTTGAATATGTTGAACCCAATGGCCCTGCCGATAGAGCCGGCATAAAACGGGGTGATCTAATTGTTAGGATAAACGGAGCTGGTATTACCGCTGAAAATTATAATCTGTTATTTGTTTCTGATAACATTACACTGGGTCTGGGAATCATTTCCGAAGGGGCCACCCTCGATCTGACACCTTCCATTAGCATACAAGCGGAGGTGTTGCAAGTAAATCCAATTTTAAGCAATGAGATTTTTTATGTTGAAGGTAAACGTATTGGATACCTAGCCTATACCGGCTTCATGGAGGAATATGATGATGAACTGCAGACCGTGTTTGCCAATTTTAAAACAGAGGGAGTTTCAGAGTTGATATTGGATCTTAGGTATAACGGTGGTGGTGCAGTTACAACAGCCCGTTTAATGGCTAGTATGATTTGTCCGGCTTCCTGCGAAGGCAAAGTATTTTTGCGCACTGCTTACAACAAAGGAGTAGAAGCATTCATAAAACAAGAAAATCCTGACTCTATTAAGGAAGCGTTCGAGGATTATTTTGAAACCAACAGCAATAATCTTGATTTAAGCACCCTGTATGTACTCACGACACCAGGAACCGCTTCGGCCAGCGAAATGGTTATTTATAGTCTATCGCCCTATATGAATGTAGTGCAGATAGGCGAGCAAACCCATGGCAAGTATTATGGATCCATCACCATCGACGATGAAAAGAAAAAACACAAATGGGCCATCCAACCTATTATTATGAGAGCCGAAAATGTTGACAACTCTATTGATTACACTCAAGGATTAATCCCGGATATTGAAACATTCGATAATTACAATTATGAGTTGGGCACTACTGAGGATGTATTAACAGCCATTGCCATTAGCAAAATAACAGGAAAATATGTAGAACCTGAGCCACTAAAGTCTGCCAAGGGATTAGGCTTTCAACCTGCTACAAACCTAAAAACCAAAGAACATCCTTTAAAATACGAAATGTATATGAAGTAGCAGATGGCAGATGGCAGTTAGCGGATGGCCAATGGCTTTTAGCCATTAGCGGATAAAGATTAAAGGGATTAATCTCTTTCACTAATGATCTGCCCGACTGACTACTACAGACATACCGATTACTGCGACCAGCCACTAGCTATCAGCTATCAGCCACTAACTATAGGCCAATCGCCATCAGCTATTAGCCATCTCTATCTAAATTTTATGATTTTTTTTACGGTGCCATCGTACAAGTTAAACTTATGAAAGCCACACTCTAACGCGCCGTTAAAAAGTTTCAGTTTTTCGAGCGGTTTAAGTCCCACGTTTTTCAAAGCTTCCTTGTTCGATGTGATTACCCATGCATCGTAACCTGTAAAAGTGCGTTTGAGTTGATTGCCAATCATCTTATAAAAATCAATCATATCCTTGTCCTTCATCAAGCGTTCGCCGTAGGGAGGGTTCATGATAATCATGCCTTTAGGGTAATGGGGCTCGAGGCGCTCAAAAGTTGAAACAGAAAAGTTTATATCACGATTTAGACGAAACTGCAGTGCCGACTCACGGGCAATGTCGATAGATTTTATATCGCAATCGCTACCAAATATCTTTAAACGAGGCTGTGTAATATTTTCTTTGGCTTGATCTACCACCTTGTTCCATAGTGTTGGATCGTAATCTTTCCATCCCATAAAACCAAATGATTTTTTGTGCAAGCCCGGAGGATAATTTCGTGCATACATCACAGCTTCCATCAATATGGTTCCTGAACCGCACATAGGATCTATCAAAGGTTGTTTTTTATCCCATCCTGATAGCAAAACCATACCAGCCGCCAATACTTCATTCAAAGGTGCTTTGTGCATACCTGTACGATATCCTCTTTTATGTAGCGAATCGCCCGAACTGTCTAGCGACATAGTCGCCTTTTCGTTTGCCAAGTGAATTACCAACCGGATATCTGGATTTTCCACATCCACCGAAGGCCTTGTTCCCACTTTTTCGCGAAACTGATCTACAATGGCATCTTTAGACTTTAAGGCCACGTACAACGAGTGGGTAAAAACTTCGGAAAATACCACAGGATCGATGGCCAGGGTTTGCTCCACTCCCATTATTGTGGACCAATCGAACTGTTTTACACCATCATAAAGTTCCTGGTCGTTTTTGGCGGTAAAATGATGTATGGGAAGTAAAATTCTGATTGCGGTGCGCAAAAGCAAGTTTGCTTTGTACAATATTTCTCGATCACCTTCAAACTCAACGGCACGGTTTACCGGTTTTATATTCTGAGCTCCAATACCTTTTAACTCCTCGGCCAAGACATCTTCGAGGCCGTGGAATGTTTTTGCAATCAGTTTCAATGTAGTATGTGTTTAATAAATATGTGGTATCATCGTTTGATACCATTTCGGTGCGAAGGTAAATAATACCCCTTATTATGCAAAAAACTACTTTATTTTTTTTCATCAGAAACTAAAAAATTCGTCAGAGGCTAAAAAAAATGCCATAGCACCTTCCATTGCAGTTTGTGCCGAATGCCTTCTGAAGGTAGGTTGAAACCGAACCAATAGCTGGGACTTACAGACCGCTCATAGACCTATTTATTATGTACCGTTATTTTTTCTAAAAGGTTTAGTTCTTTCTATTTTTTGATTTATAAAAATAAATTTCGATTCTGTATCATACTTTTTAATCAGAAATCCAATGAACAGATTGAAATCATAGTCATCTTTAGTCATTTTAGATTGATAATATTCATATTTTTTAGTTCCTGTACTGTTTTGATATTCTCCCGAAAAAGTTGTTCCATCTGTGAAAGCTATATATGAAATATTAGCCAGATAACACTGCTTCCTATCTTTGTCATAGTAATAATTTCCGATTGGTAAAGCGTCGATCCAAAATGTGTCATTGTCGGCAATAATTCTCATAGAGTCCAAGATAAACTTTGTTTCAAGATAAGTTATTGTAGTATCAATAATTGTACTTGAATTGTCAATTCTGAAATTAAAGTTACCCAGTAATTTAGCAAGTTTAAGACAATCTACCGATTCTAATTCTGTTTGAAGTGAATAACTTCTACTATTTTTTATTCTAAATGTACATTGAGTATCGTCTTTCACAAAAGAAACTTGATCAATGTGCCCCATTGTCTCTGTTCTCCATTCAAAGTTAAAATATTGGCAATAACTGTTACTAAATACAATAAAGACTACAAATGTTAAAATAAGGATTTTCATTATTGTTAATGTTTATGGAGCATAACGTTGGCTAGATGAAGCGTGTGGAGATTTAACGAGCAAATCTTCCATAACTCAACAGAGCCAAAGTTTTGATTTTGTTTTAACTTTTCATTTTAATGCCAAATCAAAGATTTAGCGGTGCTCAAACTCGCAACTATACTTCCAAACATACACGAACTCCATATGCTTTATACCAGTGTTGTTAGCACCAGTTTTTCTTTATCTTCCTATTTGAAATTTTCTTGTAAGAAACAGCTTTTGTACTAGCTTCAAATACGCTGTTAAATCGAGTTTTTCCACTATTCTTATAGTCTAACAGAATTCTATAAGATTTAAAAAAATCAGGCTCCTTAGAATCTAGCGTACCAATATCTTTTAACTTACAAACTTTCTCTTGTTTATACTCGAATGGTAATAAAAGTTCTTCATGAGCAGCTAAAGGTTTATTTTCATTAACACTTTTAGCAAATAACAATTTCCCAACCTCTGGCTTAGTTGAATACATTTTTATATTGTAAGCAGAATTCTCTGAATTATTCCTAATTATTAAGTTGAATTTCCAATTTAGTTCATACAAGTTTTCAGCTTCTGGAGAATTCGCATATTTAACACTCTCATTTGGAAGATGGCGAATCATAAGTCTTCCTCTTACCAATCCTTCATTAGGATTAACTTCTATAAATATATCTGGTCTTGTGAAATACTTCATTATTATTCGAGGAATGATAAAATAAAGAAAACCTGCTGTCAAAATTAAAATCGGGAAAAGAATTTCTAGTTTCATATTATTTCTATAATGTAAATTAAATTGGTACTAACTCGTCAAAACCTCCATATCACTTGCCGTTATTTCAACTTTACATACGGTTATTTTAATTGTTAAATGTAAAAGTTTTAGTCTGAATTGTCAAACATAAAAGTAGAAAATGCTGACCAAACTGTTCGTAAAACAATTATCCCTAATTAACAAACTTACCATACACGTGACTTAGCGCAATTTTATTAGTTTTGCGACTCATTTATAAACAAAAAAAAATAATACGATGAAAATTACAAATTACATTACGAATGGTACTGGCGTTATTTTTAAAAGATGGCAGGGAACTAACTATGCCGTTTTCAACTCGCTGCATAGATACGTTCGCATAGGAATGCTATCAGCTATGTATTTTACCCTTTTAGGCTATACGCAAACCTTTGCCCAAACCGACACAGCTTCTATAAGCAAAAAAATCAAACTTGAAGAAATAAAAGTCTCCGCCCGCCGCACCCCGGCACTCTATTCCGAAATAGGACGAGTAGTCACCGTTATTACAAAAAGTGAAATTGATGCACTGCCTGTACAAAGCATCGATCAATTATTGGAATACGTTGCCCATGTTGATGTGCGCCAACGTGGTCCATTGGGGGTGCAGTCGGATGTAAGTGTGCGGGGTGGTTCCTTTGATCAGGTGATGATCATGCTCAATGGTATCAATATTACCGATCCGCAGACCGGTCATCATAACTTAAACCTGCCGGTCGATTTTGAGAGTATCGATCGCGTTGAAATACTGGAAGGCCCCGGTGCCCGTGTATTTGGCTCCAATGCCTTTAGCGGAGCCATCAATTTTATAACGGGCTCAGGCGAAGGTTCGCAAATAAAAGCCAACATGATGGCGGGCGAGCACGGATTGTACAATGTGGGAGCCAGCGGTACCATGGCACACGGTAAAACCAAAAGTTTTGTGGCCATCAACAAAAGTGCTACCGACGGTTATATAAACAATACCGATTTTGAAATGTATAACCTGTTTTATCAAGGTCAATTGGCCACACAAACCGAACAGTTGGAACTACAGCTTGGCTACACCGACAAAGGTTTTGGGGCAAACTCCTTTTATACTGCAAAATACCCCAACCAGTATGAACAAACTAAAACAACCTTTGCCAGTTTGAGTTTTGCATCCAAAACGAAAAATCCATTAAAATCTTCCGTTTACTGGCGCCGCCACCACGACCGTTTTGAGTTATTCCGTGATAACCAGGGAGCCGCCTCGTGGTACACAAACCACAACTACCACTTAACTGATGTGATTGGGGTAAATATAAATACCGTTTTCAACTCGCAACTTGGAAAAACAGCCATTGGTGCCGATTTACGTTCAGAGAGTATATGGAGCAATGTTTTGGGATTTGCTATAAATGATACCTTGAAGGCACCGGGCGAGAAAAATGGTTTTTTCACAAAAAAGCACAACCGAACCAACACCTCCTTTTTTATAGAACACAGCTATACTTTAAACCAACTGTCGGTATCGGCAGGTTTAATGGCCAACCTGAACTCCGATATAGGCTGGGGTTTTGAAATATTCCCAGGTTTTGATATCAGTTATTGGTTAAACAACAGCTTAAAAGTATATGGCAGCATCAACCAATCGCTGCGCATGCCCACATACACCGATTTATTTTATTCTAGCGCCACCATTAAAGGAAACCTCAACTTGAAGCCCGAAGAAGCCACCACCTATGAGGGCGGGATTAAGTTTAAAAGCAATAACGGACTAAGTGCCAATTTATCTTCATTTTATCGCAAAGGCAAAAACATGATTGATTGGGGAAAGCCATCCAATGCGCCTGATGGAACACCTTGGACAACTTCTAATATTAACGATATTAACACCATTGGAGTAGAAACCGCCGTACATGCGAACCTACAGGAATTAATAGTGGGACAAAAATTTTTACAACATGTTAACCTCACTTATTCGTGGTTAAACCAAGATAAACAATTACCATCAGGATATGATTCGCGTTATGTATTTGATTATTTAAAGCATAAATTTTCCGGAAGTCTGCAACATGGAATTTACTCGGCTTTAAGTGCTACCTGGACTGCTCAATTTCAGGATAGAGTTGGCGACTTTATGGCCTACGATGCCACTTCAAACACTGAAAACAAAGAAGACTACCAACCTTTTTGGGTGATGGATTTAAAATTGAGCTGGCAAAAGTCAAGCTATACCGTTTATGCCGAAGCCACTAACCTGCTGGATAAAAAGTATACCGATATTGGTCAGTTGTACCAACCGGGAAGATGGATAAAAGTGGGGGTGAAAATTAGCTTAGGATTATAGAATTGTTAGATTGTTAGATGATAGATTGTTAGACGATAGAATGTTAGATAATAGACTAATAGAAAACAGACGGCCTTCAGTTAGGTAAAAATAAGGGTATTGTTTAAGATTATTAATAAACTACGTAATCGTTAATCATTCATACACTTACGATAAAAAAGAAGGATTGTAAATCAATAAAAAAAGTTATCCTGCAGCTGCCGGATAACTTTTTTTATTTTGAATTATTGGTGTTCGATTAAGTTTTATAATTTGCTTGTGAAAGAAAGTAGTGATTTCGTTTACATATTCTGATAATCTGATTTCTTTACTTTATTTGCTTGCTTTTCCAACTTTATACATTCCATGGTCATGTTATTTTTAGGCTTCTTTTTATCCACCATCCTCATCTCCATCATTAAACCGTCCTCCAGTTCCTTTTCGCTCCAATTAAAACTATATGATTTCGGGAATTTTTGATTCGTATTATACATCTTGCCCATACTTACCTCTGCATCCGGAGCAATATACATGGTGGTCTCATATTCGTCGTTTTCCGCCACATAACCATTACACTTGTATCCAAGAATTACCTTCCCGGGAATCTCTTTGATTTTAAAATCAGGTATGGAATCCTCGTCATTATCGTCTTCGCCCAAATCTTTTGGCATTTTTGTTACCGAGGCAAAGGATTTGTCCTCATTATTCATGAACAAAACAAGGAAGCTATTCTCCAAGTCATACACCATCGTCATTCCTTCCCCTTGGCTCATTTTAAAACCCCAATAAGGTGCATCTTTACGTAGCCAATATTCCATCTGAAAATCCTCCTTCGCCTCACTCGTTTTCATATCTAACACATACACCCAATCAAACTCATAACTATCGGGCACTTCCTCCATGCTGCCCGATCCAATACCTAGAGCCATAGGGCTATTCTTCATCATTTCCGGATCCAGCATTTTATCCATTGCACTGCTAGTCTCTCTTTCAGCCTTATCAGCTACTTTGTCCGTAATGGTTTCTTCCATTTTCGACTCCACCTTTTTTTGTAACTTCTTTAAAAATTGGGCATTTATTTCAGCAGAGAAAAAGAATGAAAAAATGAGGATAAAAATGGTGAAAAAGGTGTGTTTGTTGACAAAAGTTTTCATCTCTATTTTTTTAAATGATACATAATACCAACGTTAACAAGCTGTGCCACGTCGATTGAAGTACCAATTTACGGAAATAGGACAAATAAAGCCAAATTTTGGTCAAAATAAATGAGGATGTGGCATAAGAAAACAGGATGTTGCTAAAAACAGCTAGCAGTTAGTAATAGGTGCTCTGAAGCTTGGGGCAGAGAGCGTGGGGCAAGGGGCAAGGGGCAAGGGGCAAGGAGCAGAGAGCAAGAAGCAAAAAAAATGGATCCAGTATATGAAGTTTTTAGCCCTACGCCCCCTGCTCCACGCACTTAATCATTTGCCTATCCTAAACGATTTTTAAAATCCTGGTATTCAAATTTACGTAATAAAGTAAATCCTTTTTTATCGCTCCAAATACCTATGGAGGGGTGTGTAACTCCGTTAAACATAGTGGTTTTTACCATGGTGTAATGAATCATATCTTCAAACACAATAAGGTCGCCTATGCTGAGTTCCTTGTCGAAAGAATAATCGCCCATTACATCGCCGGCAAGGCAACTATTACCGCCCATTTTATAAACATACTGTCCAGCTACAGCATTACTTGTAGCTCCCTCAATGGCAGGTTGATAGGGCATTTCTAGGCAATCGGGCATGTGTGCAGCAAACGAAACGTCTAACATGGCGGTTTGAATACTATGATTTTTAACCATGTCGATAACAGTGCTTACCAACACACCTGTGCCCCAGTTAAAAGCACTACCGGGCTCCAATATCAGATGCAAATTCCACTTTTGTTTAAATGCTCCTAACACAGCAATCAGATGTTCCACATCGTAATCTTTATGGGTCATCAAATGACCGCCACCCATGTTAAGCCATTTAATATGTGGTAGAAATTGACCAAACTTATCCTCCACCGCCTTTAGGGTATTTTCCAAATCATAGGAATTGGATTCGCACAAGGAGTGAAAATGTAAACCTTCGACATTTCTAGGTAAAATATCGGGCATCTCGGAGGCTGGGATACCCAAGCGGGATCCGGGTACACCGGGGTTGTACAAATCCGTTTTTACAGTAGAGTGTTCGGGGTTGATGCGCAAACCCATGGAAACAGGCTGCGAATATCCCGTCACTTTATTCTTTAATCTTTCAAACTGACTTAACGAGTTAAAAGTAATATGACTGCTGTAAGCTAGTATCTTATCAAAATCGCTATCCTTATACGCAGGGGCATAGGTGTGTGCTTTACTTCCCATTTCTTCAAAGGCGAGTTGTGCTTCGTTTACCGAGCTGGCCGTTGCCGAAGGGATATACTCCGTGATGATAGGGAAAGCTCCCCACATGGCAAATGACTTAAATGCAAGGATGATTTCAACCCCGGCTCTATCTTTAACGGACTTGATCAATTCGAGGTTTTTTCGTAGCAAGTCTTCATCCAGCACAAAACAAGGAGAAGGAATATGAGTGTAATTAATGGGCATTTTTAGAGATGTTTAGATAAGAGACTAATAGATAAGAGATTATTAGATAAGAGACAAGAGATTAGGGATTAGGGATTAGAGATTAGAGATTAGAGGTTAGGGATTAGAGGTTAGAGGTTAGGGATTAGAGGTTAGAGGTTAGAGATTAGAGATTAGAGATTAAAAGATGAATGGATTATTCATTTTTATATGCAGACTACATCCTGAATTTATTGGGATGTTAATTATCTGTTGTGTTTATTTGAAATCGCAATTCGAAAATTTTTAACCTTTACTTGGTATCTAATTCATATTTAACCCTGTCTGCTAGACGCAAACAGGGTTATATTATTGATTAAAAACTTACACGCTTGAAGTGAAATCTCTCGTGATATTTTAGTTACAACTCCAAATCTACGTTAAACTCTTCTACCCATGGTAAACCCAATTTATTGAGTTGTTCCATAAAAGGATCAGGATTAAACTCTTCGACATTATATACGCCTGCTTTTTTCCATAAGCCTTGTAAATACATCATAGCTCCAATTGTGGCCGGAACGCCTGTAGTATAGCTCACTCCTTGTGCACCAGTTTCCTGATATGCAGCTTGGTGACTACAATTGTTATACACGTAATAGGTCTTTTCCTTGCCGTCTTTAATTCCGCGTATCCTGCAACCGATAGAAGTTTCTCCAGTATAGTTTTCACCCAGTTCGCCTGGGTCGGGCAATACAGCTTTCAGAAATTGGATCGGTACGATTTCTTTTCCTTCGTACATGATGGGCTTAATGCCAGCCATACCAATATTTTGGATTACCCTCAAATGCGTTAAATACTCCTGTCCAAAAGTCATCCAAAAGCGGGCTCTTTTAAGCGTTGGGAAATTTTTAACCAGCGATTCCAGCTCTTCATGATAAATAACATACGATTCGCGGTCGCCAATATTTGGATAGTTCAATGGCTTATGAATTTCATGCGGTTCAGTTTCAACCCATTTGTCATCCTGCCAATACTTACCTTTTTGCGTTACTTCGCGTATATTTATTTCTGGATTAAAATTGGTAGCAAAGGCTTTACCGTGGTCACCTCCGTTACAATCTACAATATCCAAGTAATGCAACTCGTCAAAATGATGTTTAGCTGCATAAGCAGTAAACACGCTGGTTACACCTGGATCGAAACCACAACCCAAAATAGCTGTTAATCCTGCTTTTTTAAATTTATCCTGATAAGCCCATTGCCAACTGTACTCGTATTTGGCTTCGTCCAAAGGCTCGTAGTTAGCAGTATCTAAATAGGATACCCCGGCCTCAAGGCATGCATCCATAATATGTAAATCTTGGTATGGCAAAGCAACGTTAACCACCAAATCCGGACCAAACGATTTGATCAACGCAACCAGTTCGGGTACGTTATCGGCATCTACCTTTGCCGTTTTAACTTTATCTCCACCAATTTTTTTGGCTATGGCATCGCATTTACTCTTTGTGCGACTGGCCAACATTATCTCAGTAAATACCTCGGGCAGACTGGCCATCTTGGTAGCTACCACCGTGCCTACTCCCCCGGCTCCAATTATCAATACTTTTCCCATTCTTAATAAAAAATTAAGCGTTTTTAAAATAATCCGTTAAGTTAGCAAAGAAAGATTAAAAATAGAAATTTGGAAATAGTGATGGCTATTTTTTATACGTTTTTAGTTTGTTATCGTAATTTTGGCAGCTAAAATAATAATGTGTTATGGAAACCATCTTTTCAAGTATAAACTTGATATACTTTTCGGCCACAGGAACCACAAGAAACATTGTTAAAGCAATAGCCAGAAATTTAGCGACAAGATCGATAAGCGAATACAATCTGAGTAACGAAGTAAATGATCTTTACTTGAATACTATCCCTGCGGATAGCTTAACCATTATAGGTGTTCCAGTTTATAGAGGGCGGGTTCCGCTAATGGTTGCCGAAAAATTACAAAAGCTACATTCCGATGGTTCTCCTACTGTGCTGGTTAGCGTTTACGGTAACAGGCATTTCGACGATGCCTTGCTTGAACTCCACGACATTACCATTGGTTGCGGTTTTAAAGTTATTGCAGCAGGTGTTTTTATTGGGGAGCACTCCTACTCCACTGATGAGCACCCAATTGCCCATAAGCGACCCGATAAGGAAGATTTAAACCAATGCGCTCGTTTTGCCGAGGAAATAAAAGCAAAAATTACAACCGGCCAAACATTTGAAACGCTCGACAGAACTAAGCTACCGGGAAACGATCCTTACAAGGAACATCCAGCTATACCGCTACTCTCACCCGAAACCATTGTTGATGATTGCATCCTTTGCGGCATTTGTGCCGAGGTGTGCCCAACTGATGCGATAACAGTCAACAAGGAAGTCATCACCGATAAAGGTGCATGTATTTGGTGTTGTGCCTGCGTTAAGAGATGTCCCACGCAAGCCAGGGTATTTAAAAATGAATTAATTGATGGTTTTGTGGAAATGCTTAGCACCCACTATAAGGAAAGGAAAGAGCCCGAATGGTTTGTGTGATGCGGACGGTGGGGTGCTATAATAACTGAAAAAAGGAGTTGTTAATTTTATATAGATGAAACATCCGGCTATTTGACTTTCGCCGCATACATCCCACTAATAGCTTCCATTTACATCAGCCCGATGACTTTCATCAAGTATCGCCACTATTTTTGAAACCTTTTTCGCCCTGTTTCAGTATTTAAACAATTAGTTTTAACAAGAAAAAATGAACGACATGACATTGATAAAATGGACGGATGACCTGAATCTAAACATCAGGAGTATTGACGATCAACATCGTAAGCTCGTGAGCATGATAAACAATTTTTATATGCATCTCCAGCAAAAATCAAATAAGGAATTGATTGGTAAACTCATCCGAGACATGAAAGAATATACAACTGTGCATTTTGCAGACGAGGAAAAACTATTTGACAGGTATGGGTTTCACGAATCTGCGGCACACAAAAAAAAGCATCAAGATTTTGTGGATAAGGTAACTGACTTGGAAGATAGGTTTAACAAGGGAAAACTTATCTTATCCATCGAAATTACCAACTTCTTAAAAACCTGGTTGACGGAACACATTAAAGGCGCCGACGCAGGATATGTAAAACTGTTACAATCGAAAGGAGTAATTTGAAAATGAACACCTAACAGGTTTTGAAAATTCCGATGTGTCGGAACTGGCTCTGTTAGGTGTTCTTGTTAGGTGTCAATATTATCTATTTACATTCACCTGCTGCTGACTAATTCTTCTATGTACCTGATCCGAGATATTCTCATACGATTGACCACTTGGCATCACTGGTTCTAAAAACTCCACCATCACCTTTTTAAAAGGTCTGGGAAACCAACTGCCTTTGGGCAGTGCATCATAGGCTCCTTTTATAGATACAGGAACGATAGGCACGTTAAGCTCGCGGCTCAAAATAGCAAAAGTCTTTTTAAAATCGCCCAGGTTACCAGTTTTGGTACGGGTTCCTTCGGGGAAAATAATCAGGTTCTTCTTCTTTTTCAAGGCCTCACCTAACTTCTGTATGGACTCCTTCAAATCCTTGTTCAAATCCATGATGATGATATTGTTTCTATTGGCTAAAAACTTCATCCAAGCCTGAGCTACATGTTTTTCTTTGGCGTAGAAGTAGGTGTTTTTAATAGTTTTACTCTTTAAAAATGCGGCCACAAACAAACCGTCGAAATAACTTTGATGGTTAGGTGCAATAATACAAGGTTCGTCAGGAATATTTTTCAAACCTTTCCCTTTTAGTCCAAAATAAAGACTAAAAAAAGCTTTGGACACTTTTACAAACAGCGTCCCGGTAAACCATGTTTTGGGCAGCGACAGGCTCACTTTTTCTTTTAATATCTGTGTCCAGTCAATCTTTTCGGCCTTCATTTTACTGCGGTGCTCCTGGATATACTCACTCAATGCCAACACACTTTTAAATCTAAGCAGTTCCATAGGATCGATATCTACCCCAAAGCTTGACTTTAAAAATACTTGAAAACTCACCTTGTCCAGTGAATCCAAGCCTAAATCCATTTCCAGATGGTGCTGCGGGAGTACTTTCTTACCTTTCTCTTGCTCCAGGTAAGTGGCTATAATATCAAATTCTCTGCTATCCACTTGCACCTCAGGAAGCTCTTCTATTTTTTCTTCATTTTCCAGTTCGGCCAATTTAAACCTACGTATTTTACCCAATCGTGTGCGAGGTAAATCGCCCTCATAAACAGTAAAATCGGTTACCTTTTTATAAGAGGCACATTGCTGGTTATAATCATCAAATACCGCCCATTTAATTTGCTGATGCAACTCCAAAGTGTCTGTGTATTGGGCTTTCAACTCATCCGATGGTACCACAATGGCTTTAAACTGATCGCCCAATTGATATACGCCAGCCTCGTGTATAAAGGCTGCATAATGTTCAAGTTTTTGCTCAATTTCTGCTGGGTTAATATTTTTACCATTCGAGAGGATCATAATCTCCTTTTTTCGCCCGGTAATAATCAAAAATTCATCCTTGTCGAAGTGTCCCAAATCACCGGTGTATAGCCAGCCATCCTTTAGCACTTC
>JAGXIP010000149.1 GCA_024635585.1 Saccharicrinis sp. | reverse complement strand
GTGGCCAGGTAAAATTAAACCAGGTGTAAAATCCAATGCGATGATAGAGTACGTAGATGTAACGCCTACCTTTATAGATATTGCCGGTTTAAAGGTTCCGAATACTATTGAAGGAAAAAGTTTTTTGCCAGTTCTTGAAGGAAAAAAAGATACCCATAAAAAGTATACTTATGGAATACAAACTACTCGTGGAATAATAAAAGGATCCGATCATTACGGAGTCAGAACAATAAGATCTGATAAATACCGGTATATTTTAAATCTTACACCAGAGGAAACCTTTAAAAATATAGTGACCGCTAGTTATGAGAGCGGAGGCACTTTTTATAAATCGTGGATTGCTAAAGCTCCTACTGATTCTATTGCAAAATACTTGGTAAACAGGTTTCAGCACCGGCCTGCCGAAGAACTTTATAATGATATAAAAGATCCACTGGAGATGAATAACTTAGCTGACAATCCGAAATACGATAAGATCAAAAGAGACCTGAAAAGCAGACTTTTAAAATGGATGGAACAACAGGGAGACAAAGGAGAGCAAACAGAGATGGAAGCCACGGATCATCAAGTAGGTCGCCATAAGAAGTAAATATATTGCGCTTACCCTGTCTACAACGCAACTGGTTAAAAATGTATGTTCAGCCGCATTGATTCATCCAGCATTTAACAATAGCTAGTTTCATCTTTTTATAAAACCTTAGATTAGATGTTCAAGCACCACCGTTACCCCAAAGCTATAATCCCTACAGGCCGTGTTTTTCAAATTGAAATAGTTTTGTAAATGTCATTTTGTAATCACTTTTGAGATTTCAATTCAATCGTTTAATCCCATTGCTTAGTATTGCAAAACCAAAAATTTTAGAACTGAAGAACGCTCTTAAATATGTAACCAGCTTTCGGTTTATATTTTTGATATTATTGTTGGTTACCCAAGAACCATTACCTGGCGTCAAATCATATTCTTTTAAATGCTTTTACGGTTTGATTCTTTAAAGCTTTTTGATAGCCAGTGAATTAACTCATCTCAATAATCAGAAATATAGGGGCATATGGTTTTTAAAACGGGTGAATATGTGCTGTAGCGCCCAAATACCCATCGCCCCCCTTTTTTATACCCATTTCGCCCTTCCAGTTCATTTGCTTTTCGCTTTTTTTGTATCCAGTACTAATCAAATTAACCAAAAAATATGAATGTGATAAGAAGCAAACAAAAACCGATATGAGTTTTCTATTTTTATTGGCCGTCTAAGTGCCATATTGATCGTTCTTTTCATGGCATACAGGGTAAGCGCCAAATTAGCCCTGAGGGATGGGCTTTCCTTCATTGCCGGAATAATGATCTTGTCAATTTTATTGGGTAGGGATAGCATTAAAGATTACAACAAATACTTATTAAACAAATCATTTTTATATTAATTAAACAAGTAAAACTTATGAAAAAGTATTTATTAATTTTTCTTTTTACTCTATTTATTAGTGTCATGATGGCACAGAGTAAGCAAGTTACTGGAATAGTAACTGATGATTATGGTTCTGGGTTGCCCGGTGTAACTGTTGTACTAAAAGGTACAACAGAAGGTATAATTACAGATACCAATGGAAATTATACATTGAGCGGAGTTTCATCAGAAGGTACGTTGGTTTTCTCTTTTATAGGGATGAAGACACAGGAAATACCAGTCTCAGGTAGAACAAACATTAATGTTACTATGAGCGAAGAATTAATTGGATTGGACGAAGTGGTTGCTGTGGGATATGGAACGGTTAAAAAGAGCGATTTGACCGGATCGGTAGCCTCAATATCTGAAAAAGATTTCGGCGATCGTATAGTAAGTGATGTGCCCTCGCTTATACAGGGGAAAGCATCCGGAGTAGATGTGTCGAATGGTAAAATAAGGATTAGAGGGACAACTTCTTTTAATAATACGGATCCTTTGTATGTTATCGATGGTTTTGTTGGAGGTGATATATCAGTAATTAATCCTAATAATATTGCCAGCATCGAAATCCTCAAAGATGCGTCTTCTACTGCAATTTACGGATCAAGAGGGGCAAATGGGGTTATCCTGATTACCACCAAAAAAGGTAAAAAAGGAGATTTAAAAATAAATATAAGCACGTTTGCCGGTATTTCATTTACTCCCAATAAGCTCGACCTTTTGAACGCCAAGCAGTATAATGAATACATGAAAGACAACTTAACGAACGCGGGAATACCCTTATCAGATAAATTATTGTCGAGTGAGGTACTGAAAGATGAAACAAACTGGCAGGATGTGGCATTCAAAACAGCCTGGAACAGCGAAACAAATATTGATTTTTCGGGAGGTACAGAAAATTCTGATTTTTTTGTTGGACTTGGGTATCGAAAAAGCGAAGGACCTGCAATTGGAGATCAAGGTACAAAAAGTTACTTTGCTAAACTGGTCAATAATTTTACTTTGGCAAAATGGATTAAAATAGGAACAAATATCTCCGCAAATTATTCAGTTGCAAAAGTAGTTAATTTAACCTCAGGAGAGGATTATAAATCAAAGCTTGCTTTTATACAAATGCCTCCTTACTACCCGGTTTACGATAAAAATAATTCATGGGGGTTTAGTGATGTTAACCGAGCTGAGGATCTAACAGATGTCTCAAACCCCGCTGCAATAATATTTAGTAATCACCCTGACAACCATTCGTTAAATTATCAGTTCAATTCGTATATAGAAATTACACCACTGGAAGGTCTGGTCTTAAGAACTCAGGGAGGAATTACCGGAAATTTTGCCCAGGATCGAAGATGGCGTGATTATTTTGTAGTTGGCGGTGGGGTGCCAACAACTAACTCAATGACGGAAAACAGTTCATACGGTTTAAGCCCTATTCTTGAAACTTATTTAACTTACTCCAAAGATTTTGGGAAGCATAGTATTTCTTTAATGGCAGGTAATTCGATACAAAAAGATGCTTATAGGGGAAGTATGGGAATTGAAGGAATTAATTATATTAATACCGATGTGAAGAATATATTTGTTGCACCAAATTCGTTCATAACGAACGATGCACGATATCAATCCTCTTACTTGTCCTATTTTGGGCGCGTCAATTACCAGTATAACGATAAATATTTACTAACTGTAAATTTTCGCAGGGACGGCTCACCTAAATTTTCACCAAAACACCGATGGGCCGATTTTCCATCAGTTGCTCTGGCATGGAAGTTACACCAGGAAGATTTTATTAAAGAACTGGGGATTTTCGACCAATTAAAACTCAGGGGATCATGGGGTATGTCAGGAAACGATGCCATAGGGGATTTCCGTTACCTTTCTCAGGTTGCAACAATGGGAATATTTTATCCGTTTGGGGATCCTCAAACTTATTATCAGGGTGCAACTGTTCGAGAAAATAACTCTCCGGACATTAAATGGGAAACAACTGAATCTGCCAATATTGGTGCCGATATGACTTTCCTGGATAACCGGTTGAATTTTACGGTGGAAGTATTTAATAAAAAAACCAACGACATCCTTTTTGGCGTACCAAGGCCTGTTTCATTGGGGTATTTTGGAAATGCTGTTGTTAATGCTGCTAGTATGGTGAATAAAGGGCTGGAAGTTCAACTCGGATACAGGGGTAAACTGAATGATTTTAGCTATTCGATAAATGGTAATTATTCGTATGTGCATAACGAAGTAACTTCTCTGGGCTTGGGACAACCATTTCTGTCAGTAGCATCAAGAACCATCGAAGGGTATCCTATTGCACACTTTTATGGATTTACTGCTGATGGAATTTTTAAAAACCAGAGTGAAGTTGATGCCGCAAATAATGCAGCAAGGGAGACCTACAGCGCAAACCATCCTGATGCAACCGATGCTCAACTTGCCAATATATATTATCAATCATTAGCTACATCTCCGGGAGATGTTAAGTTTAGGGACTTAAACAATGATGGAATTGTTGATAATGCTAATGACCGTACGATGATTGGAAATTCTGTACCTAAACATTTGTTTGGTTTAAGTACTTCGTTAAGTTATAAAAACTTCGATTTCAATGTCATATTTCAGGGAATTGCCGGGGCAGATGTATATAATGCAAATTATGCGACAACAAGAGCTGGTACTTTTTCAGGCAACCAGGAGGCAGTTGTACTCGATCGTTGGAGAAGTGAAAGCGAACCGGGCAATGGAATTGTGCCAAGAGCTATAGCTGGAGATCCTGCACAAAATAACAGGATTTCTACCCTAATGTTGCAAAGCGGGGATTACCTTAAAATGAGACAATTGTCTATCGGTTATAGTCTCCCGGATAAGCTAATAAGTAAGCTAAGTTTATCACAGGCCAGAATCTATGTAAGTGGAAGCAATTTACTTACTTTCTCGAAGTATGATGGTTATGACCCCGAAGTAGGTGGAGATAACTTAATGCGGGGATATGATCGTTTAGATTACCCGGAACCAAGTAAAACTGTATTTGGTATTCAAATAAGTTTTTAATCATAAAATATAAATATCATGAAAAGAATAAAAAAAGCATTTATATATGGACTGCTTACAGTCGTGGTTTCGTTAACCTCCTGCAATGAGTCGGTATTAGACTTAAAAGATTTAAATCAGTTCAACACAGCAACCTATTTTAATACACCCGAGGAGATACAACAAGGAGTAAATGGGGCCTACCATGCCCTTTTCTTAAATAGCATGCTTCAATGGAGATATTATGAAATGTATGATGCCCTTGCCAATGAATTTGAACCGACCCCGGCATCATTGTCCAACGAAGCTAACATCGTTCAATTTTGGCATTATGAGTACAATAATGGAAGTAATGTTATTAGTGGATTATGGCAAGACTTATATGCCATGATCCTACGTGCTAATTTGGTCATTGAAAAATCAACAAACTATATTGAAAAGAATGGAGATGATCCCCTTGTAGACCAATCAATGGGCGAAGCTTACTTTTTAAGAGGCTGGGCATATTCTCAATTGGCGTTTCACTGGGGAAGGGTACCCATCAGAATTACTTATGACCAATCTGATAATATTGACGCACCAAGAGCTGATAACGTTAGCGAGGTTTGGGCAGTTGCTGAAAGTGATTTTAAACTGGCACAACAACTTTTACCTGCTACCTATGATGCTGCCAATTTAGGTAGGGCTACCAGCGGAGCAGCTACTGCTTTTTTAGGTAAACTGTACTTGTATAATAAAGAATATGACAAGGCTGATTTAGAATTTGCAAAACTTGATAATGGAAACTACGCTTTGTTGCCGGGAAATCGTTGGGATGATAATTTTGGTGAAGTAAATGAAAATAATGAAGAAAGCATTTTTGAATGGCAGTTAAATTTCGAAGCTGGAGATAACAAAGGTGCCGTATGGGGAAGTACAGAAAAAAGACCAAACCCAGGGACTAATATGCTTAGGCCTCAATTATACAGCTGGAATCTCTGGGCTAACTGGAAATTTCAACCACGCAGGGTGGCCGATTTTCAATATAAAGACGAAACGGGTGCTGATTACGTAGATCCAAGGGCAGCTTTAACCTTTTATGGGGGCATTGGCGATAATACCTGGTTGGATGAAAGTCCTGATGGTCCACGACCCTATGATTTTGCAACTAATGGTTACTGGTATCGAAAAGGAACAAACAGAGAGATAAAAGAAACCGAAAATAATACAGAATCTGGAAATAATCTCAGAGTAATGCGCTACGCTGATGTTATACTAATGCGAGCAGAATGTAAGATTCTAACAACCAAGGTTGCTGAAGGAATTGATTTTATTAATGAAGTCAGACGTAGGATTGGTGCCTTTGAATATACCAAAGGTTATTCGCAGGACGAAGCCTTTAACTTGCTTAAAAGAGAAAGACAGCTTGAATTTATGGGAGAAGGTATGCGTTATAACGATTTAGTGCGCTGGGGTATATTAGAAGAAACCATGAATCCTGAAACAATGGCTTTATTTGGTAAAAATACGGTAACAAATAAACACTATTTATTCCCAATACCTCTGACCGAAATTGATTCGAACCCTGGTTTTGGAGATGTTAGTGGTGACTGGAATTGATTTTTGATTTATTAAAATAGACGTTGTCCGGAAACCATTCGGGGAAGACTATTTTTTTCATAGATTATTTAGGTTTAGTTAGTTAGGTAGGTAAGGCTGCTAAGCAGCCTTACCTTACTTTTAAAATAATTTAAACAGTAATCATTTGAAGGACTATTTAAATTATATTCCTGGGGATTCAACAATTTTGACCGGGAAAACAAAGACAGTGTCTAACTAAGTAATGATCCGATTAAAAAAACATTAGTGTCCAGTTCAACTATCTTGTAACAGTGTCGTTGCGAACGCAATGACGCAATATATTTATCAATATTATTCTTAGCCGAACAATAATTAAATAACTAAAAAATATGAATGTCATAAGAAGTAAACAAAACCCTATTATTTTACCTGATAATGTTAAACCTTCCAGAGAAGATTTTGAAGTACATTATGTGATGAATTGTGGTGTTACCCGTTTCGAGGGTGACGTGCTACTCTTGTTACGTGTTGCTGAAACACCGGTTAACAGAGACCCGAAAGTAGCAAAGGCACCTTATTTTAATGAGTTGAGTGGGAAAGTAGAAGTAAAATCATTTGACAAAAGCGACGAGCGGATAAAATTTGACGAT
>JAGXIP010000009.1 GCA_024635585.1 Saccharicrinis sp. | reverse complement strand
CGTGTAATGAGCAGACCTGATTTCAACAACTACTTAGAAAATTTTTATAACATCAATGGCCAAGAACAGGCAACATTTACGAAACATTATTTTTGGAAACCTTAATTCGGTAATCAGTTAACAGTTATGCCCGTTGGATTACTTAAACGTTGAACCCCAAACTCTGAAACACACTGAACACCGAATACTGAACACTACCATTCAACCTCTCTTATTTCTTTGCTGCGTAAATATGCATTGGTCTGACTAAAATGCTTATTGCCGAAAAAGCCTCGATACGAGGAAAGTGGGGAAGGGTGGGCAGATGTTAGTATTAAATGATTATTAGAATCGATTAAAGCAGACTTTTTTCCGGCGTGAGCCCCCCAAAGCAAGAAAACGATATTTTTCTTTTCGCGGGCTAGATGTTTGATTACACTGTCGGTAAATTTTTCCCAACCTTTATTCTGGTGCGAAGCAGCCTGATGAGCCTTAACAGTGAGCGTTGCATTTAACAACAAAACCCCTTGCCTTGCCCAACGTTCCAGATTACCGTTTGGCGGAGGCATACTACCGCAATCGCTTTGTATCTCCTTATAAATATTTTTGAGTGATGGTGGAATTTTAACACCCTCGTTTACCGAAAAACACAAACCATGTGCCTGATTAACATCGTGGTAAGGATCCTGCCCTAGGATTACAACGCTGGTTTCGCTCAAAGGACAGAGATTAAAAGCATTGAAGATTTGATTTTCGGGAGGGAATACAATGCCATTATTATATTCGTCATCTACAAATTGCCGCAAATCAACAAAGTAAGGTTTTTCAAATTCCTCTTTTAAAAGCTCCTTCCAGCCTGATTCAATGTTTAATTCCATAACTTTTTGTTTGCATCAAAAAAACTAAAAATTATCGAGAAAGTAAAAGTCAATATTTTTGAGGATTTGTATATCGATATGGAAATGGTGTTTGCTGATTAGTTTTCAACACTTTTGATATATATATAGTACTATTGAGGGCTTCGCTTGGGGCGAAACCCTCAAGTTAATCGATATTAAAAGTTCCAACCTACCCTTAGCCCCATTGTTAAGGCCAGCGGAAACTCATCCACACCACCGACAAACGCTTTATGCAGACCAAAATCCTCATCATTCTTGCCAAAACCATAACCTACACCACCAAACATATCTACCACAAAACCACCTTCAAACACCCATTGCTTGCCAATGTTAAGCAATACGGCAAACATCGTATTTGTATGAGTTTCCCTTTCTTCTTCGTTATAGTTAAAAAAATAATGATATTCCCTATATGTATAATGCGAAAAGGCAATCTCCGGACGAATATAAGCTCCTTTTAATATATGGGCAAAGCGCTGACCCTTGATGTAGTAATCCGGACTTTTAATAAATTTATATCCTGCTTTAACAAATACACCCTTCTCTTCATTATTACCAATATCCCATCCGGCACCAATAATTCCGAGGGTGGTTTCAAAACTTTTTCCAGGAGCAATACTTCTTTCGTAAGTAATATTGGTGCTATTAAAGAGAGGTGACAGAAAGTTTATTTTAAGGTTATTTTTTTTATCCGATACATAATTTTCCGGATCGAACATATATTCTGAAAACTCCAACTCTTTGCCATTGGCAAATATTATTTTTGTTACTCTATCTTTATTAATTCCAAAAACGACCGTTTCACTAACATCTGAACTTATATATTTGATTTCTTCGTCGGCAATTTCTTTTATTAAACAACGGATGGTATCGCTGTTGTTTTTTATCAGGAGGTCTTGTGCATTTATTTGATTAAAAGCTGCAATTCCGAGTAGGAGTGCAATTAGGTATCGATTTCTCATAGTATATATGTTTTAGATAATTAGTTTTAAGATGAATAATATTGGAAAGATATTAAATTATTTCATTGGTTTAGCACATTTAAATTATCCACTTCTCACTGCTTTAATGATTTGATCGTATTATTTGTTCTACAAGGAATGCAGTTTATTGTGCATCAGCAATTATCCACTTGATATTTCAGAACAAATATTGAACCAGTGAATATTCTTTTGCCTAAGTCATTCGCTATTTGACAACCAACAAGAGCCAAATATTTTTTACATTTGTAGGAATTTCAACACCCATGGATACCATATATTACGCAGATATTATATTACCCGTTCCCTTACCACGCCTCTTTACCTACCAAATACCCAAAGAGTGGGTCAAGGAGGTGGAACCCGGTATGCGCGTGGTGGTGCCTTTTGGAAATAAAAAATACTACTCGGGTGTGGTGTATTCACTGCACGATCAAAAACCGGAGGCCTACGAAACCAAAGAGATTATTTCGCTACTCGACAAGGAGGCTGTGGTAAACATGATTCAGCTGAATTTCTGGAAGTGGATAGCCGATTATTATATGTGCACGCTGGGAGAGGTGTATAAAGCGGCTTTGCCATCGGGATTAAAGTTGGAGAGTCAAACCAAGGTGCATTACAATCCCGATTGGCTGCCCGATGGCAAGCTAAATGCCAAAGAAACAATCGTACTCGATTACCTGGCCGATAAAAAAACAGGCACTATTCAGGATTTAAACAATATCACGGAGATGAAAAATTCTCTTCCGGTTATTAAATCACTTCTTGATAAACGAGCGCTTTTTGTTAGCGAGCGCCTTAAAGACAACTACAAACCCAAGACTAAAAAACTCATACAGCTTGCCCAGGAATACTGGCATGAACAGAAATTACAGAATGCGTTTACCGAATTAGGGAGAGCAAAAAAACAGTTGAACTTGTTGATGGTTTATCTTACCATGATAGGCGGAGCACATAAAAACAACTATGGTAAAACTATAGATAAAAATGAGTTGAAGAAAAAAGGCGGCGCTTCCTCATCCGTTTTAAACGAACTGATTAGCAAAGGGCTTTTCGTAGAGGTGGAGATGGAAGTTTCGCGACTGGATACCGAAAAACTCCAGACCAAAGCATTACACAACCTAAATTTGGCACAGCAAATATCCAAACAACAGATTGAAGAACAGTTTGCCCAAAAAGATACCGTGCTTCTCCACGGTGTAACATCCAGTGGTAAAACTGAAATTTACATTCATCTTATTCAGGAGCAAATAAACAAAGGCAAGCAAGTGCTTTACCTACTGCCTGAGATAGCCCTTACTACGCAAATTACCTCACGCTTAAAAATGGTTTTTGGTAATGAGATAGGTATTTACCACTCCAAGTACAGCGATGCCGAACGCGTGGAAGTTTGGAACGACATATTGAAGAAAGAAAATTACAAAGTGGTGATAGGGGTTCGCTCATCGATATTTTTGCCTTTTGATAATCTAGGTCTAATTATAATAGATGAGGAGCACGAAAACACCTATAAGCAATTCGATCCTGCACCGCGATACCATGCTCGCGATGCCGCACTGGTGATGGCACACATGCACAAATCCAAGGTGCTGCTGGGCACAGCCACACCCTCCATCGAAACCTATCGTAACACGCAGTTAGGCAAATATGGCCTGGTTGAACTGTTTGAGCGTTTTGAAGGCATGAAGATGCCGCAGATACTAACGGTAAACGTAAGGGAAGAAAAACGCAAAAAAAAGATGGCATCCGATTTTTCGCCTTTGCTCTTGGAACAGGTGGAGCAAGCCATGAAAAACGGGGAGCAGGCCATCCTATTTCAGAACCGTCGGGGTTTTTCGCCTTACCTGGAATGTGCACAATGCTCCTGGGTGCCTAAATGCGATTACTGCGACGTGAGTCTCACCTACCACAAACATATCAACCAGTTGGTGTGCCATTATTGTGGTCATTCGAGTTCCCTCCCGCATACTTGCAAGGCCTGCGACTCACCCGCCTTGCACACTAAGGGTTTTGGTACCGAAAAAATTGAAGAGGATATCCGTATCATTTTTCCCGATGCCAAAGTGGTACGGATGGATTTGGACACTTCGCGCACCCGAAAATCGCACGAAAATATTATAGGCAGTTTTGAACGGGGCGAAGTGGATATACTTATCGGCACCCAAATGATTTCTAAGGGGCTCGACTTCGACAATGTAAGCGTGGTGGGCATACTTAATGCCGACAGCATGCTCAATTATCCCGATTTCAGAGCCTTTGAGCGTAGTTATCAAATGATGGCGCAGGTGGGTGGAAGGGCAGGCCGAAAGCACAAACAGGGAACTGTAGTTATACAAACTTCTAATCCCGACAACCCGGTTATTTTGGATGTGGTGAACAACAATTTTAAAAACTTATACCAAAGTCAATTGGATGAGCGCGAAGCTTTTAAATATCCACCTTTTTACCGTTTAATTCATCTCACCATAAAGCATAAAAACTCAAATACAGCCAATCAGGCCGCCGAGTATTTTGGCACGTATCTGCGGGGATTATTCAATGACAGAGTAGTTGGCCCACAGGCACCGCCCATCAGTAAAATACAAAACTGGCATATCCGTAAGGTGATGCTAAAAATTGAAAGTGGTGTTTCTCTGCCCAAATTGAAAGAGATGCTACGAAGCGCCATCAACACCGTGGTATCGCACCCGGGTTTTAAGGCGGTGGTTATACAGGCCGATGTGGATCCAATGTAGAAAACCTCCGGATGGGTCACCACCTGTCAAGTAGGAGGAACCAGCCATACAAACATCGTCTATTAGATAATCGATTTTTTCTTTTGCGCAACTCCTATGGAGTTGAATTTGTGTTACTTGTACTTCCCAGTTACGCAAGCTCCACTGGGGGTTATTATGGGGAAACACCTGCGGTGTAGTAAACTCCGAAGTGGAAACTAAATATCAATGCAGTTGAGAAAATTAGAGAAACACCTGCGGTGTATTACTCCGAAGGAGTTTCCTGTGTATAACCCCCAGTGAAACTGGGGGTATCAGAGCATGCAAAAAAACTCCATAGGAGTTACCCTTTTTTCTATCCTTCCATATTCACAATTGTTCTTCCTTTTAATTGGCCTTTCAGCATCAATTCTATTTTCTGGGGCAATTCATCAAGTTTAATTTCATCGTAACCGCTCATCAAAGTATCGGGCTTCCAATCATGAGCCATTTTATCCCACACTTTTTGCCTGTATTGCATAGGGTAATTTTGCGAATCGATACCGATGAGGGTAACGCCGCGAAGTATAAAGGGGAAAACAGTAAGGTTTAGCTCTGCCGAGGCAACATTACCACAGCAGGTAACGGCTCCCATGGGTTGGATAGATTTAATCATGTTATCTAAAATGGTGCCGCCAACAGTGTCTATTCCTCCAGCGTATGCTGTTTTCAACAACGGTCTTTTTTCCGCAACTTCAAAATCCTTGCGCAGAAGGATTTCTTTGGCGCCAAGATTGACAAGATAATCCTTTTCGTTCTCCTTTCCGGTAACGGCCACCACGTTATAACCCAGTTTACTCAATATGGCTACACTGTGTGCACCTACACCGCCAGTTGCGCCCGAAACAATTATATCACCCTGTTCCGGCTTTACCAGTTCGGTCAGCCTCCATACCGACATACCGGCGGTTAACCCGGCGGTGCCAATAATCATGGCCTCTTTCATTGACATATCTTGTGGCAGTTTTACCGCCCAATCGGCAGGTACCCGAATGTATTCCGCAAAGCCACCATCGGTGTTCATCCCTAAATCGTAACTAGTAACAATAACCTTATCGCCCGTTTTAAACGCTGCGGTGTTCGAAGTTTCCACCGTTCCCACGGCATCGATGCCGGGCGTGTGCGGGTACGATTTTGTAACCCCTTTGTTGCCCGAAGCAGATAATGCGTCTTTATAATTAAGTGACGAGTAACTGACCTTAATCAACAGGTCGCCCTGCGGTAGCTCTTCTATCTTTTTTGTTTCAATTTTGCTAATAAACTGTCCATCCTTATTATGAACTACAAAAGCACTAAATTTTCTCATATCTACTATATTTTATCAATAATTTTTATTTGAAAGATGCTCTGGGAGCTATGTCATATCATATAAAAAAGAAAAGGGAAGTGATCTTGGCTTTTTTTGAAATTAGATTGTCCAAAATTTATTGTCAAAAGTGATATTAAAACGAGCCGAAGCTTCAAAATAATATCTATACCGAAAGAATTCAGATTTAACTAGGCATATGGTATTAGGGATAGAGGTGGCTTATCTCACCCAAAAACCAATACAGCCAAAATAATGGTAGCCACTCCTAAAAATAGATTAACCGCGTTAAGCTTGTTAACTGCTCCAAATGTTGAATCGCCGGGTTGCTTTTTTGCTTTTTTCGCCTTAATGCTAAGCAGTACTAAAACCACTATCAATATTACCACTACCGAAAGTTTTGTTACCAATAATGGCATGACCCCCAAAGCTTTCCAATAGGGAGTCATTAAATAACCACCGGTAATAACGAGCAGTGTAAGTCCTGTTTTACCTAGATAGTTTAAGGAAAGAAGTGCACGGTTGATGGCAAGCTTAAATTGCGAATCGAATTTATTGGCTACTTTGCTTAGCACAAATGCCGAAAGTGCGGCTCCTACAAACATAACCACCGACAAAAGGTGTATAATTAGCATTGGATTTCTCATGAAAAGTTTTTTTTAAGTGTTAGTATATACAAACCACAATAGGCGTAAATTGTTTATGGCGTTTATTTCCCAGGATCGACATCAAAGAGAGCTTGATCTTTCATTACTGTTTCCTCGGATTTTACATGTAGTGCTTTAATTTTTCCGTTAATGGGGCTGATAATCTCGTTTTGCATTTTCATGGCCTCTAAAATCATCACTGGTTCTCCTTTGTGCACCTCTTGACCTTCCGTCACCAATACGGCCACAATCTCACCTGGCAATGGAGCGGTAGTTTTTGATACTTTTTTGCCGGCATCTTTGGTGAGTTTTTCCTTTCGTTTGCTACCGAGTTCAGTTTCAACCGTAAAGTTGTAGGTGTTGCCGTTTACCATCACCGTAACTTCATTTTGCTTTAGACTCACTACTTGTCCCAAATGCGACTTCTCGTTTACCTTTATAACATACTCATCGTTTTCGATAAGCTCAATTTCAAAGGCTGCTTTACGGTTATTTATCTTATGCAACTTGCCGTCCCTAATCTGGACATTTACTTTTTTTTCTCCAGTAAGGGTGTAATTTTTGGTACTATGTAATAGTTTCATTTTTTTAAAAGATTAAAAGATTAAGAGATTAGGAGATAAGAGATTAGGAGACAAAAGATTAATAGATTAAGAGATGATAGATATTAGATCTATTGTCTCAAAGTCTATTATCTAAGAGTCTATTTTCTAACCTCATCCTTTAATTTTTTTACTCATGGCCCAGGCCGACACTTGTTTGTCGCCAAATTTACCAGTGTTTATAAGATTTTGTTCCTTTAAATAAGTTTCCATTGCTAACGCTGCGGCGGCTATTATCTCATCATCCTCCTGAAAGAAACTCTGGGCAAGGTCTTTTTCAATAAATGATGTGGTATAATTTCCTTGCACAAATGCGGGAGTTTGCATTACTTGTTTAAAGAATGGTAGGGTAGTTTTAACCCCTTTGATGGTAGTATCGCTTAAAACGCTGCGGCAATTTTTAATGGCTTGGTTGCGTGTTTTTCCGGTAATGATAAGTTTAGCCACAAGTGAATCGAAGCTTGAAATAACAACCTTACCGGTTTGGTAACCCGAATCACAACGCAGATATTTTTTGTTAGGGATTTCCATCAGCTCTACAAGTCCAGTTGAGGGTGCAAAGCCGGCTTGCACATCTTCGGCGTTTACACGTAGCTCTATGGCCCAGCCGTTTAATTTTATGTCGTCTTGTTTTAGCTGTAGAACTTCGTCCTGCGCTATTTTTATTTGTTGCTCAACTATATCTACACCAGTTATCTCTTCGGTTACGGGATGCTCCACCTGGATACGCGTGTTCATCTCCATAAAATAATGGTTCAGCTGATCGTCTAACAGAAATTCAACCGTGCCGGCACTATAATAAGAGGTGGCTTTACAAATTTTAATGGCATCGGCTCCTATTTTTTCACGCAATTCATCCGTTAGTGCGGCTGATGGAGCTTCTTCCAATAGTTTTTGGTGCTTGCGCTGGATGCTGCACTCGCGCTCAAAAAGATGAATCAGATTGCCATGTTTATCGCCCAATACCTGAAACTCTATATGTCGGGGGTTCTCGACATATTTTTCAATCAACATCGAATCGTTGTCAAATAATGCTTTGGCCTCGTTGGTAGCCAGTTTAAACATAAGGGGCAACTCGCTCTTTTTGTGCACCACCCGCATGCCCTTACCACCACCACCGGCCACTGCCTTAAGCATGATGGGGTAGCCAATGAACTTAGCCGTCTCCTCTGCTTCGGCGAGGGTGTTTATCACGCCTTCGCTTCCTTGCAGAACCGGGATATTGTTTTTTAGCGCCTTGTCACGCGCCATGCCCTTGTTGCCCATTTCATAGATAGCCTTGGAAGAGGGGCCAATAAAGATAATGTTGTTACGCTCGCACTCGCGAGGCAGATAAGGGTTTTCGGACAAAAAACCATAACCTGGATGGATGGCATCTATTTTATATTTCAATGCCGTTTCTATCAGTTTATCGATATTGGTGTAAACGTTGATATACGTATTGTCAGACACATCGATTACTTCGTCGGCATGGTTCAGGTGCAGTGCATTTGGTTCGTGGTGCGAAAGGAACATATAGGTTTTAATGCCCATTTGTTTTGCGGTACGTGCAATGCGGATAGCAATTTCGCCACGGTTGGCAATTAAAATTGAATTTATTTTCATAATAATTTATTAGTATCAAGATGTAAGTATCTAGTATCAAGATATAAGTATTGAGGCTCAAGACATATATTTAATAATTAAAAGTATAAAATCTTGATACTTGCGACTTGATACTTTATACTTATTTTCTTACAGAGGCATATTTCCATGCTTACGTGTGGGGCTCTGTTCAAATTTATTTTCGAGCAGGGCAAAGGCATTTATGAGTACTTGTCTTGTTTCGGCTGGATCAATCACCTCGTCGATATAACCTTTTTCATCGGCCACATAGGGGTTAGCAACGTTTTCTTTGTAGTCGGCCACAAGCTGACGCCTTAGTTCTTCGGGACTGTGCGATTCAGCCAATTCTTTTCTGTTTAGTATTTTAACGGCACCTTCGGGGCCCATTACGGCCACTTGGGCGGTGGGCCATGCAAAGTTAAAATCGCCGCCCATATTTTTGCTGTTCATCACAATGTAGGCGCCTCCAAAAGCCTTGCGCAAGATAACTGTAATCTTAGGAACGGTGGCTTCGGCAAAAGCATACAGCAATTTGGCACCGTGCATTATAATGGCGTTCTGCTCTTGGTATTTTCCCGGCATAAAACCTGGAACATCTTCCAGTACTAATAAGGGAATATTAAAGGCATCGCAGAATCGTACAAAGCGGGCTGCTTTTTTTGATGCGTTGATATCCAAACATCCGGCAAGCACTTTGGGCTGATTGGCTACAATACCAATAACCTCATTGTTTAAACGAGCCATACCGATAACAATGTTTTGAGCATGATTTTCGGCAATTTCGTAAAAGCTGCCTTTGTCCACTATCAATTGGATAACATCAGCCACATCGTAGGGCTTGTTGGCATCGTCGGGTAAAAGCAAAGAAAGCTTCTCGGGTTTTCCGGGTTCTATGTCTTCATCCTGATTTACAGGTGCGTTTTCAACATTGTTTGATGGAAGGTAACTCAACAGCTTCTTGACACCCATAAGGGTATGTTCCTCGTCGTTGAAAATCAAATCGGCCACACCGCTCTCGGTGGCATGTACTTCGGCACCGCCTAAATCTTCGAACGTTACATCTTCGTTAAGTACCTCTTTAACCACCTCGGGTCCGGTAACAAACATGTACGAAGTATCACGGGTCATAAAGCGGAAGTCGGTAAGGGCAGGGGAATACACCGCTCCGCCTGCTGCTGGCCCCAATATAACGGATATCTGGGGTATTACGCCGGAGCTTTTTACGTTTTGCATAAAAATGCCTGCATAGCCCGCTAAACTAGCCACGCCCTCCTGTATCCTGGCGCCGCCAGAATCGATGAGACCCACAATGGGATGACCCATTTTTAAGGCCATTTTTTGTACTTTTTGGATTTTATTGGCATGAACCGACCCCAACGATCCGCCCATAAAAGTAAAATCCTGGGCATACACAAATACTTTACGACCATTGATGGTTCCATATCCTACAATAACCCCATCGCCGTATTCCTTTTGGCTTTCTCTACCCAAGGGTTTAACAAAGGCATCTATTTCCCTAAAGCTGCCTTCGTCCATTAAAAAGTCAATTCTCTCTACGGCCGTGAGCTTGCCTTTGGCATGTTGTTTCGCGAAATATTTTTCGTTGTATTGTGCTTGCAGACTTTCATTTCGCATATGAAAGCGCTTAAAAGGTATCCTATTGTCGTTCATAGGTTTATATTTGTTTTAATGGTATTAACCGTTCTTTTGTATATGAATATTGTGCCTCCTGAGTTTAGGGCTAATACTTTTACTAATAACTTTTTTGAATCAATACAGTAGGTTTGGCGTACGAATAACAATAAACTATTCTTATTGTTTATCGGCTATTTTTGTTCGCAAAATAACAAGATAAATTGCACAAATCCGAAAAACGACGTGTTGTAAAGCATAAATAAACCGTTTGAATAATTTGTTCAAATTGAATCAAATCTTACATTTTGGCTAAATTAAATATGGATTATTCTCAATTTTAAAGGGAAACCCACCAGTGGAAATAGCTAGTGCAATAAGAAAGGTGAAATATGGGTAGTTTATTGAGACTTTTGGAAATATTTACCATGGCAAAAGTCAACCATAGTAATAGGAGGCATTAATCTTTCATAAATTTATATCCCACCCCTTTTATCGTTACGATGCGGTCTTGGCCAATTTTATCGCGCACCTTGCTAATATGTACATCGATGGTTCGGTCTCCCACAATAATGTTGTCGCCCCAAACTTCGTTATAGATTTCGTTTCGGGTAAATACTCTTTCGGGCTTGGAAGCCAATAAATTCAATAGTTCGAATTCTTTTTTGGGCAGAGCTATTTTTTGCCCTTTGTATACTATTATATAGCGGTCCTTGTCGATGGTCAGATCGCCTACCTCGATGGCTTCGCCTGGCATGGCTTTGTCGGGAGAAATGGCCTGGTTAGTATATCTTTTCAGTAGTGCTCTTATTCTTGAAACAAGTACCTTGGTCTTGATAGGTTTTGAGATGTAATCATCGGCTCCAGCATCGAAACCGGCAATCTGCGAATAATCTTCGTTTCGGGCTGTTAAAAACGCGATCAAGGTATTTTTTAGTGCGGGTACTTTTCTAATCTCCTCACAGGTTTCGACACCGTCCATTCCTGGCATCGTTAGGTCCAAAATGATCAAGTTCGGAAGTTCTTGCTTGGCTATTTTTATGGCCTCTTGTCCATTTTGAGATGTGATAACCTGAAATCCCTCTTTTTCAAGGTTGTAGCTGATAACCTCAAGTATGTCAGGCTCGTCATCTACCAGTAAAATTTTAAAATTATCCATTTTTATCCCTATTTGTAACAACTTTAATTTAATGCGAAAGTTACACGTTTTTTTGTTTTTTGTACTCTAAAAATAATGATACCCCATTAAATAATGATATTGTTGCTCTAGATTTAAACTAATATGATGAGAAAATTTTTTAAGTGGGAATATGCTAAGGTATGTGTAATCCGCTTAATATAAACATACTACAAGATATGGCCTTGTAAAATCTGGTGGAAAAACATTCCTTTATTACATCCAATATTTTTTTTGCTAAAAAAAATGAAAGATTGCATCATAAAAAAGCATGCACAATCTCGGTCGCGTGGGTTTGATAAGTGGATGGAAATCATAAGATTATATAAATAATTAAAATAGGAAATTGCATAAAACAAAGTAAGAACTTGTCGGCACGACCAATCTACTGATCACTCCACAAAGAATCTTTATCTCAGGGTCTTAATGTCTTAATGCATTATGTAGTTAAGAAATCAAACTATTGTTTTTAACAGCATATGTGCATTTGAACAATTGATGATTGACCCTATCTGTATCGCACTGTTAATTTTTCTTTACAATTTCTTAAAACATTCATAACCGGCATTTAATACTCTGTTAATATTGCTACACTACTTTTGCTAACGAACAAAGAGACAAAAGGTCTTTTAGAAATTGAAAACTAAAACTAAAAATTAAAATATTATGAAAGCAAAAGAAATTTTTCTGGTAGCAGTAATGGTAGTAGGTTTAAGCAATGTAATCAACGCTACCAAGCCGGCTAAACCCGCCCCGGCAAAAACAACTTCAGCCATTGCGTTGAACAACATTATTACGGGTGTAATATTAGATAAAACTACTGGTGAATCACTTACTGGAGTTGAAGTACGTGTGGAAGGTACCGATTTAAAGACCTATACCGATTTTGATGGTAAATTTGTTTTTGAAAATGTTAAAGCCGGTGAATATAAGGTATTGGCTAATTACATTTCATACGGCAACAATGAAACAAAACCGATAAAGGTAAATAATAATGAACTGCATGCTTTAAATCTTCAAATGGAAACATTGGACAAATAGTGCCTTAAGTGCACATTTTTAATCATTTAGAATAAATATAGTGCCACTCTGCAACCAGAGTGGTGTTTTTTTGAAAATTGATTACCTCATAGTCGTGTATAATCAGTCGGTATTTAATCGGCTCGTTTTCTTGTGGGGCGACAAACAATCTGTGTACAAAGACATTGTAAATGACCAAAACCCAGCTACTGATTTAAGAAATTCTCCCAAAATAATAATAGGAAAAACACAAACCCAGAGGTATATTTACGTTACTTTCTACACGGAAATTCAACGACGGAATTTTTTAATTGATAATATCTGTCACAGAGAATAACAGAGTAGTTACTGCTAAAGATTAAAACTATGAAGACAATTTTATTGCTTTTTTTACTTTTTGCCTCATTCACACTCCTTCATGCTCAGTTGGTAGAAGGAGAAGACGGCAAATTTTATGACAATAAAGGCCAGCCCTATTCAGGCACTTACATCGAATACTTCCCTTCAGGAAATATACATATTGAGATGACTGTTTCCAATGGAGAAAAAGAAGGTGTGACTACCATCTATTTTGAAAATGGGAAGAAAAATGAAAACCGTTCCTTTAGGCAGAATAAGATGCATGGAACTTGGGTTACTTGGGATCAAGCGGACAATAAAATAGCTGAAGCCAATTACATCGATGGCGTTAAGCATGGCGCTTGGAGCGTTTGGGATGAAAATGGTATTCAACGCTATGAAATGTACTACGATCATGGCAAAAAATCGGGCACTTGGATTATCCGAAATGAATCCGGGGAAATCATTGATAAAAAAGAATACTAAAGAAAAAATAGATATACAATTATTACAAGCCGCGTCCTAATCAAACACTTTAGGACGCGGCTTTTGCGTATAAGGTATTTCATGCCTTTTACATACGCATGTTAAATCGAAGTTAAATGGCAGTCAGCTTTGTTAATGATTAATTAAGACTCACTTAAGATATAGGATATTTTAAACCTCTTCTTTTGCATCGTAACAAAAACTAAAACACGCATTAGAATTGTATCATGATTCAATTGTAACAAATTCAACAAATTTATTTAAAACAACAAAAAAAAAAACATGAAAAAACATTTGAAACTTTTTAGCTTACTATTGGCATTTGGAATAGCCCTTACATTTACGGCATGTGACGATGAAGAAAAAGTCAATCCAGATCTAATTGATCTAAGCAATAACAACGTTATTGTTACCCAAAACATTGCAGAAAACACCAAGTGGACAGCGGATAACATTTACCAATTAGCTGGTCGTATTACCGTATTGGATGGCACAATCCTGACCATTGAGGCAGGTACCGTAATCAAAGGAGAATTAGGAACCGGAGCTAACGCTACTGCGCTTTTAGTAGCCCGTGGTGGTAAATTGATGGCTGAAGGAACACCTACTTTACCCATTGTTTTTACTACAGTAGGTGATGAGCTTACACCTGAGGATATCGCAGCAGGTAATTTTGGCAGCCCTAACTTAAATCCAGATGCGGATGGCCTTTGGGGTGGTGTCTTAATCTTAGGAAAAGCAAAAATCTCAGCTTCAAATAAAGATACTAAAGAAGATGTTAGTGAAGTTCAGATTGAAGGAATTCCTACTTCCGATGCCAATGGACTATACGGTGGTAACGATGATAACGATAATTCAGGCGTTATTAAATATGTATCCATTCGTCACGGTGGCGCCAATATTGGATCAGGTAACGAAATCAATGGCTTGACCTTAGGTGGTGTAGGTTCTGCTACCGTTATTGAAAATATTGAGATAATTGCCAATCAAGATGATGGTATTGAGTGGTTTGGCGGAAAGGTTACTGTAAAAAATGCAGTGATTTGGAATTGTAATGATGATGCCGTTGATGCTGACCAATCTTGGACTGGGACACTCAATAATTTTGTTGTAGTTGCACCCGATGATCACAACTTTGAATTAGATGGACCTGAAGGTTCAGCTGATTATGGCCACTACACGCTAAAAAATGGCGTGATTGTAGCTAACTATACAAGTGTAAAAGACGCGGAACGCTATTCAAGCGACCTAATTAACACAGATGATAACACCAGTGTTACTATGGAAAATATTTTCTTCACAGCTATTGAGCCAGGTCAAAAGGTAAACCGAGTGGTTCATAATGTTGGAAAGGTAACTTTCACCAATATCGTTTTTGATGTGGAAGCTGCAGATCTAAGCAGTCATTTCGCTGAGGGTGTTGATATACCAGCAGGTTTTTCAGCCGGAGCTGCACCAGCAGCAGCCATTGACCTAAGCGTATTTAGCTGGACATGGGCAAAAGAGGCTGGCGTTATACCAACCCTATAATCTCATCATCAAGGAATAAGGCCAATGGCCATTATTTGAAAAAAACAGGCCTGCAATGTGTAGGTCTGTTTCTTTCTATTTAATCACAGCCAATTAAAATTCACTTTTCATTCGCCTAACAATGTCACTATTAAAACATAGGAAACAAAAACACACAGCAACAAATTTTTTCACAATGAGACAAATAGGAATTGTTATTCTCTTGTTGATATCCACGCTTACCTACGCGCAGAAGGGAACGATTAGAGGAACTGTATTTGAAGGAGGTACCGGAGAAACACTGGTGGGAGTAAGTGTAATTATTGAAGGAACCTACACGGGTGCTTCTACCGACCTGGATGGGAAGTTTTCCATTGATGTAGATCCCGGCACCTATGGTCTTCAGGTTTCATTTATATCCTTTCAAACAACAACTATCCGCGACGTGGTGGTAGCTCCGGGTAAAGTCACCTTACTCAACAATATAGAGCTCAGCGAAAGCACCATCGAGCTTCAGGATGTGGTGGTGTCGGCCAAGGCAATGCGTAATACCGAAGCTGCCCTACAGACCATCAAAAAAAACTCATCCGTCATGCTCGACGGTATCTCAGCAGCCAAGATAAGCCTTATTGGAGATGGCACTGCAGTGGAAGCTGCCAAACGGGTAACCGGAGTGACCATTGAAGGCGGCAAGTATATTTATGTGCGTGGTTTGGGCGACCGCTACTCCAAAACCACCCTAAATAGTGTAGATATCCCGGGACTGGATCCAGATCGGAACAGTCTTCAAATGGATATTTTTCCTACCAACCTCATCGAGAACATGATGGTGAGTAAAAACTTTACGGCAGAGATGTCAGCCGATTTTACAGGAGGGCTAATGAATGTGGAAACAAAAGATTTCCCCGAAGAGAAAATGCTGAACCTTTCGGTAAGCACTTCGTTCAACCCCGACATGCACTTTAATCCGGATTACCTGACCTACGATGGCGGAAAGCTCGACTTTTTAGGTTTCGACGATGGAACCCGCGAGCTACCAGCTGCAGCTCGCCGTGAAAGAATACCACTTCCTTATAGTGGTTATTCGGATGCAGAGGTGGTCAATTTTGTTAACAGCTTTAACCCTCAATTGGGAGCTCAACGTGAAAATAGCTTTATAGACTACAGTGCCAGCTTCTCTTTAGGAGATCAACTTAATGCAGGCAGTCGTGGAGATGGCAAGTTGGGCTATATATTTTCTCTCTCTTATAAAACTGAATACAAATACTACGATGATTTAGCGTATGGAGACTACCAAAAATACGATGATCCTGACCTATACGAAATGCGCTATGCCACCGTCCGGAACGGTCAAATGGGTGAGAAAAATGTATTAATAGGCGTATTGGGTGGCCTTGCCTATAAAAATAGTTACAATAAAATCAGGTTTACGTTGATGCGTCTGCAGAATGGAGAAAATCGTGACGCCCAATTCAATATTAGAAATTCTGAAGCCGCTGTGGGGCAATCGGGGTATATCGCCGAATCAAATAACTTGGAATACAACCAGCGATCGTTAACCAACCTATTGCTCAATGGTAAACATACCCTACGTTCGGGATGGGAAATAGACTGGCGTTTATCGCCTACCTACTCCAGCTCAGACGATCCGGACATACGCAGAACGTCCTTTACCGAAGAACCCGATGGGCGCAAGCGCTTTAGTGCCGGTGCCGGTGGTAATCCATCCAGAAGATGGCGTGAGCTGACAGAAATCAATGCCACAGCAAAATTGGATATCTCAAAAGATTATCAATTTAACGATAATAAAGCTCAATTGAAATTTGGTGCCAGTCACAACTATAAGAAGCGCGATTACGAAATTCTGACCTTCGACATGCAATTTGCTAGCACTCAGTCGTGGCCCGATGCCGACATATTAAAAGTTTTAGATCCAATCAACCTTTTTCCCAACCGTCCTAATGGCATTTATTACCAATCGGGTAATCCCAATCCAAATCCCAATGAATATAGCTCCAATGTGAATAATTCCGGTTTCTATATTTCTAACGAACTGTATCCTTTGGCCAGACTGAAAACGATCTTAGGCCTGCGTGCCGAGAATTTTGTTCAGCGCCATACCGGCCGCGACCAGGCCGGTGCCAGTGGACAAAATGGTGGAAATATCTTAGAAAATAGTGAAGTTCTCAATTCCTTGGATCTGTTTCCTACCCTTAATCTGATATTCGAAATAACAGAAAATCAAAATATAAGAGCAGCTTTTTCCAAAACCATTGCTCGACCATCTTTTAAAGAATTGTCGTATGCTCAGATTCTGGATCCCATCAGCAATGTTACTTTTAATGGGGGTTTTCATGTTTATGATAGCTGGGATGGTAATCTTACCGAAACCCATATCAACAATTATGATCTTCGCTGGGAACTATTCATGGAACAAGGACAAAATGTGTCGGCCAGTGTTTTTTACAAACAGTTCGACGATCCCATTGAATTGGTGCGAATTCCTCAGGCAACAACCACTACCGAGCTCCAGCCACGAAATGTGGGTGATGCCGAACTCTGGGGATTGGAATTTGAGTTCAATCAAAACCTGAAGTTGCTTTCTCCCATTTTACAGAACCTGAACTTGAATGGAAACATAACCCTGGTTAAGTCGGAAGTGAGTATGACTTCGACGGAATACAACTCCCGAAAAGACAAAGAAAGAACTGGTGAAAACATTCAAACCACAAGAGAAATGGCCGGACAATCGCCCTTTGTGATTAATGCCGGCCTGGTTTATAATAATGCAGAATCCGGAATGGATGCGGGTATATTCTATAATGTAAAAGGCCCAACGCTTTTGATTGTTGGAACTGGCATATTTCCAGACGTTTATCAGGAACCCTTGCACAGCATAAACCTGAGCCTCAATAAAAAATTTGGGAAAGACAAGAGGACGTCGTTAGATTTCAAAGTAAGTAACCTCCTCAATCAAGATGAATTGAGTTATTATGATTCTTACAAAGCTGCCAATCAAACGAATGAAATAAAAAGACCAGGCCGATCCTTCAGCATTGGATTAAGTCATAAGTTTTAATCCCATAATCTCATAAACACATATCAATGTAATAGGCCGGTTTAATACCGGTTTTTTTCGTCCTATTCAAGATGTTTATGTCTTATGTCCTCGATGATGAGTAATTAGTGCGAACTGGTTCTTTCTAGTAAATTTTTTACAAAAATTTAGCCCTGCCTTTGGTGGGGCTTTTTGTGTTTGATTTTTTTTTTAAAAGGTGGATTTCTGATACAAAGGCGCTGGGAGCTAATAGGTAACTAACTATTTTTCGCTAACTATTTTCATTTAATTACCATTTTTAGTCAATGATTTGATTAAATTTATAGTCCGGAAAAATCTTTCATCTCAGACAAACAAAACCATGCTCGAAAAAATAATTGATTTCAGCGTAAAGCATAAACTTATTGTAATCCTGTTTACCATTTCCATCGTACTGTTTGGTATCTATGCCATTGTTAAAATACCGGTGGGCACGGTACCCGATATCACCAACAACCAGGTGCAGGTTATTACCACTTCCGGTAATTTATCAACCCAGGAAATTGAGCAGTTTATAACGGCACCGGTAGAGATGGAGATGGCTAACTTGCCTGGCGTAATGGAAATAAGATCCATATCAAAATTTGGTATCTCCGTGGTTACCGTAGTATTTGAAGAAAGCTTGGGCACTTATCTTCCCCGCCAGTTAATTGCTGAAAAAATAAAAAGTGCTTCGGCCAATATCCCGGAAGCTTACGGAACACCAGAAATGGGACCCATCTCAACGGGTCTGGGCGAGATATACCAATACATTGTTGATGTTAAACGGGGGTATGAGGGGCGTTATAGCCCCATGGAACTGCGGACAATTCAGGATTGGGTAATTAAACGTAGGCTGTCAGGAATTAATGGGGTTGTCGAGATAAATAGCTGGGGCGGATATTTAAAGCAGTACGAGGTGGCCATCGACCCATTTAAGTTGAAGAGCATGGGCGTGTCACTGATACAGGTTTTTGAAGCTCTGGGTAATAACAACGGCATTACAGGAGGCTCCTACATCGAAAAAACAAACCAGAGCTATTTTATCCGAGGCGATGGCTTGGTAAAATCGCTGGCCGACATCGAAAATATTTTGGTGCAAAGTAATGAGGGCGTTCCTATTTTAATAAAGGATATTGCCGAAGTGGGCTATGGACATGCCAACCGTTATGGTGCCATCACAGCCAACGGAAAGGGCGAAACGGTGCTGGGACAAATTATGATGCTTAAGGATGCCGACTCAAAAGAAGTAATCAATGAGGTAAAACGAAGAGTGGCAGAGATACAAGAAAACCTACCCGAAGGAGTATTTGTAAATCCTATTTTGGAGCGAAGTGAGCTTATCTCAAAAACATCCACTACCGTAGCCGAAAACCTTATCCTGGGCGCAATCATAGTAATACTCACTGTACTCTTATTGTTGGGCAATATGCGGTCGGCACTTGTTATTGGCTCTATGATTCCGCTGGCACTGCTCTTTACATTATCAATGATGTATATTTTTGGGGTGGATGCCAATTTAATGAGCTTGGGTGCCCTCGATTTTGGAATTATCATAGATGGCGCCGTTATCATCGTTGAATATATTGCCATAAAAATGACCCTCCAGCAGAAAGATATTATAGGCGCATCGGGCGAAGAGCGTCGTACAATAATGGACAAGATAGCATTTGTAGGCTCTACCAAAATGATGAAATCAGCCATTTTTGGGCAGGTAATAATTCTCATCGTTTTTATTCCCATCCTCTCGCTTACCGGGGTCGAAGGAAAAATGTTCCGACCCATGGCGCTGGCTTTTTCGTTTGCCATCATAGGTGCCATGATTATGGGGCTTACCTGGCTACCGGTGGCCTCGTCACTATTTTTACGCCCGTCGGTTAATGATAAACCCAATTTTTCGGATAAGTTGATGGGCTGGGTGCGACGCTCCTATGATCCTGTTATTTCCTTGGCTTGCAAACATAAGAGCTGGGTGTTGGGTTCGGCGGTATTTATGTTGTTGCTAACCGGAGGATTATTTTATAGCATGGGCGGCGAATTTGTACCTACACTCGATGAGGGCGATTTTGTAATCCAACCCGTCCTTAAAACCGGAACATCCTTAACTAAAACGGTAGAAACAACTACCCAAATGGAAAATATTCTTATAAAAAATTTTCCTGATGAAGTGGACCAGATCGTTTGTAGAATAGGTGCCGCCGAAGTACCTACCGACCCTATGGGCATGGAGGAAATAGACATGATCATCAAGCTACATCCTAAAAATACTTGGGTAAAGGCCGACAGTAAAGAGCAGTTGGCCGAAAGGTTTAAGGAGGCTTTAGAAGTTATTCCGGGTATCGAATATGAGTTTACACAGCCTATTGAAATGCGTTTTAACGAACTAATAACAGGGGTACGTTCGGACATTGCCATAAAAATTTTTGGCGAAGATTTGGATTATATCAGCGAAAAGGCCTCGGAGATAAAAGACGTAATTGCAGATGTGGAGGGAGCCAGCGACATCATACTGGAGAAAACCACTGGCCTGCCTCAGGTAAAGGTGAGCTACAACAGGAGCAAAATAGCATATTATGGAGTAGATATAAATATGTTAAATACTTATATGGCGGCAGCTTTCGGCGGAGAAATTAGTGGGGTGGTTTTTGAAGGCGAGCGACGCTTCGACATGGTAATGCGCTTTAACAAACAAAATCGTACCGACATTACCAATATCAGTGAGCTTCAGGTGCCTTTACCCGATGGCGGTCAGGTTCCCTTTTCGGAATTGGGTGAGATAGAATATACCACCGGACCGGCAAAAATATCGCGCGACAATACCCACAGGCGTGTGGTGGTGAGCGTGAATGTACGCAACCGCGATTTGCAATCGGTGATACACGACATACAAGCCAAGATTGACGCCAACGTACAGCTACAACCGGGTAACTACATTGAGTATGGCGGACAGTTCGAGAACCTGCAAAATGCCACAAACCGATTGATGCTGGCCGTTCCCGTGGCCATGCTACTCATATTTATATTTCTGCATTTTGCCTTTGGCTCCTTAAAGGATGCCATCATGATTTATTCGGCCATCCCCCTTTCGGCGGTTGGAGGAGTACTTTTATTATGGCTGCGCGATATGCCTTTTAGCGTTTCGGCGGGTGTGGGTTTTATCGCACTATTTGGTATTGCAGTTTTAAACGGTATTGTTTTAATAGAGCATTTAAAAGAATTGCAGCACGAAGGCAAATATACCATGCGCGAACTTATACTTAAAGGGAGCAGAGACAGGCTACGCCCTGTAATGCTCACAGCAGGAGCGGCTGCCATGGGTTTCCTTCCTATGGCTATTTCATCCGGAGCAGGAGCTGAGGTGCAACGCCCCTTGGCCACTGTAGTTATTGGAGGATTAATAACCTCTACCATGCTCACTATGATAGCTTTGCCGCTTATGTTCGAATTATTTTACAATATAAAAGCCATTAAACTTTTTCCCTTTAGGGTGATAAGAAGCAAAAGCATCATGCTACTCTTTTTGCTACTTGCCCCCGCATTGGCACTCAATGCACAGCAAAAGCAATTAAATTTGAACGAGATGATTGAAATGGCGCTTCAAAACAATCAGCAGATAGCGGCGTATGATTTCAATGTGGAGCAAAGCAAGGCACTGAAAAAGACATCGTTCGATGCCGATAAAACAACCGTAGCCTACAGTACCGACGAAAATAATATTGCGGAAAACGGGCATCCTCTAAAAGTTTGGGCGGTCGGACAAGAGTTTAGCTTCCCTTCGCTGTACATTAAAAATAATAAAGCACATAAAATAAATATTTCCATTGCTCAAACCGAACTGGAGCTTAAAAAGAACGAATTGAGAAAAGCAGTTTCGCAGAGTTTCTATAAGTATCAGATGCTTATGGGTAAGCAAAATATTTATAAGGATTTGGATAGCTTGTTTACACGATTGGATGCCTATGCACAAAAACGCATGGATCTTGAAGATATAAGCAAACTGGAAGCACTACACATCAAATCCAAACGTAACGAAATAGAGGCAATGCAAAAAGCCATCCTCATGGATATGAAAAACGAACACGATAAGTTAAAATCGCTGATGAATCCCGGAGAGGACTTTGAGATTAAGGAAGATTTAATGCCAATACAAGTGAGCGAAGGAGCTGATAAAGCTTTTGAAATGGAGCAATTGTATCAATACCAAAATAACTACTCACGTGCCTTGGTAGAAGTGGAAAAACAAAAGATACTACCTGATTTATCAGTCAATTACTTTATTGGAAGCAACGCTTATGATGATGCCCAAAACTATCATGGTTTTGAAATTGGCGTGGCCGTGCCCTTGTTTTTTGGCAGTCACTCAGCTCGAATAAAAGCGGCAAAATTATCGAATAATGCGATGATCGCACAAAATGAATATTATAGCGAGATGCTCCAAAGCCGATTGAACGAACTCCAAAACGAACGTTTAAAGTACAAGGCTCTGCTACAAAACTATGACGAGATAGGAAAAGATTTGCAGGAAGAAATGATGAGAGCTTCCCTTAAATCCTACGAAATGGGGCAAATTGATTTTTTTCAGTTTATCAATGGATACGAAAGTGCAGTAAAAATAAAAACCGACTATTTAAATAACCTATTCGATTACAATCGGTTCACCACCGAATTAATGTACGTAAGCGAATGAATCAGCGGAACTTTGAAGCAGTATGGATATTTGTTCGTTACTAATCTGCTGTCTAATTGTCTAACAATCTATTATCTAAATAAAACCATGAAATACCCTAGAAATATAACCGTACTGGCACTAAGCCTACTTATAGCATCTTGCGGAAACGACACTGCAACAACAGAAGAAACAACTTCGGACTTGATTGAAATTAGCAAGACACAATTTAAGTCAGAAAAAATGGAGATGGCTCAGCCCATACAAATAGATTTTGCGGATAAACTTCATTTTACAGGAAGCGTAGTGCCTGCTCCCAACGGTAGAGCCATCATAAGTGCACCGGTGGCTGGAACAATAAAAAGTATCCATGCCGTAACTGGACAGAATGTGCAAAAAGGAACAACGCTGCTCACGGTGTCGGGTCATGCTATTATCGATTTACAAAAGGATTATGCCGAGTCGGCAGCGAACCTGCAGCGCTTAAAAATGGATTACGAAAGAGCAAAAACGTTATACGATGAAAATATTGGCGCAAAAAAGGACTTTACCCTATCCGAAAATACGTATAAAGTAGAACTAGCTAAAAGCAATGCATTAAAAATGAAGCTCGAAAGTGCAGGCTTAAATACGGCTAAAATTGCTGATGGTGCTTTCTCTGATGCTTACACCCTCAAGGCTCCCATTGCAGGGTACGTTTCTCAGATAGATGCTTCAGTAGGTCAATTTGTGGAGCCCCTTTCAGTGCTTAGCGAAATTATCGATGCGTCGTCCTTTCGCCTATCAATCCCGGTGTTTGGCCGCGATATCAATAAAATAGCTACAGGCCAGATGGTAGAGTTCTATCTGGGTAACAAGGAAGAAGATAAATTGCAAGCAACGATAAGCAGCATCGGTAAGTCTGTCGATCCTGCAACCAAAGCTGTGATTTGCTATGCTCAAATACAGGATAAAAGTAATCTAGTGAGTCATCAATTTGTGGAGGGTGATATTATTTTGTCGTCCGATACATCCTTTGCTGTGCCCACCTCGGCTATATTAAAGGCAGAAAATGCACATTTTGTTTTGGTGCTTCAAAAGGAAACGGAAGTGGCTTATTTTTATCAGAAAACAAAAGTAAACACCGGACGTGAAAATGCTGCTTACACGGAGTTGCAAGGAGAAGAACTAGAAAATGAGAAAGTCCTTATCAACGGAGTGTATCATATTATGGTGGAGTGATGAGTTGTTGAGGTAAAAATTGAGGGGGAAACACAAAACTTAAATCGGAAAGGGTTTGTTTATTTTGATAGAGCATTTATCCAGAAATAAAAATAATAGGACATCGTAATGACTAAACTATTAAGGTTTTTGGCCATTATATGCACTAAATCATAAAGCCAAATGTCGAGGTCAGTAACATGTTACCCAATATCTTTATATATAAACCTCAACGATTGTCAGGATATAATCGGAATGATAAAAAAAATAGCTTCAAACTTAACGAATCCAGTATATTTGTGAGCACAAAAAGGCTACTGCTTGGATTGGAGAGAGATCCGAAGGATAATGAACACGCAAAAGTGGGTGACAACGAATACAATCAAGATCAACGATCAGGTATTGTCGGTTCGTGAGTGTACCGAGTGCACATCTAAAACAAAAGAAATATATGACCTGAAGGGTTCTGAAAATGTCCCCTTTTACAGAAAAAAATCCGTAGTCCTATCAGTGGAAATTTTCGAAAATGATTCGGCTTAATTTCAGAAAGTTACGTAGCAAACCCTGCAAAACGGGTCAAGGTTATTTTGTGGGTATTGAAAAGTCATCTGTTATTTTGGGAAAACAAAATTATAACTGGACCCATCTAGCCTCAGCCATTGTTTCTTATTCTCTGAATACAACGTATCATTTGGATTAAGATCATGCAATGTACATGTTCATTTTGATAATTTCGCTTACCACAAATAATGATGCAAGTTCCAATGTGCAGTTTGAGAATAGTATGTTACTCCACGGTAGTATTACGTTCAGGTGCTTTGTTCTTCTCTTATCTTGATTAGTAGTGGGAAGCATGATGGCAATAATCATAAAGTATCGTACGGAAAAACAACTATTTTGTGGGTATCCCAGACAAATTTGATTTGATAATTGTTCACTATTATCAAATCAAATTTAACGAGGACGCCTGTGTTTTATCGATAGTTACGCATCGGAATAGATAATATTTGGACAATGTGGGTTTGTAACTTATTCTTTAACTAACAACTTTGCTACACGAACGTTTTTGCCTGAGGACAATTGGACGACATAAAAGCCAGGATCCTCCATTTCAAAACTCGATGTGCTTCCTTCAATGTTTTGACAGTAAACAATGCTTCCATTCATATTGCTGACATCAAGCTTTGTTTTTTCTGTATTTTGACTGTTATTAAAAATGGTTTCAACGTTAATCGTTTCTCCAACTTGTACAAAATTTGGATATATCATATACTGACTTAATTTCTCCAAGGTTAATTTAGTTGGGCAAGTATGGTATTTCTCCCCGGTTTCATCTTCCAGAGTTATCATATATTCAGTATTTTCATTGAGGAGGTCTGTTGATGAGTTTCCTGCAGAATAGGACGGTTTGTTACTTATCATTTTACCATCCGCATACCACTTAAAATCTACAAATTTGTATCCTCCATTTTTTTTCGGGTTATTGTTAACGGGCTAATGCTAAATTATGGATAACCAAGCAAAGATATTTAGGGATTTATTAATCTCGTTGAATTACGAATAATTAGTTTGGTGTCTAAAACAGCTAATTCGGCCGGCAGGTTGTCATTGTTTATTTGGTTAAATAATAGTTTGGCTGCAGTTCGTCCAATCTCGTATATAGGTTGATCAACGGTTGTTAGCGAGGGTTCCACCAAATCGGATGCAGGTTCGTTCGTAAACCCTGCAACCGCTATATCTCCGGGGATCTTTAAATTTCTCTCTTTAATTGCTTTCATTACACCAAAGGCCACCTCGTCGCATACACAAAAAACAGTATCTATTTCATTCTCTTTATTAAGAATTTCCTTCATTGTCAGATAGCTTGTTTTTCCCGAAAAATCACCCTCTATTACTTCCCAATTGCCATCGTCAATCTTGTTTTTATGAATGGCATCAACAAATCCCATTTTTCGGTTTGCGGATAACAGAAGATTAGATGGTCCACTAAAGTAAATTATTTTTCGTTTACGACCCTTTAAAAGGAATTCGGTCATATCGTATGCGCCATAATAATCATTCACAACCACCTTTGATGCTTTTATATCTTCAATTACCCTGTTAAACATTACCAAAGGTAGTCCTATAGATTTTAAAGTTCTGATGTGTTGGTTGGTATTGCTATCCTCGGCCACCGAAATGATTAAACCATCTACTTTAGAGTTTAAAAGTGCTTTAATATTGTTTTTTTCGATTTCTATTTTATTGTTTGAGTGGCATATCATAATTTGATAGCCTTGCTCAAATGCATAATCTTGTATGCCAGAAATCGCAATGGAGTAAAAAGGAATATGATATGCCGGTATAACTACGCCAATAGTTTGGGTTAGTCCACTTCTTAAACTTCTGGCTAAAGCATCTGGTTCAAACCCTATATTTTTTATGTAGTCCAAAATTCTTTTTTTGGTTTCTGAATTTATTTCCGAATGATTTCTTATAGCCCGCGAAACTGTAGATTTTGAGATATTTAGTTCCTTGGCAATATCGTTAATGGTAATTTTCCTGGGTTTCATAAAGAATTAAGTTTGTGAAGTAGCTGTGTAATGTGCTTATTACTAGTGATGTAATTTAAATACCATATGGTACCCGCATCGTTTATTTGTGTGGGATGTTTTCGGTATCGCTCCCGGTGAAATCTAGTTAAAAATAGAGAAAAAACGTTACATATCACCTTTTGTTTGTTTAAAATTGTTTAATAAAAATTATTAATTATAAACGAATGAAGACAGATCTGGTTAATGAAATATTGAATCGGTTGAACTACTTGAAACCTAAACATGGCAACTTAGTGATTGATAGTGATGTGCATCTTTCAGATATTGAAGCCATCACTGACGAAAGTTTAAAAGCCAGAGCCTTATCCAACAACTATTATCAGGGTAAACCCATCAATATTGATATGGCACTGGCTAATATGGAAATGGCTGGTGTGGATATGTGTCTTGTTTGGCAAAACCCTTCAGTTACAAGTTACACTGATTCCAAAGGTTTTAATTTTCAGTCACTACTAAAGGCCAACGAATATATTTATAAAGCGGTAAGCAATTATCCCAATCGGTTTATTCCCGGGGGATGGGTTGATCCTAAAGCAACAGATATGGAGCTGACAAGTCAATTGATTAAGATCTGTGTGCAGGATTTTGGCTTTCCTATTATCAAGATAAATCCGGCTCAGAACCAGTTTATGATTGATAGTGATGTAGTTTTTAGAGTTGTTGAGGAAATCTACTCTTATGGAGCCATCCCTGCCTTTCATTTTGGAGCTGATACGCCATATACACCAGTTGAGGGTTTAGAAAAAGTAGTGGCCTTTGCCAAGGAGCGACCGGTTATCGCTATTCACATGGGTGGCGGAGGTGCTTCCTATATTGAGGCGGATGAGACTTATATCAAAGCTAGAGTTTTAGGTTTGAAATATCCTAATCTGAAATATGTTTTAAGCGCCAAGCGGGATACACACATCGAAAGCGATTTAATATCCTATCAACTAAAAGGAATGCCCTTCATTCAGAATCTCATGTGTGCAAGTGACGCTCCATACGGCAATATGTCGTGGAATTTTGGCGGATATAGGGAGCTTTTCAAATCATTAAAAAATAGAATTTTACATCCCGATTCACGTATTAAGAATCATGAAGATTTATTTGACGACAACGCGGTAGCTAATTACATGGGAAATAATATGGCTCGTTTAGCAATAGAAGGATACACTTCTATACTTAAAGTAAATGCTGTAAAGTTGTATGAAAATTTTCATTCATTTTCTGAAAATTCGGATATTAAATAGGATTCATTTTGTTTTGATTGCAACTGAAAGACTAATATTAAATTTAAAAATTTTGACTTTAGTTAAGGTAAAAAAAGTTAACAAATGTGAGCTTTTACTGCGTTTGACCAGTTTGTCAGGTTATATTGACCGATTAAAAGGTGGCGTAGGACGATTAACCCTGTTACAATGAATTATTAGGCATGGGTTAAAATGCAGGATGATGCATAATTTTACAGTAATGATTATTCCAAAAAAAGTAAGTGGGATAAATTCATTATCAAAAGCATTTTAAATTTTTACTATTTAAACATATCATTTTATGAAAAAAAGAATTCTAACATTATTATTTATGCTTTTGGGAATAACGATGGTTTACTCCCAGCAGGTAATAACAGGGAAGGTAATAGATGCGGAAACCGATGAAGGAATACCTGGGGTTAATGTGGTTATTAAAGGTACAACCACAGGAACCATAACCGATTTTGACGGTAACTATAGCTTTAATGCTTCTCCTGAAGATATTATGGTGTTTTCATTTATAGGTTATGATTCCAAGGAGGAACAGGTAGGTACAACCCTTATTCACAATATTAGTCTACGTCCAAGTTCTGTAAGTTTGGATGAATTGATAGTTGTGGGCTATGGTACGCAAAAGAAAAGTGACCTGACCGGCTCCGTTGCTGCTATCAATGCCGAGGATTTTCAGAATGTTCCTGCCCCTGGAGTTGATCGCGCTTTACAGGGTCGAGTTGCCGGAGTGCAAATTAATGCCAATGGTGGTGCTCCCGGGTCTGGTACAAGTATCCGTATCCGCGGTATGGGGTCTATTTACAGTGGTAATGAGCCTTTATTTGTTGTGGACGGTGTTCCTCTAGCCGATAATGTGAAGTTAGAGAATGTAGTAAATGCTTCGGACATTGATCGGATTGATATTTTGAAAGATGCTGCTTCAGCTGCTATTTACGGATCCAGAGGATCTAACGGTGTGGTTATCGTTACAACCAATCGAGGTAAAGCGGGTAAACCTGTCATTACATTTAATGCATACAAAGGTGTTACAAATCCTGTGAATTCACCTGATTTGGCCGATGCAGAAGAGTACGTTCGTTTGGCTAAATTAACTTATGCCAATGCCGGGCGTCCTGTGCCGGCAGCCTTTCTTGCGAAAGAAGAGGGTGAGTGGGGTAAAGGCACCAACTGGTGGGATGAGATTTTGAGAAGCGAGGGAGGTTCTATCGAGAACTATGATTTTTCGATGGCCGGAGGTACCGAAGATTTTAAGTATGCTACAAGTTTGGGTTATTTTGACCAAAAGGGATATATAAAAAGTAGCGATTACAACCGAATCAATTTCAGCGTTAATACAGACTACCGTTTTTTAAACTATTTTCAGTTTGGAAGCAGTGTGCGTTATTCGCAATCAGAACGACGAGGTATTAATGAGAATAACGCAGAAGGTGGTGCGATAGCTTTGGCTTATCAGATATCTCCTTTGGAGGATAAATGGCAAACCGAGGATGAACTTGCCAATACTGCTGCTGCCGGATATGATATTTCAAAAGTATATAATCAATATAGCGCAGTTGAGTCCACTTCAAACTATAATATTGCTCGGGCTTTAGAGCAGGATAATGCCTATACTAAAACCCGGTCTTTGTTTGGAAATGTTTTTCTACAGGGTGAGTTTTTAGATGAACGTTTGGTGCTTAGAAGTGAATTTGGAATAAATGTAATTACGGATGATTTTTACAACTTTTCTCAGGAATATTATTCCAATGCCACAGAAAGAAATGACCAATCCGCTGTTTACAGGAATTATGATTTAAATACCAATTGGGTCAATTCCAATACGGCCACTTTCACCCAATCATTAGGTAAACATTCCTTTTCGTTAATGGCCGGTTTTACCCGTGAGCATTTCCGATTTGAGAATCTGGATGCTATAGGACGTGAAACACCAAGTGACAATAAAGCTTTTTGGTATATTAATTCTACCACAGGAGCCAGAGAAGTATATGGCGGAGCACGCGAGCACGCTTTGATGTCGTATTTGGGACGTGCATTCTACTCCTACGATAATAAATATATGATAACTGCTAATGTACGTAGAGATGGAACGTCAAGATTTTCTGCTTCCAATGATAATCGATGGGGAGTTTTCCCTTCTGTATCTGCAGGCTGGAACTTGCACGAGGAGAATTTCTTTAAGTCACTAGATTTGTCTTGGGTTAATTCAGTCAAGTTCAGGGCTAGTTGGGGACAGATTGGAAACCAAAGTATTCCAAATAATGCGTATGTGTTTTCCATATTACAGCGCCCGGATACCCGCTATGCTTTTGGCCGTGATGAGGTATTCCAGACTGGATACTTACCCGCCAATAATGCAAATCCTTTGGTGCGATGGGAAACTCAGGAAACAACCAACTTTGGTACAGATATGACTTTTCTACGTAACAAAGTAGAATTTACTTTCGATTATTTTAAGCGTACCACCATTGACAACCTTTTGGTACTGCCACAAGCGTTATCTTCCGGGACCAATGATTTTTGGGCTAATGCTGGAGAAATAGAGAATAAGGGTATTGAATTAACCGGACGATATAGAGATTTTGACGGTGATTTCAAATATAGTTTTGGCGGTAACATATCTTTTGTGAAAAACAAGGTATTGAGTCTTGGTCAAGGCGTTGATAATTTGGTCTCAGAATCAAGCGGCCGGATAGGGGGTAGTATCAGTAACACCTTTGTGGGTCAACCTATAGCTGAATACTACGGATATAAAACCATGGGTGTATTTCAAACCCAGGAAGAAGTTGATAATTATGTGAATGCAGATGGTAATCTTATCCAACGCTTTGCCAAGCCTGGGGACTTTATTTATGCTGACCTTGCCGGCGCTTTTGATGAGGATGGCAATCCCATTCCTGATGGAAAAATTAACGACGATGATAGGACCACAATAGGTACACCTCACCCAAAATTTTCCTATGGTTTTAATTTTAGTGCCAAATACAAAGGCTTTGACCTAGATGTCTTTTTACAAGGACAATATGGTAATGAGATTTTTATGTACCAGAAGTTTTATAACTATAAAGGGTATAATGCCGGCTTCAACCAGATTGCAGGTATCGATAAGACAGCTTGGAATGGTGAAGGCAGTACCAATTCTGAACCCATACTAAATCACCTGAGTCGTAACAACAACCATAGTTTGTCGGATTGGTGGTTGTCTGATGGATCGTATATGCGGATAAAGAACATCACCTTGGGTTACAACCTGCCTTCGCGATGGATGAATGCTATTAGTCAGGGAGCAGCTTTAAAGATATACGTAACAGGTGAAAACCTTTTCACATTTACCAATTACGAAGGATTGGATCCTGAATTGGGAACCGCCGGTTCAACCAACCTCGAACTTGGTGTTGACAGGTATGTGTATCCTGTGGGTCGCACTGTACTAGGCGGTGTACGACTTACATTTTAACTAAAGTGATTACTATTAAAATTTCTTGTAAAGCTGCTCGTGTCGATGGTTGAGTGTTGGAGCAATAGCAGTTTTTGAATAAACCCAATAAAATTGTATATATGAAATTTATATTTAAGAACATTTGGCTGTTACTACTGGCCTTAAGTTTTACAGCTTGTAGTGAGGATTTCTTAGAGATCCCAGTACTAGTAAATCCTTCTCCGGATAGTGTTGATCCTGCTACGGCTGTTACAACAGCCTATTCGATGAATGTTACTTCAAATGCAAGTGGATATCCCAATATACGCTGGAAAAACTGGCAGGGATTTCTTCAAGGAGATGGTATAAGTGATGATGCTTTTAAAGCTGGTAGTGGTGAAAACGATCAGCCTGGTTGGCGAGAACTCGAGAAATTTGAAGGTGGTTCAGGTAATGTACAATCTTTCAATTTTTGGGAGAGTCAGTATAAGAAGATATTTGTAACTAATTGGGCTTTGAGCATGATTGAAGAAAGCACTTCAATACCTCAGGCTTTAAAGAACAGGTACAAAGGGGAATTGTTATTTCTCAGATCCTTAAATTATTTCTGGTTAAATCGTGCCTATGGTGGTGTTAGTCCTGTTTTTGCCATTGGTGAAGAATCTTCAAAACGTGCCACGGAAGAAGAAATATATAACCGTTTGGAGTCCGATCTGAAGACTGCCATACCTTTTCTTCCTGATACCTATAGTGAGGCCGAACTTGGAAGAGCTACCAAAGGAGCCGCAAAAACATTACTGGCCAAGATTTATCTATACCAACAAAAATACCAGGAGTGTTTTGATATTACTTCAGAAATTATTCAATCAAACGTTTATGAGCTGGAAGATGATTTTATGAGAATTTGGGATCGTGGTTGGACTTCTGCTGGTGATAATGAGTTTGGTAAAGAATCTATTTTTGAATTTGTTACTGCGCCATCTCCTGAGTTTAGCAATCCAAGTGATATGATTAATGCACAACGGCCCCGGCAAGGTGAATTTGGCCTCAGTGCAGGATGGGGGATGAATACGCCAACCTTAGATCTTTTGGATGCTTTCGAAATAGGAGATCCACGAATTGTATCGACCTTTATCTTTCATGGTGATTCAATTTATCGACCAGCTTTAAACTTTAAATTAGATGCCAATGCTCAGGCCAATGGCGCCAATGAACATTACATGTATAGTCGAAAAGTGATTAAACCGGTTAGCGAAGCTCCTGATGATGATTACAAGAATAACGGTGATAATGTGATCATTTTTCGTTACGCCGATGTGCTCTTAATGCATGCTGAAGCTGCCAATGAAATCGGAAATTCCAGTGAAGCATTGGCAAAATTGAATGAGGTTAGACGTCGGGCAAGAAACTCTTCCAAAACTGACCGGGCAAATATTAGACCGTATATCAACTTTGGTGGAAAAGGTAATTTTATTGGTATTGATGAGCGCCCATTTCTAAGTTACGACTGGGCCACAGTGCCTGCTTCTTCAGTTCTGCCTGATATTACTGTAACAGACAAAGCAGCATTAAGAACCATTATCTGGCATGAGCGCAGGGTAGAATTGGCATTGGAAGGTGAGCGGTTCTTTGACCTGGTACGACAAAGTGAAATAGTGCCTAATCGCGTTGGAAACGTGATGCGAAATTTTGCTTCGAAATGGAACAATGTGAAAGGAGCAAATTTTGTGAACGGTGTAAATGAAGTATTCCCTATCCCCCAAGCCGAAATAGACGTGCTGGGTACTGCCATGATGCCTCAAAATAATGGCTATTAACAATTGATCATCTCACAATTAATGGCTTAGATATGCATCCGGTGTTTTAATACCGGATGCTTCCAGCCTGCAATATTTTATAATCTTTTTATTATGGTCCTTAACAGGTACATATGTTTTCTTCCTTTCTGGTTACTCTTGTTTGGATGTAATCATTCGGAAAAACAAAACAATAGCAATGTAGAATTTACGTGGCAACAATCCTATCTAGGTGGTGGAGGTTATATCACGGGTTTGGTTCAACATCCATCTGACTCGAATGTAATTTTTGCCCGATGCGATGTGGCTGGTTTATTCAAAAGTGTGGATGCCGGTAAGGAATGGCATTTGGTAAATAGTGGTTTAAAGCATGGATATAACCAAAATACAGAAGCGGTGTGCATCAGCTCGCACGATCCTAACATTATGTTTCGGGGTTCGGGAGAAGCCAGAAAACATCAGATGGTTGGGGAGATTCACAAAAGCACGGATGGAGGTCAAAGCTGGCGCAGCGTAACGGAAGAGGTAGATTTTTTTGGGAACGGACCAAATCGTGTGTACGGCGAAAGAATTGAAGTGGATCCTTTTAACAAAGATTTTGTAGCGGCTGGTGGCTATAGTAAAGGGGTTTGGGTAAGCAACGATTTGGGCGAAACTTGGAAATTCTCAGGATTAAAAGGAGAGCCTATAAGTCATGTTGTTTTTCATCCTTACAAAGAAGGCTTATTGTATGTAACTACACTGGATGAAATGCGCATGAAAGACTATTTTATGGCGGATTCTACAGAAAATAGACCTAAAAAGGGTCGTTTGTACAAAAGTGCAGATTTTGGGCAATCGTGGGAATTGGTTTATGAAAAGGAAAATATGGGGTTCACGCAACTCGATTTTTTTGCCGATAACCCACAAAAAATTATTGCCTCTACTTATAATAAGGGTATTGTCATAAGCGTGGACGGAGGGCTGACATTTACATCGGCGATGGCAGGATTACCAACCCAAACGGTACGTTATAACACCGTTGCTGTGGATCCCAATAATCCGCAGATTGTATACACTGCTCCCGCTAGAAGTGGATCGGATACGGAAGTTCCTTTGGTTCCAATTTATAAATCGACGGATGGAGGACAAACATGGAATCCTGTTGCCGATTATTCATTTGATAATTTTAAAAACTATCCGTCATACATACGAACAGAGGAATATATTGGATGGGCTATTTCAGATCTCTTAGTTGATAAGCATGTTTCAGGACGATTGTACATGTCCAATTGGTACGGTGTTTCGGTTAGTGAAGATAATGGTTTAAACTGGAATGGAAACAATTTTAAAGGTACCGAAACAGTTTGCATAGAAAACCTCGTTGTAGATCCTGTTGTTGAGGGTAGGTCTGGATTTGTGATGCCAGATCATAGGCCATTTATAGGTGTAGATTATGGTAAAACTTACCAACAGTTGCCGGCAGCTACCGAATATAAAAACTCTACGGCGATTGTATTTTCACGCTTCAACTCAAACCTTATTCTGTTTGCCGGCAAACGCGACTGGATGGGTGAATTTGGTTCTGCCATTCTTTTAAGCCGAGATAACGGTAAAACATTTGGTGTGGTTAAAACATTTGAAAATTATCTTACCGTTCAGGCACTTAAAGAAGACTATCACACTCCTGGTGTTTTTTATGCTTATATCGACAGGTCGTTGGAACAAGGAGCCGGCTTATATAAGACATCGAATTGGGGCGAAAGCTGGGAGAAGTTAAATGTCAAACTGCCGGATTATATCAAAACGCTGCCTCATTATATGAATTTCATAGAAAATGAATTATTGTCTGTGACCTATGGACAACAAAAAAATGTGTGTGGTACCAACCAATTGTTATGTGTCGATCCACACAGATCTGGTACACTTTATTTTGGGGAATGGACAGAAGGTTTATTTAGAGTGGATAATGATGGGGAATCAACCACAGATATAAGTGGGGGACTGCCTTTCCATAAAGACTCCACTTCTGTACTGGTGGATATTAAAGCCGATGAAAATGTACCCGGATTGATTTACGCCGGTTTCATTAATGAGGGATTGTGGCGCAGTTATGATTATGGCGATACTTGGGATAAAGTTTTTCCTAAAGACGATACTTTATTTAACGCTAGCTCCATTGCTGTAGGAGGATTTTTGAAAAATGAAATAATAGTGGCCTCCGAACCGCTCTTTTGGTCCCCCAGTGAATCGGGTGTATTTATTTCTAATGATAGAGGCGAAACCTGGGAAAATATCTATGATAATTCTTATGGAGCACTGCGCTGGAAATCAATCGGTGTTGACCCTCTTGACGGAACTATATATGGTGTAACCGTGGGGAATGGGGCTTTTTTTTCCAAACGACAAATTAAACGAAATTAAAAGGGAGGATAGGATATGAGAGCAAAATGTACTATAGTCTTTTTGATGTTTGCTATTATTTTTCAGACAAACATGATGGGTGCAGGTTTTCAAATTGTGGGGTCTAAAATTATTGGTCCTGATGGCAATCAGTTTATACCTAAAGGAGTAAATGTGTCGGGTATGAAATGGGGATGGCCCGGTAATCCCGCAAATCAGGTGACCAAGATTGTTGATGATTGGGGTTTTAACATGATTCGTGTGAATTGTAGGTTATATGATTACTATTGGAATGGTCAAAACGTCTCGGCTAATTCACCGTTTCAAACCATACTTGACATGCAGCCCATTGTAGATGCTTTTACATCACGGAATGTGGTGGTTATGTTTGAGTTTCATGATCAAACAGGTTCGTATTATAAAGATGATAAGTTGTACGATTTGATGGATGCATGGCGCGATGTGATAGACCTCTATGGCGACAATCCATACGTGTGGTACAATATCATGAATGAACCGGGAACCGAGGACTCTCCAGAACAAATTGACCAATGGGTAAGCATGCATCAGCAGGTTATTGAGGTCATTCGCGATGAGCAGGACAACAAGAATGTTATTGTAGTAGATGCCCATTTTTGGGGTCAGGATGCCGGAGCTCGCTCATCCGAACCTGTAATAGAATCAAATAGTTCCATTTTAACGGCAGGCGATCGATTGATTCATTTTAATGACAAGACCTACGAAAATATCATGTTTAGTTTTCATACCTATGATCAATGGGATGTGGGTGGTCTTGCGCAGTTAAGCTATCGCATGCACGACTATATTGAAAGAATCAAAGAAAAGGGTCTGGCGGTTATGATTGGTGAGTATGGAACAAAACCGGAGGAAGGTAACCTTTACTATCCAAGGGCATTTCAATCTTCAATAGATGTAGCCTCTGCGCATGGAGTTGGTCTTTTGTGGTGGCATTGGTATGGTGGCGATAATATAAAATTGACTACAACAGGTAATGGTGGAGGATCACAGATTAATAGTTCCGATAATCCAACCAATCTTACGTGGTCTGGTCAGCAGGTATGGGATTACAATCATTTTATCGGTAATCGAAGTCCTTTTGTCACGCTGCATGCTCCAAATGCATCGCAAGTATTTTTGCAAGGAGACGATTTGGTAGTTAAAACTGCTTCTGCTGATGTGGAAGATGGTATTAAGGAGGTGAGGTTTTACTTGGATGGGGAACTTTTTGAAACCAAAACGGAAGCACCCTATCATTTTACTATTCCATCGGCTGCACCGGGTCGGTATTCTTTAACCGCAATTGCCAAGGATAACAACGGAAATGAAACTACATCTAATGAGGTATTTATTGATGTGAATCCAAGCCCATCAAAAGGCAGCGTTTTATTAGTTACGGGTGACGAGGTATTGACGGAGAGCGAAGAACAATTGTACGGTAAAATTTTGAAAGAAGGCTATACGGTTTATCATAAAACGCAAAGTAATGTGGCTGCTTTACATGCAAATAGAAGAGTGGCCATCGTACTTTCCGGAACAGTAACAGATGTGGCCGTAGGTAGTTTATTTGTCAATAGGGCCACTCCTTTAATAGTAAGCAATAGTGCCTTGTTTGCGATTCTGAAGTTAACCGGACCTACCGCAGGAACGGACTACGGAACCATGAATGGCTCAACTGCCACAGCGAATGCACTTTCTAACAATTCTGTTTTAGATGGATTTGTAGGAGACGTAAATCTTTATAGCCAGTCTTTTAATATGGCCTATGGTATCCCTGCTGCTGGAGCGGAGATATTGCTTACCGGTAAAAATGAAACCGAAAAAGCAGTTCTATTCTCGTATGTGCAAGGCAGCAGTATGGTTAACCTATCAGCCCCCGCAGCCCGCGCTGCATGGTTTGGCGCAGCTAGTTCGGATGCCCATTTTACTAATGAAGCACTACTAATTTTTGGACGATTATTAAATCAAGTGATTAGCGGTCCAACATCTATCGGAGACCAGAACGCTTTAAGCAATCCATATTTTTCTTTGGAACAGAATTATCCTAATCCAGTGTTAAATTCTACAACCATTGAATATGTGATTGAGCAGGCCGGAACTGTCCGTTTAGACGTAATTAACTATAGCGGGGTTATTACAAATGTATTGGTTAACCAGTTTCAATCACCCGGAAAATATAGCGTACAATATAGTCCCAAGCATTATAATAGCAGTGGACCATTGCTTTATCGGATGCAGATGAAGGGTAAAAAGATGACGCGGGCCATGACTGTAAATTAAAAAACATAAAGCAGTGCAATGATGCTGACTGTTGGCGTTTTGCCTGCAATATATACAACCTAGTTAAGCCCTCTTGCACTATCAGAATAGCTTAAAATATTTCGTGATCACTACTTATTTTTATTTATTAATTTAATTTTATTTATTATGAAAAAGATGTTTACAATGCTATTTGCGGCAATGGTTGCATTGACCGCTATTGCACAGGATTTTGTTCCAAAAACAGCTGTAATGCCACAAGTGTTTTCAGGTGGAACTTTAGATGCTACAAAAGATGTTAATGTTTACACCAGAGCATATACAAAGGATATTGCTGTTTGGACTGGTGATGTGGTGGAAAATGTAGTTGCTAAATTCGATGTTTCCTACACTGCCGATTCGCTCTTTATTTATTCTGAGCTTCGTCTTGAAACAACGACTGTAACAGGACAGGATGAAATTAGTATGACCATTAGCTTAGATCCAGATAGAGCTGCTTATAGTTTTGACTTAGGTGAGCCGAATGACAATGGCTTCCTTTTTTCAAAGATCACCTTTGGTGGTGCAGGAAGTAGCGCTGCTGTTGCAGGTGTGGCAAAAGTTAGAAGAAATGTTAAGTGGATTTATGAAGAGGTTGCAGACGTAGAAGTTGAAGTTGAAGGCTTTCCTGTGATACTTAGCGGTTACAATGTTGAAGCACGTGTTGCTTGGAATGATATTTCAACCAATCAAACCTTAATCGATAATTTCAAAGCAGACTATCGTTCAGGTCAAGGAACTATTTATTTCGATGTGGCTTATAAATTTAATGCAGCAGCAAATTATGTGGCATGGTCAAACGATGACAATACCGCATGGGAATCAAGTATGAAGTTAGGTGTTTTAACGTTAGCGGAAAGAAAAGATGTAAATATTCTTAGCACTACTGCTACTCTTGAATTGGATGCTGACAATTTAGAAGGTATTTACACAGGCGAGGGCCATGATGTTAATAACTGGACCAATGGTGTTGTTGGCATAGAAGGAGTTTCTGCTAAATATTGGAGTGCCTATGATGAAGTTAATCTTTATCTTTATTCTCAAGTTGTTGTGCCTGATGCAGCAAAGACAGTAGGTGTTGATGAAGTTACCGTTACTGTGGGGGTAAGACCAACTGATGCTCACCTTAGTTACGATGATGGTGCGTCTAATGAGAATGGTTTTTTATTTTCAAAGTTGAAATTTGGTGCAGCTGGTTCCGAGGAGCTTACTGCCTATACCAATAGAGGTGTTGAATGGATTTGGAGAGCCGCGCAATCTTTTGATGAATTTGAAGGTTATATTCTAGAAGCAAAAATTCCTTGGAGTGTAGCCTCAACAGATCCTGCCATGGTTGCTGCATTTAAAGAGAGGAAATCATTATTTTTTGATTTGGGTTTTAAATTAGCAGGTTTAGATGCAAATTATTTTGCCTGGAACAACCGCGACAATTTGGCTTGGAGAAGTACCTTCTCTACAGGTAGATTACTTTTGGAAGGATATACTCCTCCTACTTCTGTGAAAAGAATTGATGCTGCAAACTCAGATATTTCTATTTGGCCCAACCCGGTTAATAACGTATTGAATATTCAGTCTGCAACTTCACTTCAGTCTGTGGAGGTTTTCAATCTTTCTGGACAAAAAGTATTACAAGTTAATGTATTGAATGGTTCAAGTATTGATGTTTCAAGTCTTAACGCTGGTGTGTATTTGGTAAAAGTAAATTTTGCCGATGGCAATAGCGGATTAACCAAAATCATTAAACAGTAGTCTTGATCGAATATTGATTATATGTCTTTTTAAAGAGTTAAATGAAAAGAAGGGCTGGTAGTTATAAACGGCCAGCCTTTCTATTTTTAATGCGAATTTCTTTTTATTCAACTAAGTCTTGTTAAGGTACTGGACATAGTTGAATTTTACTTTTTTTCAATGGAATCTTTTAGTGTAAGTTATATGTTATTATGGGTTCAGTAAAACTAATTTTTAGTCTCATCCTCTCTTTCTTTATGAGTCCTCTTTTTTCTCAAGAAACAGACATTGTTTTATTTGATTTTGAGGATGGGGATTTAACAGGATGGAACTGGGAAGGGGAAAATTTCTTGGTTTCTGGCAAGCCTGTCCATACCAATCAAATTTCCCAGTGGCATCGTGCACCCATAGGTTATAAGGGAAATTATTACCTCGAAACAGGTCATCTTGAAGGAAGGCACAGCAATAATCAAAAAGGTATATTGAGGAGCCCTAAATTCAAAATCACCAAAAATCACTTAAATTTTTATTTGGCAGGAGAATTACATCCGAATGTAAGGGTTTTTTTGGAGCTTGATGGCAAAGTGGTTGAGGAGGCATTTGGCAATAATTTTTACGACCTGTTTTTACGGGGCTGGGACGTGACTAAATACTACAAACAGGAAGCACGCTTGGCCTTGGAAGTGCAAAGTAATACAAGGTCTTTGATTCGCTTGGATCATATTTATTTATCTGATATAGCTCCCCCAAACGAACAGGATTGGGTGAAAATAGAAGATAGGGAAAGGTCGTCTCTGGTGGCACCGGGTGAGTTTGTATATATATTTAAAAATGAACAATTGGTCCAAGAAGATTGGGTTATTGAGCGCGCCAATATCGTTTACGGACCCGATAATAAGTGGCATTTATTTGGTCAGGTAATGGAAGCGAGTAATGTGTGGGACGTTCGGCAGCCGGGCAAAATAATCCATGCTGTATCCGATAGTTTGTCAAATGGGTGGATTTATAAGGGTGTAGCAATGGAGGTGGAAAAGGAATTTGGCGAAGAGTTTTTGATCGACCCTTTTGTGATAGTGGATAAAAATTATTTTTATATGTTTTATGTGGGGAGCGGTCAATTGTGGAGTGGCTGGTACAAAGCCCCCGAAGAAGCTGTTAACCCCTGGTATTTAGGTAACAGCGGCGATTTTGGTCCCAACAGCATGTTCGTGGCTCGGTCGGTAGATGGAAATAATTGGGAGCGAGTTGGCACAGCCAATCCACGTAAACGCGGTAAAATATTTACCGAAAAACCTTTCGGACTAGCACCCTACATTCTTCGTATCCACGATCAATGGGTCATGTATTATGCCTCGGCAACCAACGAAACCGTGTATGCTAAGCACAGCATAGGGTATCGTACCAGTACGGATTTAATAAATTGGAGCAACCGGAAGCAGGCATTGGTAGATTGGAGCGAAGGCAATCAGAACCCATTGGAATCATTGGGTAACCATAAACCTGCCTCACCATGGCCCGAACACAGTTTTTTTACCAACCCGGTAGTGATTAAACGGGGTGATAAATGGCACTTATGGGTTGGCCCAATCGATAACGATAATCTTTCTCGTTACCATTGTTTACGCATCTATCTGAGCGATAATCCTTTTTCCTTTACGGATCATTATGCTGCCAAAAATATTAATAAACGTGTATTTGTGGATGGAGGAGGGAAACCCATACAGGATGTGGATGGTAATTGGTATATTTATCACACCAATTCTATGTCGGGAGGTGTCTGGGTGGCACCCTTATTTTGGAACGATTGAAAAATTAAGTTGTAGAATCAATTTAAGTTTATAATTTGAGAATATTTTATTTGAAATTTATTTTTTTTAATTAAAGCAGGTTTTTTATACTGATATTTTACATTTTTAAAACCATTACTTTTTTAAATGCGAAGCATAATGACAATGAAGAGCAATTTGATTTTATTTATGATGGTGGCTTGTCAATTTATTTCAGTTAGCTATTCGCAAGATTATGCCTTTGAACGGGCTATTCCTAAAAAAATGTCCGAGACAACTATTTTTGCCATTGTCCAGGATCATAGCGGATTTATGTGGTTTGCCACCCGCGATGGTTTATGGCGGTATGATGGTTACGAAACAAAAGAGTATAGATATACTGCTGGTGATGTTAGCAGTATTGGATCCAGCCATATTCGATCTTTGTTGGTAGATAGAAACGGGGTGCTCTGGGTGGGCACTGTTGGTGGTGGATTAAATAGATATGTAGCGGACTACGATTATTTTAAACGATATGTTTACAATGAAAAGGACGAAAATTCTTTAAGCCATAATGATGTCCTTAGCATTTATCAGGATAAGAGTGATGATATTTGGGTATGCACCGAGGACGGTTTAAATAAGCTGAATCAGCAAACCGGTAAATTTGATCGTTACTACATGGAAGAAAACCCTATATCAAAGCAACTTAATAGAGCCGTAATGGCGTGTTTGGAAGATAAGAGTGAAAATTTTTGGGTTGGCACTTATTCCCTTGGTCTGTTTTTGTTTGATCCAGAAAAAGGAACACAGCAGCACTACGATATTTTGCAATACATGGATAACAGCGATGAGTCGCCCAAATATTTTGTTTGGGATCTTTATCAAGATTCAAAACAAAATATTTGGATTGCAACGCGTGGGCAAGGTGTTATTCGTGTAAATTTCAGTAATGGTAGTTCTACACATTTTCATACAGAAGGGAATGCCAGCAGAAAGTTGTCTAGTAATATTGTTTATTCTGTATTTGAAGATAACCACGGTGTGGTTTGGATTGGTACCGAGAATGGATTGAATGTTTTTGATCCTAAAAGTGATTCTGTCGAATATTATTATTCCGACATACATAATCCAAACAGCATAAGTAACAATGCAGTTTGGTCCATTACTCAAGACAGTTCAGGGGTAATATGGCTTGGAGGCTGGGAGGGCTATGCCGACAAATGGGATCCGCTTTCTAAACGTTTTACCCCTCGTGTTTCAAAAGGCATTTTTCCTCCTCGTCCCGTTCATTTTAACTGCATTCAGATAGATGCTAAGGGACAATGCTTAATTGGAACAGATTCAGGCTTTTATTCTTTACCCAGCCAAGTTCTTAAATCAAAAAGCAATCGTTTTGTTATTGATCAAAATGACAAATCTTACCTTTCCGGTATGTATGTACCTGCCATATTATTCGATAGTTTTGGAATTACATGGGTAGCCACAAATAAAGGACTTTGGCGATACAAGTCAGATCCCTCAGCAGCAGAGTTGGTTATGCCTGGTTTTTGTACTGCTCTGTTTGAAGATAGCAGAAAAACCATTTGGGTTGGAACTCAAAATGGATTATTTGTACACCAGCGATTGACTGACAGCTTTGTTGTTTACGAATCAACACCTTTTACCGTGGGTTCATTAAGTCATAAGCATGTTACAACCATATACGAAGATCAAAACGGTGTTTTATGGGTAGGTGCCAATAATGGTTTAAACAGATTTAATATAGACACCAACTCATTTACAGTTTTTCGACACAATCTTAATGATGCATCTTCTTTATCCAATGGTTTTGTTCGACAAATATTTCAGGATAGACGAGGCATGTTATGGATAGGCACCTCAGCAGGTCTGTCGTGTGCTGTGGATTACTCGGGCAAATTTAGAAACTTCTCCATCAATGAAGGTTTGGCAGGAAATTCTGTCTCTTCCATTTTTGAGGATAGCAATGGAAATATTTGGACAGCAACGGATGGTGGGGTATCTAAACTTATTATCCAAACAAACGGCGAAATAGTGACTTTTAATAATCTAAATGATTTTGAAATAACCTTTATTAATTATGGGGCTAGAGACGGATTGTTGGATGTTAGCTTTCGCCCAGGGGCTATTTATCAGTTTGCAAATGGAGAAGTGTTTTTAGGGGGCGTTTATGGAATCAGTTCTTTTTTTCCGGATAGTATCAAGGTAAATCCTTATAAACCTCCGGTAGTACTTACAGGGTTAAAAATAATGAATACCAATTTTAAAGCCGACCCTGAAAGTAAAACATTGAAAAAAAGTATCGAAAAGGCAGATGAAGTGGTACTCAACTACAAGCAGCCGGTACTTACCATTGAATATGCTGCACTGTCGTATACAAATAGCGATAACAACCAATATGCATATAAATTGGAGGGATTTGATAACGACTGGGTGGCGGTTGGTTCCCAACGATCGGTAACGTATACCAACTTAAAACCAGACAAATATAATTTTAAAGTGCGAGCATCCAATAGTGATGGCATTTGGAATATGGAAGGCGCGAGTCTTGCTGTTCAGGTGTTGCCTCCACCATGGCAGACATGGCAGGCCTTTTTACTTTATTTAATATTGTTAACCTTATCAATTATTGGCTTTGCACGGCTGGTACTGGCCAAACAAAAAACCGAATCGCGACTGAAAATTGAGAAAATGGAGTTGGACAAAATCCGTGAAATAGATTATTTCAAGAGTATTTTCTTTAGTAATGTTTCTCACGAATTCCGCACTCCACTTACGTTAATCATTTCTCCGCTAAAAGAAATTTCAGTAATGCCCGAATTATCTATTTCACTTAAAAAGCAGGTTAATCTTATATATAAAAATTCCTTGCGCTTGTTAAAGTTGATTAATCAGCTTTTGGATATTTCTAAAATAGAGGCTGGGCATATTCGGTTAAATATATCTCAAGGTGACATCGTTAGTTATGCCCGATCAATTTTTGAAGCCTTTTCTTTTAAAGCAGAAGATGCTGGTGTTTTTTATAACTTCCACTGTAGTGTGGAAAAAGCAATGGTTTATTTCGATAGCGACAAAATTGAAAAAATCATGTATAATCTTATATCCAATGCGTTTAAAAACACGCCCAATGGAGGCAGTATAGATGTATTTGTTTTTATACATGAAAATCAAAATCAGGAAATTGAAATTGTTGTTCAGGATAATGGGGTAGGTATTTCTTTGGAAAACCAAAAAAGGATATTTGAAAGGTACTATGCTTTTAATAAAGATGTTTTTAGCGCCCCCAGTACCGGTATTGGTCTTTCTCTTTCAAATCAACTGGCGATGGTTCATAAGGGTCGCATCGATTTGGTCAGTGCCCCAGGCGAGGGATCCAAATTTATTTTAAGAGTCCCTGCCTCGGCGGATGATTATTCCGAGGATAATATACAATTGTCTCCCCAAGTTGTATTTAGTGGCTTGGGCGAGGGAAGCCTGGAGAGTTTAGCCGATTCGAAAAATTTTTATACTGAAACAACTGAAATAAGCAATGCATCCATCGTGTTGCTGGTTGAGGATAATCAGGATTTGCGAGAGTATATTGCCGAACGTTTGAGCCTTAGTTATTCTGTAATTACCGCAAACGATGGTGAAGACGGAATGCAGTTGGCATTTGAAAAGCTCCCAGACATAATTATATCGGATGTAATGATGCCACGAATGGATGGTTTTCAACTGTGCGAAGCTGTAAAAGAAGACGAACGAACATCGCACATACCGGTGATATTACTTACAGCCAAGGCAAATGAAGGAAGTAGAATGGAAGGATACCAATTGGGAGCCGATGATTATATCTCAAAGCCGTTTGAAATTGGCCATCTTCTGGTACGCATAAAAAACTTAATTGATAATAGAATTAAATTGCGGCAGATATTCGGCAAAGGGTTGGCATTGTCTCCGGGTAAAGTGAACATCCCTTCCATGGAGGAAAAATTCATAGAAAGTGCCATTCAGAGTGTAGAATCTCATATGAGTGATTCAGAGTATAATGTGGATGTCCTATGTCAGGATGTGGGTATGAGCCGTTCTCAGCTTTTCAGGAAATTGAAGGCGATAACAGATTTTTCTCCGGTAGAATTTATTCGGATGTTGCGAATCAAACGAGCAGGCCAAATTATTACCCAAAATAGCAACTCCATTTCCGAAGTGGCTTACATGGTCGGTTTTTCTGATCTCGATTATTTCAGAAAATGCTTCAAGTCGCAGTTTGGAGTTACGCCATCAAAATATACCGAAAAATCATAATTTTTTTCACCTCTCGGAGTAACCTGATTTCCCTCTCCTGTTTTAATAAATATAGTTCGTTATATTTTAATTTATAATTTAATCATGAATCAACAGTTTTATTATTTTTTAATTGCTTGTATATGTCTAGGTGGATTGGTTAACGCCCAAGAATTTAGAGAGTGGGAGGATCCCACCGTATTTGTTATTAATCAGGAAAAACCCAGAGCCACTTTTTACAATTATCCTAACGTGGAGATGGCCTTAAAAAACAAACCTCTTTCATCGCCTTTCTATACTTTACTCAGTGGGACATGGAAATTTAATTGGGCACCCAACCCGGCACAACGTCCAGTGGATTTTTATAAAGAAGATTATAACCTGAATCAATGGGATGAAATTAAGGTGCCTTCAAACTGGGAACTGGCGGGATATGGTGTTCCTATTTATACCAATCGAAAATACCCACATAATAGCACTCCTCCTTTGGTTGGGGATAAGGACAACCCGGTAGGTTCTTATCGTAGAGATTTTGAAATTCCTTCGCATTGGAACGGACGACATGTATTTTTACATTTCGAAGCGGGTACTTCAGGAATGTACGTGTGGGTAAATGGCCAAAAAGTTGGTTACAGCCAAGGATCCAAAACCCCCTCGGAGTTCAATATCACTTCCTACGTACGCCAAGGGAAAAATTCGCTTTCTGTGGAAGTTTATCGTTGGACGGATGGCAGCTTTTTAGAAGATGCAGATATGTGGCGTTTGAGTGGTATTGAGCGTGATGTCTATTTGTATAGCACCTCTAATATACGTATTCAGGATGTTTTTTTACGACCGGGATTGGATAAAACGTATAAACACGGTGTTTTTGAAGGAGATTTACTGCTTCGCAACCTATCCGATAAGAAGATGAAAAATAAAATCACGCTTTCTTTATTGGATGAAACTGGGAAGTTACTTGTTTCCCAATCAAATGATGTTACTATCTCCGCTCGTTCCGATTATAAATACATCCTTAAAAAACAGGATGTAAATAACATAAAAGTTTGGAGTGCCGAAAAACCTAACCTCTATACCGTTTTGGTTAATATTTTAGATCCAGACAATCAGGTAATTGAGTCCACGAGTATAAAAGTTGGGTTTAGAAGTGTGGAACTTACGAATGGAAATCTGCTGGTAAACGGCAAGCGTATTTTAATTAAGGGCGTAAATCTTCATGAACATCATGAGTCTACAGGGCACTATGTGGATCGCGAAACGATTTTAAACGACATTCGGTTGATGAAACAAAACAATATCAATGCGATCCGAACAAGTCACTATCCACATTCAACGGAGCTTTACGAATTGTGTGATGAATACGGAATGTATCTTGTTGACGAGGCAAATATAGAGAGCCACGGCATGGGAGCCGAAATGCAGGGGCCATTCGATAAAAGTAAACATCCCGCTTATTTGCCCGAATGGCACAAGGCACATATGGATAGGATATATAGTATGGTTGAACGAGACAAAAATCACCCTTCTATTATTATATGGAGTTTAGGTAATGAATGCGGAAACGGGCCTGTTTTTTTTGATGCGTATGATTGGATAAAAGAATATGACAAAACACGTTTGGTTCAATTTGAGCAAGCGGACGAAGGTAGGAATACAGATATTATTGCACCCATGTACAATGAGTTCAGTGAAATTATGGAGTACCACTTACGAAAGAAGGTGGACCGACCCTACATTATGTGCGAATATGCCCATGCTATGGGAAACAGTACTGGTAATTTTAAAAAGTTTTGGGATATCATTTACAGTTCTTCTAATCTGCAAGGTGGTTTTATTTGGGATTGGGTCGACCAGGGACTATTGGCCAAAGATGGGACAGGACGTGAATTTTGGGGCTATGGCGGACACTTGGGAAGTGGGCATTTATGGCATGACGAAAATTTTTGTATGAATGGTATTGTTTTTCCCGATCGTTCACCTCAGCCAGCTTTAATGGAGGTTAAAAAGGTTTATCAAAACATCTTTTTTAGAGCATCTAATCTGGAGAAGGGGCAGATAGAAATTGAGAATGGTTTTTTCTTTTCTAATCTGAATGACTACCGATTTGAGTGGGAGCTTTTACGCAATGGAAAAGCTGTAGAAAAGGGCTCTTTTTTCGTGGATTTAGCACCAGGCTTAGCCCGCATTGTAAAACCCGGTTTTTCATTTGTCCAAGCTAAAAAGGGAGAGGAGTATAGCTTAAATGTATATGCTTACACCAAAAGTGAAACGGATTTGATTCCCAAAAACCACGAAGTGGCTAAAGAGCAATTTCTGTTTCCTTCGGATAGCTACTTTGATAGAGACCATAACTTTGAGGCTGAATCTAAACTCAGCGTATCCGATGGGGAAACGGAATACGTCATAAAAGGGGATCATTTTTCTATCTCTTTTAATAAGCTTACCGGTGCTTTGTCGTCGTATACTTACGACAACAACCAATTGATTCAGGAGGGGCCTGAGCCTGATTTTTGGCGTGCTCCGGTTGATAACGATTTCGGTAATAAAATGCAAATTGAAAGTAACGTTTGGCGTACCGCCGGAAAAAACACCAAGCTATCTCAATTTACAGCTACAGAGTCCGACCACGCTGTAACTATTGATATATCTTTGTTTTTATCCGATGTGCAATCCTTTTATTCTTTAACCTATACCATCTATGCAAACGGAACTATTAAAACCGATGTGGATTTTGAACTAGCGCTTGATCGTTTGCCTGAAATGCCAAGATTTGGTATGAACATGATTTTGCCCGTGCAGATGGACAGCTTAAGCTATTACGGAAGGGGTCCATGGGAAAATTACTCGGATCGTAATTATAGCGCGCATTTAGGTTTGTATCAAAGCCATGTAGATGACCAATATGTTGCCTATACCCGGCCACAAGCTAATGGAAATAAAACCGATGTTCGTTGGCTAACCCTAACTAATAACGCAGGGGTAGGGCTAAGAATAGAAGGTTTGCAACCTTTGAGCGTGTCGGCTTTACGATTTAGAACGGAGGATCTGGATGCCGGTTTGACAAAAAAAGGGCAAAGATCAATTGATGTATATCCCCGAGATGAAGTTGTTTTAAACATAGATCTTGCTCAACGAGGTGTTGGTGGTGATAATAGCTGGCGTGCCAAACCCCACGATGAATTTCGATTGCTTGATACGCATTATTCGTACTCGTATTTGATGATACCTGTTGTGCCAGATATGCAATAAAGCTTCGCATTAAAAACCAGCCATGATAGGCCCATTGTTAAATGACTCTGTTAGGTATCTACTATTGAAGTTGCCGTAGCTGTTCAATCGAATTTTGACTTACAGCAAAAGAATTAATAGAGATAGAATCCATATAAGACATTAATATTTAGAAACATAAATTATGAAGAATACAATTTTTTTTATCGCATCGGGATTGATATCGCTGATGTTTTTAAGTTTCATTAGTCCCGACGAAGGATTTGAGCGCACACGTTATTCATTAAATAATAATGTGTGGAAGTTTAAGAAGGGAGACGTAAAAAATGGTTTTAAAACAAAATTCGACGATCAGGATTGGTTGTCGGTAAGCATTCCTCACGATTTTAACGGTGGAATTGATGGTGTAAATGACGATGTGTTTAAAGGACGATTTGATTTTAAATTTGATCCAGATAATCGCACCATGTATAAAGGTCCGGCTTTTTATCGGACCCAATTTAGTATGGATGATAAGTATGCAGGGAAAAGAGTTTTTGTTGAGTTTGAAGCCGTTTCTTTAGTGGCCACAGTTTGGGTCAATGGTAAAGAGGTAGGTAAGCACGAAGGGGGCTATACTGCTTTTTCACTTGACGTAACTGATTATATCAATTTCGGAAAATCAAATACCTTAGTGGTAAGAGCCGACAATACGAACAATTCGGCTATTGCTCCTTGGATGGCGGATGAGAAACTTCCATATCCTTATAGTTTTGATTACGCTGTTTATGGTGGAATTTACAGAGACGTGTGGTTAACAATTACGGATGAAGTGAAAATTGAAAATGTTTTTAACACCCCGGTTTGCGGTGGCGCGGCTGCTGCCGTATTAACCATGAATACGCATATTAAAAACTATTCTAAAAAGGAAAAAACAACCGTGCTTACTACTGTTGTTTATAACCCAAAAGGTGAGGAAGTAACTACTTTAAAAAGGAAAAAGATTATACCGGCCGGAGAATCAGTAACTATTACACAATCGGAGTCATCCATAGGAGATATGTTTTTATGGAGTCCGGATTCTCCTCATGTGTACCAAGTAAAATCATCGTTAAGTGTGGATGGCATAGAGGTAGATCAGTTCGAAAGTGTATTTGGTTTTAGATATTATTCTCTTGCCAATCATCAGCCATTTAAGTTGAATGGTGAAAAGTTACTTATTAGAGGAATCAATAGGCATCAGGATATGGAAGGCGTAGGCTATGCTTTGTCTAATGAGCAGCATGTTAAAGATGTTCGTTTACTCAAAGACGCGGGCTTCAACTTTATTCGACATGCACATTATCCAAGTGATCAGGCTTTTGCAAAAGCTGCTATGGAAATGGGGATGATGCTTTGGTTAGAAATCCCTTTAACTGGAAGTACTTCTGAAAATCCATTGTTTTTAGAGAATTGCAAAAGCCAGATGAAGGAAATGATAGAGCAGCATTACAATAATCCGGCTGTTATAATTTGGGGTATTGGAAACGAATCGGATCGCTCCGGAGGTGGTGAAGCCGTGTCTAATAAAGTTTTTGGTGCATTAGTAAAACTAGGCAGGGAACTTGATCCCAATAGAACGGTAACGGGTTGTAATTTTAATTATGAGTCTAATCAAAATTTAGTAGATGTTTATTCACCTCAGAATTGGGGAGGGTGGTATCGCAATACGGCAGCATCTTATAAGCCAAAAGAGATTATTGGGGAGCATGGTGCCGATGTGGATGTAAATAATCGTAGCAACGAAGTTTTTGATGCCAATGTGGATTATAGTGCTTCAGGAAAACCTGAATTCTGGTCGCAAGAATACGGCGCATTTTTACATGAATACAAAGTGTCGATAGGAGAAGCATATAAAGATAGTTTCCCTGGGCATTTTGCGTGGATCGGATTCGATTTTGCGTCCCCTAGGTTAGAGCGTAATACAAATCCAATTCCTTTTATGAATCAAAAAGGTTTAATAATGCATGATCATGTTACCAAAAAGGATGTGTATTATATGTATCAAAGTATGTATCGCGAAGCCAGTGATTATCCCATGTTATATATTGTACCAAGCACATGGACTGATAATAAAGAACATGCAAAGGATGCCAGAATATGGGCGTATAGCAATTGCGATTCGGTAAGCTTATATAATGGAGATAAATCACTGCTATTAGGCACAAATATTAAAAATGCCGGGCCAAGAGGCGATACGCGTTTTCAATGGAATAATGTGGAGATAACCGGTGATAAGATTATTGCCGAAGGATGGTTTAATGGCCAGATTGTTTCGGAAGATGAGGTTTTAGTGAAGTAATATCCCTAATTAAATGGGATTGGCACTTGGTGTAATGCTAATATAAATGAAGCTTGATAGTGAGTGCCCCGTATAAAACGTATCTCATATAAAAATTGGATTAATATATATAATGATAGGTTTTTTAGCTTTAAATAATCTTAAAAAAGCAGTATTTGTTTTTTTAATTGGTGAATTGGTCTTGGGGGGATGTAGCCCATCTGTGTCGTCTTCATCTGATCAAATCCTGATGTTATCCGATACTGTACGGATGGGAAATGTTGTGGTGTTTAATGAGGGGTTTAGTCGTGAAGGTAACACCTCAGTGGCTAATGATTCCAGTGTTTCCATTAAATGGTCAGGCGAATCCGTTGAAGAGACGGGTGGTTTTGGTTATTTTACAAAGGAGGGGCACGAGGTGGCTTATCTTAAGCGAAATCGTGATCTGGGACAAATTTTTACTTATCCAGACTCGTTGAGTGCTAAACAACTGAAATCCGTTACCGTTCGCTTAGGTTTTGGTTCCAATGTGGTGCGTGAAGGCATGTACGGACAAAATATATCATTGCAGTTTTTGAAGGTAATTGGCAACGGCACGCTTAATAATAATGGCAGCGATAGTACTATGAGTGCCTTGCATGGATTTCCGCATAACCGATACAGTGAGGCAATTGCCCACCATCGGGATGATTATTATGAAGGATTGGAATTTAAATCTATAGAAGTATTCAGCGGATACCAGTTTCCTCTTAAAAAGGATTTTGGTTTTGATAACGATACGGTGGCGGTATCGCCGGACCATCCCGATTTAAAAGGTAAATTCTTGCAGTATATTGTTCCTGAGACCTCAGATATCATTCTTGAACCCGGCAAGCGCTATGCTTTTATGCTTATGATTGATGAGATAGGAGAGGATAGAGGCTTCACTCTGGCAAATTGGTCGGTAGGTAGTTATGCCGGAGGTCATGGTATTCGGCGCGAAGGGAATGGTCAGTTTCCCCCGGTACCCTTCGATCCCTCCAAATTGCTTAGCGATTCTGCAAATGAGCTTGCTGTGAAGAGTGCTTTTTTATCATCAGACTTCAAGGAACGGATTAACTTAATGCCTGGAACCAATGGTTATCCTGATGTCTGCACTTATCGCGACCATGTTTTTTACATTGAAACGGATTAATAATCAATTTTATCTGCAATTGATTTATCGAATTATTTTAATAAAAAACGTCGGGGTAATCACCTCAGGCGTTTTTTTGCTTTTAGGTGCTCATCGGTTGTAGTTTGCATCTACGCAAAGGTGCTTTCTGGTTTTAAATTGTGGACTATTGTGATAGTAAGCGGAAAAAATACCCGTTGTAGCCTACATTCTATATGGCTTTCTAGCCTTTGAATGGTTTGACATGGAATTTTGGTTTAATTGACAAGTAACACAATGCCTATTGAATAATACCTTGCACTTGCTTTAAAGTATGGCTACAATAATTTACTATTTGCAACAGACCTTCTCAGTAACCCAGCTTGAATTGAACAAAAAGCTGATACAAAACCCAGGTTGGGAATAATACATACCCTTTAGAAAATGAGTAGCCTTGGTAGAATTATTTTATCTGTCAGGCGCTCATTTTTTTACTCTATAACGAATAAACTCTAAAAATAAACCTTAAACAGTTCTAAATAATAGCAAGAAAATGATAAAAACTTACACTCATCTGAAAAGATGGATCCTTATCAGCCTTCTGAGTTTGCTTTTTGGAAACTTAAATGCTCAAAGTTTTGAGCATTACCTTGTAGACAAAACTTTAAAAGCCTGGTATCCTCTGGCCAAAGATGCCGTTTATGGCGGATACCGCTCCGATTTCAAATACGACTGGACCCCTTCCGGTCAACATACCAAAATGATTGTTTCGCAAAGCAGGCACTTGTGGGTTACTTCACGTGCGGCACTGCTCTTTCCTGAAGAAAAGATGTATACCGACCTAGCCACACATGGTTTCAATTTCATCAAGGATAAGATGTGGGATCAACAACATGGCGGCTTCTTTTATCACCTCGACCGGACAGGCAATACTCAGTTGGAAAGCAAGAAGAGGATCTATGGTGAAGCTTTCGCCATTTATGGCTTAAGTATGTACTACCTTCTCACGGGTGATGAGGAAGCACTGGATCTGGCCATTAAAACTTTTCTCTGGGTGGAAGACCACGGTCGCGACAAAGAATACAACAGCTATTTTCAGTATACCTCAAGGAGTGGGGTGCCTGATCTATCAGACGATAAGGAGCACAATAATGTGATGCACCTGCTAGAAGCCTACGCAACATTGTATGATGTCTGGCCGAACCAACAGCTGTATGATGCCATTCATAACATTATCTATCTGCTGGACCAAAGATTAAGGGGTCCGGAAGGATTCCTTTATACCTACTTTAAGCGTGATCTCACCCCATCAACCAATAAATTTAACGAGGTATCATTCGGTCATAACGTCCAAGTCGGCTACCTCGTTCATGATGCTTATCAGTTAATGGAGGAGGATATCCCTGAGGACATAATGGGTTTTATCAAAGAAATTGTTGGCATCACCCTCATGCATGGCTATGACAACGACAAAGGCGGAATATATAACGCTGGTAAATTCAACGATCCTGGATATTACATAATTGATTCTGAAAAAAACTGGTGGACAACAGCTGAGGGATTAAACGCCCTGTTGCTCATGAAAAAATTATATCCGGAAGAAACACAATACCAGGATTTATTCAACAAACAATGGGCATACATTAAAGAATACGCGATAGACGATGTGTATGGAGGCTGGTATTCCACGGGCTTAGACACCAGAGCATCCGCAGCGACTTCGAGCAAAGGCCACATTTGGAAAACCTCTTACCACACCGGAAGAGCCCTTTTTAATGCCTATATGGATGAATCTCCTGACTTACAGGTCCCTACCACAGTTACAGAGGCTGCAATCTATAGGGCAGGTGAACAATTACTTGTCAACTGGCATGCATCCTTTGATGATCGCATGATCACCGGCTATGATTTATATATTGAAGGACAGCGTGTGGCATTTACAAAAGACACCTTCCTTTTATCAGACGAATTTACATTTACCGGCGATACCATTATCGAAGTCCGTGCCCGAGATTTCTTCCACAACAGGTCTGAGCCCAGAATGGCCACCATTATGGGAAGCGCCACTTCTGTGGATAAGCTCTTCGAAGCTCCGGAACCGTCGCTTTCCGTTTATCCTAATCCTTTCAGAAATCACATCACCATAGAAGCCAGGAACAACTCCTTCGATCTTTTAGTTGAGCTATATACCATGGATGGACGAAAAGTGCACCAATCTTACGAAAAAGCTTTGAATAGTGTCACACTGAATACCGGTCACCTAGGCAATGGATTATACATTCTAAGGATTTTGGATTCAAACGGGCAAGCCATCTTCAACGAAAAAATCATTAAACGATAAAAAGTATTTGACAGGATACACAGCTTAAAATTGGCGGCTCCCCCCTTTATACACGAAAGGAAAAAGAACCAATTTCGTGCAAGAACCTCCAGATCACACTTTGCTAAAAGGTCGATTTTTGCAATTCATTGTGCCCGAAAACCAAGTTTTTAAATAGGTATGCTTTTTTGAGAATGATTGAAGCAATAGGCAATAAACGCAGTTTTACACGTGTCAATTGGTCGGTCGGTTGTTATGCCGGAGGTCATGGTATTCGGCGCGAAGGGAATGGTAAGTTTCCACCGGTATCATTTGATCCCTCCAAATTGCTTAACGATTCCGCAAATGAACTTGCTGTGAAGAGTGCTTTTTTATCATCAGACTTCAAGGAACGGACCAGTTTAATGCCTGGAACCAATGGTTATCCAGATGTCTGCACTTATCGCGACCATGTTTTTTACATTGAAGCGGATTAATAATCAATTTTATCTGCAATTGATTTATCGAATTATTTTAATAAAAAACGTCGGGGTAATCACCTCAGGCGTTTTTTTGCTTTTAGGTGCTCATCGGTTGTAGTTTGCATCTACTCAAAAGGGTTTTCTGGTTTTAAATTGTGAACTATTGTGATTGTAAGAGAAAAAAATACCCATTGTAGCCTACATTCTATATGGCTTTTTAGCACTTGAATGGTTTGACATGGAATTTTGGTTTAAATGACAAGTAACACAATGCCTGTCGAATAATATCTTGCACTTGCTTTAAAGTTTGACTACAATAATTTACTATTTGCAACAATTCATGGGATTTTGATACGATCTCTTTTTCTTAATTCTAGAGGGATGATGCATAGTATGTTTTGCTCACAAGAGCTTAGTAAACTTAAAGTCAGTAATTATAATTTCTAACTTTTAAAATTTTATGTTATGAAAAGAAGATTTACCATTATTTTAATTGCCTTCACAATAATGTTGGCAAATCATGTTTCTGCACAGGATGGATCTGTTAATTTGCTCGTGAATGGCGATTTTGAAGATGGATTGACCGGTTGGACTGGGGATGCAGCTCAAATAAGAACGTACGATTTTTTTCCTTATTCTGGTCTCAAACACTTTGCATATAAAGTAGATGATTTATTTGGTGGAACACAGGTTGTTAATGGGTTAACGGCTGGTGCTAATTATCAATTGTCGGGTGTGCTAAGAAACAATACAAGTACTACTATTGAAGAAGTTCGAGCTGGTGTGCGCAATTATGGTGGCGATGAATTAGCTGAAAATCATGTGTTTGATGCAACTGGAACCGCAAGTTTGGTTCAGGATGAATGGACACCTTTCTCCATTGACTTTACAATGGGGGCAGCCAATACTTCTGTGGAAGTATTTATTGAAAATGTGCAGGGTGATAATTTTGCATATGCAGATAATTTTATTTTAACGAAGAGTGTTTCAACTTCGCTCGCAGACAACAAGATATTGAGTGTTGTAGCATGGGTTAACAATGGTTCTCTTAATATCAAGAATGCGGCCGGAGGACAACTTTCTATATTAAATCTTGCAGGTTCGAGCAACCTCAACACTATTGTGCAAAGTAATTCCGAAGTCATTAATTTATCTAGCCTTCCTAAAGGAATGTACATTGTTTGTGTTTTACAAAAAGGCAAAATGTATTCCGCAAAAATCATCAATTAAAGATTAGCCGATTTATCCGATAAGGATTCAGTCCGATAGGATTTAGCTACTATATTTTAAGATCTCACTTTGCTCCAGCTTAAAGGGGCAAAGTGTTGATCGAACTTATTCTGACTTGCGCAATCAACATAATATCCGTATTTCATAAAAAGAAGTCTATGTATAGTTTACCACAGAGTACTCAAAGGGTATTCATATCAAACTCATAAAGGAGTTTAATGCATATTTATAAACAGTCAAAAATTTCTATAAATGATTAATATACATCCTGTTTCGCGATTAACGCTCATCATGGTACTGTCTCTATTCATATTTCAGGCTCGCGCTCAGGCGCCAGAGCTAGTTAATCCCAATGCTACACAAAAGGCAAAAGATGTATACAGGTACATCTATAACCTAAAGTATCAAGGTTTGATGACAGGGCAACACAATTACGCCAAAACTTGGAATGGAAGTAATACAGGAATTCGTGCTACTAACTCTGTTAATACCATTATTGGACATTACCCGGGTTTATGGGGAAGCGACTTTTCTTATACAGATCCTGGATATACCATTGCGCAATTGCAGGATACCCGACAAAGAATGATTGACGTGGCCAAAGCACAAGCCGATGCAGGTTCTATTATTACCTTAACTTATCACATGGTGACTCCTAAACTTGAAGAGAATCAGGGCTGGAGCAATGTTCAACAAGCTAGGTTGACCATGAGCGAATACGAGGATTTAGTTACGCCTGGTACAACCCTTTATAATAATTGGAAAAGAAATTTAGATAGGATTATCCCTTTTCTGCAAGAGTTGCAGGATGAAAATTATGCCGTTGTTTGGCGCCCTTTTCACGAAATGAACGGACTGTTCTGGTGGGGCGGAGGAGATGCCGCAAAGACTCATTTTACGCAATTATGGATCAATACCTATAATTATATGGTTAACGATAATGGCTTAAACAATTTGATATGGTTTTGGAGTCCAAATCATTTTACTAGTTGGAACAACGATAGGGTTCCCGATCCATGGTTCCCGGGTCTTCAGTATGTTGACGTATTAGGTATAGATGATTATTTTTGGAATCAGCCTGGTTTCCTTAGTCAAGGTGATTACGATTACCTGGTTAATAAAGCTGAAGGTAAACCATTGGCCATTGGCGAAGGTTTCAATGTCAACATGGAGATTCCAAGTGTGGAATGGATGAAGGAACACCGTCCCGAATACCGATGGTTCATGTTATGGGATGGCGAATGGATTGACGATAGGTTGAACGACTCGGAAAAAAAAGCAGCATTGTCCCAAATTTACAATCATGGAAATGCAATCAATCAGGATGTTGTGTATATTCCGCCTGCAAATGTAGAGGATCTAACTCCTCCTTCTATTCCTGTAAATCTGCAAACCACTAGTGTGGAATCCAGCCAAGTTAAATTGCAATGGAATACATCTACCGATGATAACGGTGTTTCTGGATATGAGGTTTTTGTGGATGGTGATTTTAGTAAATTCATCTTTAATAATAGCACCACAATCACTGGATTAAATCCACAAACTGAATATTCTATTACTGTAAAGGGCAGAGACCATTATATGAACCGATCTGTTGAAAGCACGCCTTTAGTGGTTACAACGCTAGAAGCTGGAACGGATCCAGATCCCGAGCCAGGAGACGGTACCAATTTATTGGTTAATGGCGATTTTGAAGATGGATTGACCGGCTGGAGTGGGGATGCAAATCAATTAAGGACATACAGTTTTTTTCCTTATTCCGGAGCCAATCACTTTGCTTATAAAGTTGATGATTTATTTGGTGGAATACAGGTTGTTAATGGGTTAACGGCTGGCGCTAATTATCAATTGACGGGTGTGCTAAGAAATAATACAAGCACTACTGTTGAAGAAGTACGTGCCGGCGTGCGCAATTATGGTGGCGACGAATTAGCTGAGGCTCATGTGTTTGATGCAACAGGAACTGCAAGTTTGGTTCAGGATGAATGGACACCCTTATCCATTGACTTTACAATGGGTGCAGCCAATACTTCCGTGGAAGTATTTATTGAAAATGTGCAGGGTGATAATTTTGCTTACGCAGATAATTTTGTGTTGACCAAGAGTGTTTCAACTTCTCTTTCAGATAATGAAATTTTGAGTGTTAAAGCCTGGGGTAATAATTCTCTTCATATTACCAATGCTGCCGATGGCAAGTTATCTCTTTTAAATTTAACTGGATCAAGTGTTTTAAATGTCATTTTAAAAAGTAATTCCGAAGTCCTTAATATATCTAACCTTCCTAAGGGAATGTACATCGTTTATGTTGTTCGCAAGGGTAAATTATATTCCTCAAAGATTATTAATTAAAGGTTGGAAGATTAATCCATTTTGGATTTAGTGCGATAGAGCCAACCCATCATCTTTCTAAAATTTGGGTTCTAGTCATAACGCCCATTTGTTTTGGCGGTTTGACCTAATTTAACATCAATTGATTTTGAATAATACCTACAAGAACACATGTATCAAAATGTGCGATCTCACTTTGCCCTTTATGTGAGGGCAAAGTGTTGGTCTACTTTATTCTTACTTGTGCAATCAATACAATATATAGCTTTAGTATGGGATTGATATCATCAAAATGGTCTATGAGTTGAATTTATATGTGTAAGAGGTATTCATATCAAACTTGGTGTGTAGTTTAATAATTATTGTAAACAGTAAAAAAATCTACAAAATGAAAAGAATGTATCTTACTTTGCGATTGACGCTGATCATGGGCTTGTTGCTATTCATGTTTCAGGCTCACGCTCAAGCTCCGGAGCTAGTTAATCCCAACGCCACCCAGAAGGCGAAAGATGTTTATCGTTACATCTATAACCTGAAGACTCAGGGTTTGATGACGGGACAACATAACTACTCAAGAACATGGAGTTTAAATGATTTAGCCATAAGGGCTACCAATTCGGTTAAAAACAATCTTGGCCATTACCCTGGTTTGTGGGGAAGTGATTTTTCTTTCACCGATCCCAATTATTCCATCGCGCAATTGCAGGACGCTCGCCAAAGAATGATCCAGGTTGCCAAAGCCCAAGCCGACGCAGGTTCCATAATCACCTTAACCTATCACATGGTGACTCCTAAGCTAGAGGAGAATGATGGTTGGAGCAATGTTCAACAAGCCAGGTTAACCATGGACGAATACCAACAGCTGGTTACTCCTGGTACCACCCTTTACAACAATTGGAAAAGAAACATGGACAGGATTATCCCATTTCTGAAAGAACTTCAGAATGAAGGATACGCCGTTGTTTGGCGGCCCTACCACGAAATGAACGGACTGTTTTGGTGGGGTGGAGGAGATGCTGCTCGTACGCATTTTAAGACATTGTGGATCAATACCTATAATTACATGGTTAAAACCCATGGACTTAACAACCTGATTTGGTTCTGGTGCCCCAATCATTTTACCAGCTGGAACAACGACAGGGTGCCCGATCCATGGTTCCCAGGTCTTGCGTATGTTGATATGTTGGGAATTGACGATTACTATTGGAATCAGTCTGGTTTCCTTAGCCAGGGTGATTACGATTACCTGGTAACCAAAGCACAAGGCAAACCTTTGGCCATTGGAGAGGGTTACAATGTAAATATGGTTCTTCCAAGCGTAGATTGGATGATGCAAAACCGTCCTGAATACAGATGGTTCATGCTATGGGACGGAGAATGGATCGACACCAGACTCAACGATCCAGTGAAAAAAGCTGCACTGGCCGCTATTTACAACCATAAAAATGCCATCAATCAGGAAGATGTGTATATACCTTCTTCAGGTGTAGTGGATAATACCCCTCCTTCCACACCCACAAGCCTACGATCCACAAGCGTGGAATCCAGCCTTGTAGGGCTCGCATGGAACGCCTCTTCTGACAATGTAGGTGTTGCCGGCTATAAGGTTTTTGTAAATGGGGTAGAAAAGAAAACATCATCCTCTGCATCAACAACCGTTACAGGATTATTGCCAAATACATCCTATTCTATTGGTGTGAGTGCCTACGATGCCGCAGGGAATGTATCATCTAAGTCATCACTTATAAATGTTGTAACCACGTCATCGGATCCTGTTACATCAATCAACGATACCCAGTTTACTTTTTCTAGTGGCTGGAGTATATCTTCGGGTACTGGTAAGTATCTGGATGATGACCACTATTCAAGTGTAACGGGCTCTTACTGGGAGTATACATTTTTTGGAACCCAGGTTAAAATGTATGGCGCATTAGCTTCTCATCATGGTATTGCCAATGTATCTCTGAATGGGGGATCGGCTGTATCAGTGGATTTTTATGCCTCTGTTCGCCAGAATGAGCAGCTTGTTTGGACAAGTCCCGTATTAACACAAGAGCAACATACCATCAGGGTATCCGTAAGCGGACAAAAAAATAGCGCTTCAACCGGCAATACCATCGTTGCTGACCGTCTGGATGTCTACAATGTAGAAAATACCAATGTTCCAGTAACAGGCGTTAGTCTTTCATCATCATCTGCTTCTATTGTAAACAATAGCACAAAACAGTTGACTGCAACAGTGAGTCCCACCAATGCTACCAATAAAGCAGTGAGTTGGAGTACCAGCAATAGTTCAATTGCCACCGTTAGCAATGGTCTTGTTAGTGCAGTGGGCGAAGGAAGTGCGATTATTACAGTAACTACTGTGGATGGAAACAAAAAGGCTACTTGCTCAATAACCATAACACCAAGTTCTTCTGGAGGTGGAGGTACTCCATCACAAAACCTGATTCTTAATCCGGGATTTGAAAGCAGTTTGCAATCGTGGACTGTATCCAAAGGAGATGCTGTGGCTGCAACCACCGACATGCATAGTGGAAGTAAAGCTTTGCGCATCGGTTCCACCAGTTGGTCGTGGGTACAGCAAAACCTGCAGGGGTATAAAGCCGGCAGCACCTATACATTTAGCGCATGGGGAAAAGCTGCATCTAATGGCAACAAAGTAGATGTTGCCATCAAAAACGGAAGTGCTACCATTAAAACACTGTCATTTACCAGTACCAGTTACGTGCAATTGAGTGCAGAAATCGTAATTCCGTTGAATAGTACTTGGGTGCAGGTTTTTGTTACAAACGGAAGCAGTGGAAGTGGTTTTGTAGACGATATTGCTTTGTACGAAGGTGCGGCTGATGTGCCTGTTTCTGGGGTGTCTGTTAGTTTCTCTTCTGTAGCATTATTACAAGGCGAAACTTCTCAATTGTCGGCTGCAGTTTCCCCATCGAATGCCACCAATAAAAATATTTCTTGGACTTCAAGTAATTCAGCAGTGGCAACCGTTAGCAGCAATGGTCTTGTTAGTGCCCTGTCTGCTGGATCAGCTACCGTTACTGTTACTACTCAAGACGGCAGCAAAAAGGCAACCAGCTTAATAACCGTTACATCACCTTCAGGAGGTGGAGGTACGCCATCGCAAAACCTAATTCTTAATCCCGGATTTGAAAGCAGTTTGCAATCGTGGACTGTAACTAAAGGAGACGTTGTGGTAGTAACCAATGAGGTGCAAAGCGGAAGCAAAGCTTTACGTGTTGGTTCCACCAGTTGGTCATGGGTACAACAAAATGTGCTAGGATACGAAGTGGGAGAAACCTATTCTTTTAGTGCCTGGGGAAAAGTCTTATCTGCAGGAAACCGAGTTGATGTGGCTATTAAAAATGGTAGTACAACTATTCAAACATTGTCGTTTACAGGAACCACTTACGAGCAATTAAATGCTGAGATAGTGATTCCTGCAAATACTACATGGTTGCAGGTATTTATTACGAATCGGACTCAGGGAGTTGGCTTTGTGGATGATGTAGTTTTAACTAATGGTGAATCTCTTAAGAATTCAACTTTGGAAATGATGAGCACAAGTTTAGCCGAACAATCGGAGATACAGGTTTGGATCAATAACGGAGTGTTATCTGTTGAAAATGCTGTAGATTACCAATTAAATTTATTTAGTCTTTCGGGTTCATTAATTTTAAATAAAAAGATTAATGAGAAGTGCCATACGGAAGATATAAGTAATAGGTTAAAAGGAATGTATGTTGTTAGATTGGTTTCCGGGAACAAGGTGATTACCAAAAAAGTAGTGAACAAATAAACATGATGTCGGGAATTAGTAGGTTTCAGTTATGCTGAAATGTGGAGTTTTTTTTGATTTGACCTTGTGTAAATGTCTGATAAAAATTTAAGAAGTAACAAGTACCAGATCAATGTCAATGTTAGATAGTCCGGCATAGTGCGGATAGTATTTATAAAAGGTGAAGTGCAGCATTTGGGTAACCATTTGGATGCACTTCACCTAAATTGTGTTTAAAAGGATTAGTAAACGAATAGATAAAATGAGCCTAGCTAAGTTGGTTAGGTTAAAAATACACAAATAACAAGCGCATGCGAAAAATTATTATTTTAACAATTATGGTTGGCGGAATTTTTTTAGGGGGTTATAAGTCTTTAAAGTTGAATGATACTAAGGACGACATAGATCAAAAAGTGGAAGTCTTATTAGCCAGAATGACCTTGGAAGAGAAGGTAGGCCAAATGAACCAGTACAATGGTTTTTACGATGCTACGGGGCCTGCTCCAAGTGAGGGCGATGACAAAAGTAAATTCGAACATCTTAAAAAAGGCTGGGTTGGTGCTGTTTTAAGTGTGCGAGGAGCCAAAGAAGTGCACGAGCTGCAAAAACTGGTGGTGGAAGAGTCGCGCTTAGGTATTCCTCTAATTTTTGGCCTCGATGTTATTCACGGGCATAAAACTTTAGCCCCAATTCCTTTAGGTGAAGCTGCAAGTTGGGATTTGGTAGCAATTCGTAAATCGGCAAGGATGGCAGCTGTAGAGGCTTCATCTGTGGGTGTCAACTGGACTTTTGCGCCCATGGTTGATATTTCGCGCGATGCACGATGGGGTCGTGTGATGGAAGGGGCTGGTGAAGACCCTTATCTGGGAGCTAAAATTGGCGTGGCACGGGTAAGAGGCTTCCAAGGCGATGACCTTGCTGCCAACAATACCATAGCTGCCTGCGCTAAGCACTTTGCAGCGTACGGTTTTGCCGAAGCAGGCAGGGATTACAATACAGTAGAGGTGAGCACATCTACGTTATATAATATTATTCTTCCTCCGTTTAAGGCGGCGATAGAGCAAGGCGGTGTAAAAACCGTGATGAACGCTTTTAACATCCTAAATGGTATTCCGGCCACCGGTGACGAATTTTTGCAAAGGGATATTTTAAAGGATAAATGGGGGTTCAACGGATTTGTGGTTTCCGATTGGGCTAGCATTAAGGAGATGGTGGTACACGGTTTTGCATCTGATCTGAAAGAAGCTGCCATGTATGCCGCTAATGCCGGATCGGATATGGATATGGAATCGTATGGGTATGTTAAATATTTGGTTGATTTGGTAAAAGAAGGAAAGGTAAGTGAGGATAAAATAGATGATGCCGTGCGAAGGATACTCAAAGTAAAATATGAGTTGGGACTGTTCGACGACCCTTATCTGTATTGCGATGAAGCACGCGAAAAGGAAATGCTGTATCACGCCGACCATCAGGAAGCCGCCCTTGATATGGCACGTAAATCTATCGTACTGTTAAAAAATGAAGCAACAACAGCCAAAGGTAAGTTGCTTCCTTTGAAAAAAGGAAAAAAGATAGCTGTTATAGGTGCTTTAGCCCAAGACAAAACCAGTCCGCTAGGTAGTTGGAGGATAGGTTCTGATGATGGTACCGCCGTGTCGGTTTTGGAAGGATTGAAAAAATATACCGAAGTTACTTATGCCAAAGGAGCAGATGTTGTTTTGGGGGAGGTGGATTTTAGATTGGAAGTGAACGTAAATAATACGGATAAAAGCGGTTTCGCCGAAGCTGTTGCCTTGGCCAAACAATCGGAAACGGTGATTATGGTTTTGGGAGAGCATGGTTTTATGTCGGGGGAAGGACGCAGCCGCACAGAAATCGGTTTACCTGGCGTGCAGCAGGAGTTGTTGGAAGCGGTGTATGCCGTTAATAAAAATATAGTGCTGGTATTGATGAATGGACGTCCTCTTGCATTGCCCTGGGCAGGAGAGAATGTGCCTGCCATTTTGGAAACATGGCATCTGGGAACTCAATCTGGAAATGCCATTGCACAGGTGCTGTTTGGTGATTACAACCCATCAGGTAAGTTACCCATGAGCTTTCCGCGCAGTGTGGGCCAATGTCCTATCTACTATAATCATTATAGCACAGGACGTCCCGATGTGGCACCGGATGTTTTTTGGTCGCATTATATGGATGAGTCCAATGACCCTTTATTTCCTTTTGGACATGGTTTGAGTTATACGGAATTTGAATACTCCGAGTTAAGAATAGATGAGGCTAACTCTGCTGAAATTAAAATTTCGGTGGTTGTGCGCAACATTGGCAAAGTGGCCGGTGAAGAAGTTACCCAGCTTTATATTCATGATAAGGCAGCTCGCGTTGCGCGTCCTGTTAAGGAACTTAAGGGATTTGAAAAATCTAGCTTAGCACCGCAGGAAAGTAAAACGATTACTTTTGCCCTCACAGAAAACGAACTAGGTTTTTACGATAACCAGGGTAAGTTTGTCTTGGAAGCGGGCATATTCGATATAATGGTGGGCAACAGTTCCATAAAAGGATTGAGTGGAAGTTTTGAGCTGAAGTTATAAAAGGAACGAGGCACTTCCCCTTTCTTTTAGAATTTAAGAGCATTACGAAGCAAGAAGTTTAGTGTTTTAATTTTTAACAAATGTGTAATTATGAATTTAAAAAACAAAATCTGTCTGATACTTGTAATTTTAGCACTTTATAACTGTCAATCTAAAGAAAATAGAAATATGGATGTTTTTAGGTATAAAGATAAATCGCTTCCAATTGAAGAACGTGTAAACGATCTTCTAAGCCATATGACGGTTGAAGAAAAAGCAGCGCAGATGGTAGCAGTTAATACTGACATTAAGGACCTCATTGTACTGAAGGATGATGGGTCATTTGATATTAGTGAAATAAAATCATCCCTGTCAAATGGTGTTGGGCAAATGACGCGGATAAGCGAAACTAAAGGTGGTATAAGCCAAACCTCATCCAATGAATCTGCGCCACTCACACCGTATGAAAATGCAGTTTTAAGCAATACATTACAAAAATTCTTTTTAGAAGAAACGCGTTTGGGAATACCTGCCATATTTCACGAAGAAAGCCTTCATGGCTTGGCCGCCGCCCATTCAACCAGTTTTCCTCAGCCCATTGCAATGGCTGGATCCTTTAATCCTGAGCTCATTGAAAGGGTGTATAGCTTAATGGCCAAAGAAACACGCTTAAGGGGAGCTCATCAAGTATTATCTCCCGTTGTTGATATAGCCAGAGATGCTCGTTGGGGTAGGGTTGAAGAGACTTTTGGGGAGGACCCTTATCTTACCACAGTAATTGGTGGAGCCGCTGTAAAAGGTTTTCAGGGCGATAATACTTTTGCTGATGGAGAACATGTGGCAGCAACTCTGAAGCATTTTGCCGGGCATGGTCAACCTGAAGGGGGGAATAATACAGCACCGGTCAATATATCGGAACGTGAATTTCGTGAGGTTCATTTAGCTCCATTTAAAAATATTATCGAAAAACAAGGTGTTTTCAGCGTAATGGCAACCTATCACGAAATAAATGCTGTGCCGGCTCATGGAAACAAATGGCTTATTACAGATATTTTACGCATGGAATGGGGGTTTAAGGGCTTTGTAGTGTCGGATTATTATGCTATTCGGGAAATGCACGAGCGCGCTGGCATTGTGGCACATGGCGTTGCTCGGGATGGCAAACATGCTGCTGAGCTGGCAATTAAAGCCGGTGTAAATATTGAATTGCCTGATCCCGATTGTTATCAACATATACTCCAATTGGTTGAGGAAGGTGTTATATCAATTAAACAAATTGATGAATTAGTGGGAGAAATGCTCATGGTGAAATTTAAGTTGGGATTGTTTGATAATCCTTATGTTGATCCACAAAAGGCTATGGATTTTTGTGGAATCGAAACGCACCGTGATTTGGCTTTAGAAGCGGCTTTACAATCCATTACCTTGCTTGAGAATAAAAACAATATAGTTCCTCTTAGGCTTGATAAAAAGAAGAAAATTGTAGTAGTTGGACCAAATGCCAATCGGGTATTGCTGGGCGGATATAGTGGAATACCAAATTACAAAACTACTTTGTTTGAAAGTATCAAACAGCATGCAGGTAATAATGCCGAAGTTATTTTTTCCCAGGGTTGTGGTATTACTAAAGGTGGTAGTTGGGTGGAAGATGAGGTCGTATTTTCCGACCCAAGTCAGGATGAAATATGGATTAAGGAAGCGGTGAAAGTTGCTGCCGATGCAGATGTAATTATTTTGGCAGCAGGTGGCAATGAACAAACATCGCGTGAGGCATGGAGTTTAACCCATTTGGGTGACCGTGCCGACCTAGATTTAATTGGCGCCCAAAACAAGTTAATTAATAGCTTGCATAGTTTGAATAAGCCAATTGTGGCTTTTGTTTTTAATGGTCGTCCGTTAGCCTTCAATAATTTAATTGAAAAAGCTGATGCTATTTTCGAATGTTGGTATATAGGACAAGAGGGGGGCGCGGCTGCGGCTAAGGTGTTGTTTGGGGAATACAATCCAGGAGGTAAACTGCCGATTTCATTTCCCAGATCGGTTGGACATATACCTGTTTATTACAACCATAAGCCTACTGCCCGCCGGGGATACTTAAATGATGATGTTAGTCCCCTTTATCCTTTTGGGTATGGTTTAAGTTATACAAAATTTGAAATATCCAATGTTGCTTTGGTTGATAGCGTAATTAGTCTGAGCGATTCGTTTACAGTAACCGCATCTATTACAAATGTTGGTGATGTTGATGGTTCCGAAGTTGTCCAGGTTTATATTCGGGATGTTCAAAGTTCAGTTACACGACCCGTAAAAGAGTTAAAGGCTTTTGAGAAAGTTCATTTAAAACCGGGTGAAACTAAAAAACTTGAATTTGTATTGAAAAGTGAAGCGTTGGCTTTTTACGACATAAATATGGATTGGGTAGTTGAACCGGGTGTTTTTAATATCATGGTAGGCAATTCATCAGCAAATAAAGATTTATCAACAATTGCCTTAACCGTTAAATAATTTAAATATGAATAGAATTGCAATAGTTGTGTTTAGTGCCTTAAATTTTAAAGACTGAAGTTACGCAACTCAATATTCACGATAAGGCAGCCAGTATTGCCCGTCAGGTAAAAGAACTCAAAGGTTTTGAGAAATCTAACTTGGAGTCGCACCCCGAGTTTTAAATTGTTTTGTCCATCACGGGGTGACTATTTACAAGATGTCAATAGTCACCCCGTGAGTATTTAAAAGCCTTATGCATTGCCTGCACGGTCGGGGATATTTCAAGAAAGAGAAATAGGCAAACAGAGATTGGTTTTGCACGGATTACACTTTCTTAAAACTCTACTATCGCCATAACCGGAAAATGATCGGATGGTGTTCTTGCAACAGATTTATTCAATGACACTTCCTTAGGGAAATTGGCCGAATTAACAGTTTCATACTCCAAAGGTTTAGTCCGATAGGTGTCTGTTAGTATGCCGTAGCGGCTAACCTTAAATTCAGGACTAACAAAGATATGATCGATGCGACTTTCGGTTTTCATATCGGGTTTAAAGTCGTTAAAAGTACCATTCAAAGCATACTGTATTTCAGCTTCATAGAAAGTGTCTTTTAGTAATTTCGAATTTACTATTGTTTCATAATTTGCGTTGTTTTGGTCTGTATTAAAATCACCGGTTAAAATCACCGGATAGTCCGCGCACAACTCTTTTATTTTGTGCAGCACCAGCAAAGTACTGTTCTTTCTAGCTTCCACGCCAATATGATCCATGTGAAGGTTAAAAAAGAAGAAAGTAAAGTCGGAGCATTTATCCTGTAATTTTGCCCAAGTACAAATTCGTGGTAAAGCTGCATCCCAACCTTTATTGGGTTTATCCGTAATTTCCGACATCCAAAAATTACCGGAATCCAATAGTTTAAATTGCTGTTTTTTATAAAAGATTGGAGCATATTCTCCTTTCTCCTTACCATCTGTTCTGCCAACACCAACATAGCTATATTCGTTAAGTTGTTCTTGCATGTCAAGTAATTGTGCATGCAAGACTTCTTGGGCACCAAACACTTCAAAATCATAGAATTTCACTTGCTTACAAACAATAGGGCATCGTTGTGCCCAACCATTACCCTCAAGCGAATCTGATTGGCTTTGATAGCGTATGTTATAAGTGGCAATTATTAATTTTTCGGCCTGGATAAATGGAGTGCCAATTAGTAAAATGGTTAAAAAGGAAATGCAAATCCGCTTTATTGTAATTAGTTTATAAGTGTAAATAGTTCTTAACAATACAAAGATGAGTGTGTTATCACCACTCCGAAACACTTGGTTTTGAATCCATCCATGCTGCCATATTCATGACTAGATAGTTCCAGTTCTGGAATCCCTTATTAAGAACAGGCGTACCGGAGTCGGGTAAATAATATTCGTGCAGGGCGCCATTTTTTTCAAAATCTTTACCAAAAAGTATAACTGTTTTTTCTGCAATTTCTTTGGCTTCATCCTCAAATCCATAATTTAAAAGGCTTCGGAATACGATGTAATTTGAAACCCCCCAAATGGGTCCTAACCATGACGAGGGGTTTCCAGTAGCCCTAACATCATACATTTTTTCGAGTTTTGATAGCGTTCGAATGCCATAATTGCTATTGAGGGTAGAAGAGTCGTTAAAATGCTCCAACATACGTGCTGCTTGTTCATCGGTTGCGATGCCTGCCCACATTGCCATAAATCCCGTCCATGAATGAATTCGCTGAATCAAACAGTCGTAGGATCGTGGAGCACCAGCATGAAGCGTTTTACCTTTCTGGGGTACTTTTATGGGCATCAAATTCAAATCCACGCTGTAATAATAGCCTGTCCACTCATCCCAGCAATGCTCTCGAATGGCGCTTTTTAATGCCTCTGCTTCTTTTTTATAGAAGATGCCAATTTCGTGCATATCCATTTTTTCGCATAGATATTCCATAGCAGTCAGCTCTTTGTACATTAAGCAATTCAAAAAAATATTAGCCGAACTCTTTTCAGGTCTGTAAAAAGTGGCAGGGTCATTATCTACGCCTATAGCCACGTCATCAAACCAAAAATAAAGCCCTGTAATCCTATGTTTCTGATGGTTAATGTAATGGTTTACAAAATATTGCAATCCTGCAAAGTTAGGTAATAACCACGACGCATCGCCATTGTGGTTTTGGATAATAAAAGCGGCTTGTTGCGCCAGCATGGGTTTATGTTTGTTAACAACGTATGGGTTTTCGGGCATAAACTCGCGCAGGGGCGGAGAGTTATGCGAAATCATTATGGGAATCCATCCGTTGTGTTGATAGTTTAGAAAGTTCAGCACACATCCCTGCTGGTATTTTACTGCTTCTATTCTTTCCTTCTCAGTACCATTGTCTTTAACAATCTGTTCCAATGCTACACTGGTAAGCCAAGAATCCCAATCCCATAATTGTGTGGCATACTCATTACTACCAGGTGTTATGTATGGGTAAGTTAAAACACCTTTAGGTTCTTTAAACATACCTTTGTAATCCTTAGCAATATACTTTCGGCATATTTGTTTATATTTCTCTACCTCATTCGGCGTATAGTTCTGGCTATAAATTATTTGGCTTATTAGTATTGATATTATTAAGCTAAAGTTTCGCATCGTTATTTTATTAAATTATTAACATTTGCCCTAGCAGTGTATATTTGTTGTTTGCTCAGGTTTTGTTGTACTTGAGTTTGTGTTTAAAATGGTGTCATTTCTGTTGCAAAGATACCTATAATTGCTTTTTAAATTTTTACTAATTAAGCCTGATTACAAAGGTATCTCCGAAACCGTTCCCGATTTAAAGTTGATGAAATGTGAGTTTTATTACGAATCAGATTTTATAATATAGCTATGTTTACAATTCTTAAATAACAATTCGATTATGCCCTTATTGTTTGTGTTTATTGGTATAGCACTTTTATTAGTGTTGATGTTAAAGTTTAAGTTTGATGCTTTCTTTTCATTATTAATGACGGCCTTTTTTGTTGGCGTATTAAATAAAATGGGGATTATCACCATTTTGGATTCCATTCTGCAAGGAATCGGCGATACCATGGGTAATATAATTTTGATTCTGGTGTTTGGTGCAATGCTCGGCAAATTAATTGAAGACAGTGGCGCTGCCCACACACTTACTCACCGGCTTACTGAAAAATTTGGATTAAAAAATATTCAATATATTATTTTGGTAGTTGGTTTTTTGGTGGGGTTACCCATGATGTACAATGCCAGTTTTTTGGTGTTAATACCCCTTATTTACACCTTTGCAAGAACCACCAAGCTGCCTTTAATGTATCTTGGTATTCCACTTTCTGCCACACTTTCCATCGCTCATGCCTATTTGCCACCGCACCCGGCACCCACCTATGTTTCGTTTGTTTATGGCGCCGATATTAACCAGGTACTTATGTATGGTTTGTTGCCTGTTATTCCGGCCTGTTTAATCGCGGGTATTTTACTTTCTAAATTCTTTAAAAAAATTGATGTACAACCACCAGCAGAACTTTTTGAAGGTAAGGAGTTTGCAAAAGAAGAATTGCCCGGAATGACAAAAAGTGTATTAGTTATGCTCACGCCAGTAATACTGATGCTTTTTGGTGCAAGCATTGATTTGGTTTTTGGGAAAGATATTGATTATTCCACATTTTTTTCGGCGTCGGTTAACAATCCAACAATTGCTAGAATACTTACAACGCTAATCGAAATATTCAAATTTCTGAGCGATGCTAATATAGCACTGTTGATGTCGGTTTTTGCAGGTTTGTATTTACTTGGAATAAAGCAAGGCCGCAAAATGGACGACCTGATGAAAAGCATGGGAAAAGCGGTAAGTAGTATTGCAATGATTGTAATGATTATTGCTGCAGGTGGTGCGTTTAAACAAGTGCTAACCGATAGCGGAGTTGCTGAATACATTAAAGAAATTGCGGGTGGATTAGATTTTAATCCTTTGATTTTAGGCTGGTGTGTAGCGGCTGTCATTCGTTTAGCCATTGGCTCAGCCACTGTAGCCACAATGACTGCTGCCGGAATTATGTTGCCCATTTTATCGGTAAGCAATGTAAGTCCCGAATTAATGGTTTTGGCAACAGGATCCGGAAGCCTAATGTTTTCGCATTTCAACGACATTGGTTTTTGGATGTTCAAAGAGTATTACAACGTTACCATTAAACAAACTTTTGCTATTTGGACGGTTATGGAATGTATTGTTGCCATTGTTGGCTTGGCGGCCGCCTTGGGTTTGAGTTATTTTATTTAACTGCCTTGGGTTGGTTGTTTTACTTGCAAGATTTATCTAAAAATAAAACTTTATGAAAGTTATTCTAGTAATTCTCACTCTTTGTTTATTTGTTTCGTGTAAAACCGAACATAAACCAAGCAGAATTTATTACCTTAATTCATACCATGCTGGATATGCTTCGAGCGATGCTACAGAAAATTTAGTACGAGAAAGACTTGATCGTAAAGAATTAACTTTAAAAGTAAATTATCTGAATGGTAAATATACACGTGGAGATTCCCTGAAAAGCGCCAAGGCCAAAGTAATTTACGAGGATATGATGTCGTTTGAACCGGATATTATTTTGGTGTCTGATGATGATGCCATCAAATATGTGATTGAGCCATTTTTTAATCAGGCCGGGATACCTGTCCTTTTCTGTGGTGTTAATTGGTCAATAGATCATTACGATTTAAACCCGGATTACATAAGAGGTATAGTAGAGGTTCTTCCCTTAAGCGATTGTCTGGATACCATCCGGAATTATTATTCTGAAATGAAAAAGTTAGGTATATTGTCCGAAAATAGTATTTCGGAGCACAGTAATAAATTGTTATTAGACTCTTTATATAGGCATCGTAATCTTACACCAAGTTATGCCTTAGTCGACAGTTTTTCGCAATGGAAGGATGCCTTTCGGTACATGAATGAAAATGTAGATGTTATCTATTTGCCAACCAATGGAGGAATTTTAAATTGGGATGACCAAGAGGCGCAAGATTTTATAGCAGACGAAATACGTGTTCCAATTATTACCTGTGAGCGGTTTATGATGCCCTATGCCGTCTTTGGGATGACACGGGTTTTGCAAGAACAGGGCGAGTGGTTAACTGCGGCTGCAGAAAAAATCATTTCGGGTGCAGATATCCGTTCAATTGAAAATACAAAAAATAATCGGGTACAAATCTTTGTCAATAACGATTTGGCCAATGCCGTGCAGTTTAATCCTTCTGGTGAGTTAATGAATTCGAAATATTAAAAAAATATTTGTCATGCAAAAACTATTATCGCTATGGATATTATTCATGCTATGCAACACTATGGCATCGCAGGTTAATGATTTTACAACCATACAGGCCGAAGTGGATTTTACGCACAAGTTGCGCCAGTGGGATGGCTTTGGTATTAATTACGTAGAGACAGCCCAAACGTTTAATTACGAGAAGGACCCACAAGATTATGGAGGCTTTAATGTTCTCTCTAATACGGATAAAGACAAGATTATTGAGCTGGTATTCGGAAAGGATGGGTTACGTCCGAATATTATTAAAATGTTTCAGGATCCTTTGCATCAAACTAATGAGGGAGGCGTTTTTGATCATGAAACAACTACCCATAGTATGCGCTATTTTGCCAAAAAGGGCTATCAGTTGACACAAAACAATGGAGATTCTTTATCAGTTATAACAACGCTTTATGCGCCGCCGGCATATATAACCCAACAAAAAATATTAAGGGGAAGAGATTTGGATCCAACTAAAAGTGAAGACCTATGCAACTATATGATTAGTTGGGCACGTTTTTTAAAAGAGAAGGAAGGGTTGCCGGTTCGCTACATCTCTATCCATAACGAAGGAGAGTCTTGGTTGCGATGGCCGCAGGATGGCCGATGGGGTGACTCACTGGAAGATGGGCACGACTACAATTTTTTCTGGGATCCTGAGCAAATGGCGGATATTATGGTTATGTGCGACTCTATTTTAAAAATTGAAAAACTGAATTATTTAAAAATGACGAACGGAGAACCAACCAATTGGTATCGATTTACCAATTGGGGTTTTGCTAAAAAATTATTTGAAGATTCAGCTGCACTTGATGCAACTGGTATTATCACTTCACATGGGTTTTATGTGGGCAGGCAAAACGCAGGACGGTGGTTTGGTCCGCACAGCAGTGGTGGTATTGATTTGCTTCGCACAAAACGACCTGACCTGAGTGCATGGTGCACATCTAGTGCATGGGATGTGAAGATGAATGATGAAGTGAAAGACGGACAAATTTTGCGTAGATATATTATGGATGCTGGTTTTGTGAAGGAGATACACGGCAATATATATGAGGCAAAGGTTAATGCCTTTATTCCCTGGGCATTTAGCCAAAAAGCTTCGGATTGGAATAAGCCCGATCCCAATCCCGGGTCTGCCATTCGTGTTTATGATGATGGTACCTGGGAAATCAAGAAAGGTTATTATTATTACAAACAGGCAAGCCGTGCTGGTCGCCAAGGCATGAGTGTTGTATCTACCTCTGCCATGGACTCGGAGATTGCGATAATTGGTTTTGCATCAAATGGTACGGATAATCCGGATGCATTTGTTCTAATTAATTTTGGACCTGACGATAGAAAAGTTAATGTAAAACTTGTAGGAATAGAAGGAAGTAGGTTAGATGTTTACCGCACTTCAGGTGAGGAAGTATATAGATTTTACGAAACCGCAGACAAAAATAATCTAGAAGGAGCTGATAACTATAAGTCTTTAGGTATTGTTAATATTGTCGATGGAGAGATATCCTATTTGGCTCCTGCCAATTCTGTAACTACCTTTTTTGCTCAATGATTATTTCGGATTGCATTTATTAATATATTTTTCACGAGTTTAAAACATCGTCGGAATCAAATTTACTTGTAGTGCTTTTAACAAAGATATAGGTTTAAATGATAATCATCATCGGAAAAATATTATGTGAGATTTAGGATGAGAATTAAAGCTAAATATATTAATGATTAAAATTTCTGTTCCTAAAATTTAATTTTGCGACTGAGAATTTCATGAATGATCAAGACCAACCACCCAACGAAAAACATCAACACCAAAGCGTGGGTTACATGGAAAGGCTTAGTCGACAGTTTTTGTATGAACTGATGAATAATTGGAAAAAAGGCAATAATTATCCAAGGGATCAAAAAAGACATAAAAGGATGAAGAATTTTGGGAAGACAAAGAGGAATAGGTATTAATCACATTCCCAGCTTTCCCTTCAAGGTGTTCATATCGTCCGAAATTTTATTCTCCAAAACTTTAGCATAAATCTGCGTTATTTTTAGTGACTTATGGCCAAGCAATTTAGAAACTGTTTCAATAGGTACCCCATTTGATAAAGTTACCGTGGTTGCAAAGGTATGGCGTGCGATATGCATAGAGAGATTCTTTCTAATGCCGCATATCTCAGCTATTTCTTTCAAATAGCTGTTTAATTTCTGATTTGACAGAACTGGTAAAACACGACCCTTCAAAAGAGCTTGGGGGTAATCCAAATACCTCTCTAATATTTCAATAGCATTGGGAAATAAGGGTATTTTGCATTGGGTTTTAGTTTTCGCTCGGTTTATAATGATCCATAAATTACCATCATCTCTCATTTGAATATGTTCGTTTGCTAACCTGGAAATGTCTGAATAAGAAAGTCCCGTATAACATGCAAATACAAATATGTCCCGCACGGATGCAAGTCTCAACATCTCAATTTTTTTTGCGACCAACCTGTTTAATTCATCCTTTGTAAGAATTTCGCGTTGCGTTTCTTCCAATTTAACCTTGAATTTGCTGTACGGATTCTTCTGGATATAATCCATTGAAATAGCAAGGTTGAAAATTCGTTTAAGGTGCTTATGGTGACTCCAGGCCGTGTTTTGATGCAGATTATATTCTGTTTTGATATACTGGTCAAACCTGTTTAGAAAATCATAATTGATGTCACCGATCGGTACGTCCTTACATTTGTATTGAATACGTACAAATTCATCCAGTTTGTTTTTGGTGCCCTGATAAGCTTTCAATGTTCTGAATGCATATCCTTTTCCTATATTGGTCTTAATCGTATTCAGATAATAATCGAAAATTTTTAATAATCCTGTACTATTGCTTACGCCAAGGAATCTATCTTTGATACTTTGAATATTAAACGGCTTCCCAACAGAAATAAATTGATTGAATATGTCATTAACATCTGTTGTCATTTTTAATAAGCGATTATTATAGACAGATGCTCCATAAGCATTGGGTTCGATTCGTTGTCGTACTTCATCCCAATCTGAGAAAGGCAGAAAAATTCCGGTTGATAATTCTATTCTTTTTTGATTCATGGTGAGCCTAAAATACAACGGGCAGCTACCATCTTTGCGGGTTTTGCTTTTTTTTATTACAAAACAGGTGTAAAGTCTCATAAGCGATAAATTTTAAAGGTTGCAAATAGGTCTCTTGCTTATTGTTAAGTTAAGCCGATTCCTATCAAAAACCAAGTTCAAATAATATCAAAATGAGTCAAATTACATGTTGTGTACCAATGGGTTATCAATTTGGCGAGACCTATAGGTTAAATAGAAACTATAGGTCTCTTAAAAGTCCCTTTTAAGGCCTGTTTTGATGCTTTTTTATGGGTTTTGCGAAAAATAAAAAAGCGCTTAAAACATTGGTTTTAAGCGCTTTTGCTATGATTTGTATCTTCTACCTGTACTCGAGGCGGGACTTGAACCCGCACATCCTAATGGATACAAGATTTTAAGTCTTGCGTGTCTACCATTCCACCACTCGAGCATCCTGAAAAAAAAAGAACACGCATTGTGTTCTTTTTTTCTCGGAGAGCGAAAAACGGGACTCGAACCCGCGACCCCGACCTTGGCAAGGTCGTGCTCTACCAACTGAGCTATTTTCGCAATAAATGCTGCAATCCGTTCATGTTTGTCGTTACTCACATGTAGTATTTCCTGATTGCGGATGCAAATATAGGCCATTTTAGTTTACCTACAAACTTTTTTTTGGTTTTG
>JAGXIP010000148.1 GCA_024635585.1 Saccharicrinis sp. | reverse complement strand
GAGTCAGGTAGGGCGGGAGCCGATGTTTTTGAACTGAACGGAAAATTTAAATATCCCTCGTACGTGCAGGATATTATGGGGCCAATGTGTTTTGATTATGGCTTTGGCCCTTTTCGCTGGGTTTGTACCAGCAACCTGCCCGATGATTTGGCAACGACCGACAGAATAGCCTGTGAAGTGTTGGAGAAACTCCGATTAACCTCACCCAGGGAAATACAGCAACAAATGGCCGACAATATCCATTGGATTAAAGAGGCTAATGCAAACAAGTTGGTGGTAGGTTCGCAGGCGCGTATTTTATATGCCGATGCTGAGGGGCGCACAAAGATTGCTGAGGCTTTTAATCGGGCCATTAGAAATGGTGAACTATCGGCACCTATTGTCCTGGGGCGCGATCATCATGATGTGTCGGGCACGGACAGTCCTTATCGTGAAACATCCAATATTTATGATGGCTCCAGCTTTACTGCTGATATGGCTGTGCAAAACGTGATAGGCGATAGTTTTAGAGGAGCTACCTGGGTATCTATCCATAATGGTGGTGGTGTGGGCTGGGGTGAGGTGATTAACGGCGGCTTTGGAATGGTGATAGATGGAAGTGATGAGGCAGATAGAAAAATAAAATCCATGTTGTTCTGGGATGTGAACAATGGCATTTCGCGCAGGAGTTGGGCGCGAAACCCGGGTGCGGTTTTTGCCATTAAAAGAGCCATGGAATCGAATCCAAAACTAAAAGTTACCCTACCCAATTTGGCAGATGATGAATTGATAGATGAAGTATTTGGAGCGGTAAAGTAAACGGTTATTTCAACTTAGTTTGGGGTAAAGGGTGGATTTAAGATATTAGAAAAGCATCTCGTATGGGCGTGCAATTGTTTGTGCCAATTGATCTAAACCAATATTTCGGCTATAGCGCATATACTCTTTCCCCTGCACAAAAATAAGGAGGGTAGGGGCAGTGAATACGGAGTTTTGTGCGGCTGTTTCGGGTACTTGCTCAATATTGCAGTAAGCCATTTTTACCTTAGGGAAATCACTCTTTAATAACGCTTTCACTTTAGGCAATAGTACCTTACATACGCTACACCTATCGTGCGAAAAGTAGGCGAGCACCATGTCGTTGATTTCTATGAGCTGTTCAAAATCAGTTAATGAACCAATGTTTTGCATAGTTGTAAAAAGTTAAAATAGGTCGTTACCTGCCAGCCGGCAGCCTGGGATCAATAGGTAGCTAGGTCGTTAGATCAATTAGAACGAAGTGACATCCCGTTGCTTTAAAATGATTTAATTTCAACAGGAAGATTGTTAGGTTATTAGTTTGCAGTATTTTTATAATGAACCCTAATTTTGTTTAATCTCTGCTACGGTTGATTTACTTTCACAGCTGTCCTAAATGCCTTTAATTCCATCCCGCTTTTGCGGGTTATATCTTTATTTTAGCTATCGGAAAAGATAGCTAAAATAAAGATTAATACTGACCAGTACTTAGCATCACCAATGTACAACCATGAATCACTTCAATATTGTTTTCTTTGGCCAGTTTTTCCATCTCTGGATTTTCTGTTCCTGGATTTAAAAGGAGACGTTGGGGTTTTAGTTGTGTTATGAGTTCAAAATAAGCGGGCTGATTCTTTGGCCCTACGTACATAGTTATGGTATGCACTTCTTCATTTTTGTCTATTTCCTTCTGTATTTTAATTCCATCCACTTCACCTGTTCGCGTACCCAAGGCTAATATGGGATGATGGTGTTCATTTAACATTTTAATAGCCTTGTACGAATACCTCTCGGGGTTTTCGCTGGCACCAATAACTAAAGTCTTCTTCATAAAAAAAGGTATTAAATTTACCAATACAAATATACAGCTTATTTACTTTGTTTTTGTATTAAAACACTTGCATAGGCAGTTACCCCGTCCTGCGTGCCCACAAAACCTAACTTTTCACTAGTGGTAGCTTTAATGGCAATATCCTCGGTATCTATTTCCATTACCTTGGCCAGTACAGCCTGCATTTCTGGTATTAAATCCTTTAGTTTGGGTTTTTCGAGGCAAACGGTGCTGTCTATATTGCTAATTTCAAAGCCTTTATCTTTGATTAGTGTTACCGTTCTGCGCAACAATATTTTACTGTCGATACCTTTAAAATCATCCGAGGTATCAGGGAAGTGAAAGCCTATATCGCGTAGGTTGGCTGCGCCCAGCAATGCATCGCATATGGCATGGATCAATACATCGCCGTCCGAATGTCCAATGGAGCCTTTAAAGTGGGGCACGTGCATGCCACCAATCCACAATTCTTCTCCCTCGCCCAATTTATGCACATCGTATCCAAATCCTACTTTTATTTTCATTTTTTTTTAAAATTAGCACAAAGAATCAAGAATCAAGTACAAAGTATCAAGATCTTAAGTATGGGGTATTCAGAACCTTGAGCTTTGATTGTTTACTTGATAAAAAAAGTCATATCGCAGAGAACACAAAAAAAGCAAAGGTCTTTGGCACAAATCATAATGGTAATATCCAACAAAAATATGCAAAAAATCCCGAACAGTCTGTCCGGGATTATAATGTTGTTAATAGCTTATCGCGAATGCAAACAATCTTAATACCCTGCCTCCTGAAAAAGTTCGCAACAGGTTATATTATGATAGTTTTAACTTTCAACTTCGTACTTTGAACTCCGAAGAATTACCTTCCCATCTTATCCAAATCAAAACCTAACGAAAAGCGGATGGTATTAGCCAGCGGGTTGCTTTGTGCTATGGCAATGATGTACGAAGCATCAATGGTAAACATGTTAAATTTAAGGCCGACACCGGCAGTAGCAAATTTACGGTTTCCAATTGTCTCATCTTCATGGTAATATCCTGCTCTAATGGCAAATTGGTTGTCGTACCAATACTCTCCTCCCACCGAAATCCTTAAATCTTCTACTTCAAAATCGCCAAAGCTCTGAAAAAATGAGGCTGGTGCCGAAAGGTCGCTTTTATCTACCACAAGACCATCTTCGTCAAGACCACCCTTCGTTACCATGTAGCGGTTTATATCCAAGGTGAATCCTACTTTGTTGTAACGGTCAATTTCGGTGGAATAGGCTCCTCCTAATCGCAGGTTAGCGGGCAGGAACTCCTGATTCGCTCCTCCGTCGCAGGATATTTTTGAACCAATGTTAGAGAAGTTGATACCAGCAGAAACATCACCATTTCTACCTCCCCATTTTACCTGTTGAAGATAGAAGAAGTTAAGGTCGGCTGCAAAGGCACTGCCAGGTTCCGCTCCATCTGTATATGATCCATTGAAGATATCAGATCTAATATATCTAAAAGCAACAGAACCCGAAATGTTGTCGGAAAGTTTTAATGAATAGGCGGCATCTAATGCAAACTCATTGGGTTTACCGCTTGACAGAGGCTCGCCTGCAGCGTCAGTGAAGGTGATGGAGCCCAATGAGAAGTACCGTAAGGAAGCACTAACTGTTTGCATTTTGTCTATACGCCTAAAAAAAGTTAGATAGTACAAGTTGATGTCATCAACTAAATCGCGGAGCCAAGGGGTAAATGAAACAGACACGCCCATATCTTGATCCAAAAATGCATATTTACTTGAGTTCCAGTGCTGTGAATTGATGTCAGGTGCTGTGGCCACCCCTGCATCGCCCATGGCGCCGCCTCGAGATTCCGGTGAGATGGTTAAAAAGGGAGCTGCTGTCCGGGGGAAAGCCTCTTTTATTTTGACTGTATTTTGACTTTTTATATGTACAGATGAAACAATTACCAATAAAAGGATTATCCCTGTTTTTAAAAAAATGTTTTGCATAGTTTATGTTCGTTTTTTATATGTTCGTATGTGCGGTACAAATTTAAGACTACAATTGTAAACTCAAAATTTTAAAAATTATTATCAAATCACCATTATTTTACCTGAAAAATCTCCTTTACGGCCGCTTTGCGAGCTAATGATTAGTTTGTAAAGATAAATACCGGGGTTAAGGGCTTGGCCTCCGGTGGTTTGTGCCTTTAACTCAATGGGAGGAATAGTGTTAATAAGCGAAACTACTGCACTGTTTTGCTGCGAGACTAGTTGTCCGCTCGTGTTATAAATCAACAATTGAATGTCCAGTCTCGAATTAGGATCGTCGTGTTCAAAGGAGATATACGAAGTCAGTCCTGAAGCAACTGGATTAGGAAACACCTTGGCATCTGAAATTGATATACCTCCACCCTCTGAGACTTCAAAATTAATGATTTTTGTTGACGAATTGTTATGTGTATCCCATGCTTTTAAAGTAAGTGTATGGTTTCCAACTTCTAAATTGGGTAATTGTCGCTTCACAGTTCCTTCTTGATAACTATTGATGGAGGCCAGAAAATCATTGTTCAATACAATTGGATTCGATGTTTTATCGTCGATAACAGCGGTAAGGTCATGCCCAATTCCATTGCCAGTAGTATTGATGCCTGACAGGTCGGATATATCCACTAGTAAAATAGGGCGAGAGCCAACCTTACTTCCATTGGTAAATTTTTTGTTGTTGAGCCACAAACCTATTTCGGGTCCGGTATTGTCCTCTCCTGCGTTGTTATCGATACCGCCAATAATTATGTCTGAAAAAGCGCCAAAGGCCTCCTGTGGGTTTTCATCTGAATAGGCATAATAGCTTATTTTTCCGTTATCGAAATTGTATCGAATATCTTTAGGTATAATAAATTCAGTTTTAAAAACTCCGTTGCTTACGCTTGCAGAGCCTTTAAAAATAATATTGTCGAAGGTGTTAAAATTAAAGGGAGTAGCGCCATCGTTACCCCGTGTGGTCAAACGGCTCTGCTTATCGTAAACCAACACTACCACGCGACCATTAAAATCAGTTTTCACTTGATCTAAACCATCTGTAATTTGCCCTCTAATTTCTATTTTGCTCAGTGCTTTAAGGCTGTCGATGGGTGCAGATACATCTTTGCCGTCAACTTTCATCATCACATCATCCTCGTTTACCTTGAGGGTAGTTACTTTTGCTTTGGGGTATATCAAGCGGATGGCTGGATCGCCCAGAAGTGAAAAGTTTAACTTGTTTACGGTGGATGATAAATTGTTTTTAGTATGCATCATGATTTGCCCTAAAGTAAAAGGATCGCCATTGGTATCTCTTTCAAATACAAAGTTGTAAAAACTCGAATTGAGCTGATGGTTCAAACTTGAATACACAATTCGCGTTGTGGAGAAAAGTGCAATTGCTCCTCCCAGAGGGTTTAAAAATACCTCCTCGCCAGCCGTAATCATACTTTTATCATCAAAACGACTAAACTCGCAAGTGGCGGTAACAAAAAGAGCCAGTTTATCAATGTTGTTCCAAGTAGCAATATGCGATTTGGTTATCACCTTTTCATGGCCTAATAAACTTTCTCCTCCATGCCCGGTATAATTAAAAATTAGATTTCCACTATTAATAGCATTGTATATATCTTGCTCAATACCAGGTATGCTGTGACCCGATGTGGAGGTTATTTTTTCGTAAGCATCAAAATACAATTTTGATATGTTGTACTCGGGATGGGTAGTTTCAAGATCGGTTGTAAGGCTGTTGGCATCTCTCATGTGAATATTGTTATCGCCATCATCGCCCACAAAGGTCAGGTTATTTTTCCATTGGTCGTTACTTTGTTCGTAATAGTACTTGTATGTTTTATCCACTGCATTCTTGGCCTCCTCCAAAGTATTCACCGGAAACCGTCCTATTCCTACATCCACTTTATTGGAAGGGATATTGGCTCCTTCGCTGGGATCTAACAATCCCATATAATCGTCGGATACATATGATTGCGTTATATGTAACGAATTATCCGATTGGTAGGTAGGTATTTTGTTGGAGTTTCCAGCAATCCCCGGTCGGTTATCGTAGGAACCATCGCCAAATAGCAGCAAGTTTTTTGGCTTTTTGCTTTGGTCTGTCCCTGCCTTATCGTAAAGCATCCGCACAAAACTACGTATGGCTGTAACATCTGTTTTACCCGATGAAAATTCATTATAAATTTCTTTGGTGCTTACCACAATATAACTCATTCCGTTATAGCCCTTATGTATTTCGCCTAACCTTTTTGCTTCGGACAAAAAATCAGGGTGACTTACAATAATATAATCAACGAAGGGGCTGGCATGTAGATTTTGATTGGCTACGTTTTGAACAAAAACAGGACTTGCAAAAGTTCCCGCTGGGTCAAATGCAACAAATTCTTTTAGCTCGCTTGCCAAATAATTAAAGTAAATAGACGATCCCTGTGTGCTTGTCTGTATGTTAAGCGGTACTAATGGATTGGTAACGTCCCATACATGTAGGTTGCTGCCATTACTAAGGAGATATTTCACTTTGTTATCACTGCTAACCGCATCTAAGTTTCTAAATGCCAATTCATTGCTTACGAAAGTTAAATTTCTATCCACATTTATGCATAAATAATCTAAATAGCCAATGGAAGAGGTCTGACTATCTTTGAGCTTATGGTTGATGTTTATATTAACATTGTTGTCGTTGTTTTTAAAAGAACCGTAAAGGGAACCTTCTTGTGCAAAAAAACTGGTGCCACTTGATATGTCAACACTATTGACATAGTTACTGGTAAAAGCAGTGCCGTTGGCAGATAGTTCAAATGTGGTAGCAGAAGACGAACGGGCTGCAACTTTTGCGTACACTGTTGCATCTGAACCAATCACTACATTCGGGAAACTAAAACTAAAGGTGTAATCATTTTTGGCGTAGTAGTCAAATTTTTCGCCATACCACACATTGCCCGAACGTATCAAATTAAAAACATCATCTTCGTGATAGCCGTAATCGTTAAAATAATTTACTTCCGTATTGTTCGTTTCGGTTTGTAAATCGGACGCAGCCACTGTTCGCGATGGGGCATCTTTTTCGGTTATAAAATAATAGGAGTAATCGCTAAAGCGGTTTTTTTCATGTTTAAATATTTCTTTATAATAGTCATAGTTCCATACAACAGGGCCTTGGGCATAAAAAAATATAGCATTGTTACTGTGCATAATTGCATTTTCAACCAAGTCGTCGGGTCTATATTCATCGTTCGATGCAGGTAGGATTGCACCGCCATTACCGTATACACCAACGTTAGCAGGATTTGCAACACCCCATTCTTTAAGCTTGGCATAGCTTATTTTGTGGATCCCCGATTTTGCCACGCTCACCTTTACCCATTTACCCTTGCTAAGCACGGAGATATCGGCATACGATGAGGTGTTTTGAGAGCTTTTTAATGATGCAGCCTTAATTTGGTTGTAAGAAATAACTACACTGTACGAAACCAATTTTTTAAAGGTCTGTGCTTCTTTGGGCTTAATTAAAGGGGTTAATAATAAATCCACAAAATACTGTTGGCCGTTTTGCGATGTGGAAAATGAATAATCCAGTTGTTGATTTTCTACTTTGTCTTTAAAATAAGCATGCTCTTGTGGAGTAGGCCATACATACAAAGGGTTTTCAATAGATACCTGAATATTTTCTGGCTTTATACCATAGGGGAGTTTTATGGATTGGCTTAGCATAGGTATATCCGTTTCGGGATGTAGGTCGCCCATATCCGAAAACTGAAGAAGTGTTATTGTATTTCCTTGCTCATTTACGATGGCAGGTTCTGCCCACTCAACGGTTTTATCTTCTTTTATACTTGTCTGGCTATTGGCAACCATACTAATTATACAAAAAAATCCCCACAACCCAATCTTTCTAATATCCATAAAAGTCCTTGTTTTTTTGCATTTATACTATAATCATTCTTTAAACGTTTCGTACACACGAGTTGTTTTAATTTAAACCACAAAAGTAAAAAAAAGTATATCCAATACACGATTTAATAAAATATAACGTTTATATCTGTATAATATTATATCCTACACAATTTAAATTGTGACACACAATAATAATTGAGGGTACGTAGTTTAATATTAAATTAAGGAGATTGTACAGGGTAAATACCTCACTTTTGTTGAATTAAATATAGCCATAGAATAAAAAAATGAAAAGAATAATTAGAGGATGATAACCTTTTTCTATTTTTGCAGTATAAGACTACAATTGTTTGTAAAAACGAAGTGATAAAAGAGCAATGAAAATTGTTTTGTGAATTAAGATAACTTAAAGATTATATTTCGCTATGAAGCTTAAAATTAGAATTTTAAACATTGCCCTTGTTCTTGGGCTTGTTGCGATAACTTCCTGCGGTAAGGGAGGTTCTGGCAATGTTTCTTCTGTTACCGGATGGGAGTATAATGATCCCAATAACGGGGGATTTGAATTTTACGATGGATATGAACAAGAACTTGGACCTGGACTGAAGTTTGTTGAGGGGGGTACTTTTATCATGGGTAGAGTAGAGCAAGATGTAATGCACGATTGGAATAATATACCACGACGTGTTACTGTTCCATCTTTTTACATGGATGAAACTGAGGTGAAAAATGTGGATTACCGTGAGTATCTGCATTGGATAAACAGAGTATTTGTTGATTATCCTGAAGTATATAGGAAAGCACTTCCTGATACTTTGGTTTGGCGCAGAGCTTTGGCTTATAACGAGCCTATGACAGAAAATTACTTTAGGCATACCGCTTATAGCAAATACCCTGTAGTGGGTGTTAATTGGCTTCAGGCCAGTGATTTTTGCCAGTGGAGAACTGATAGAGTTAACGAAAAAATATTGGTTAAAATGGGCGTGTTAGAGATGGATCCTAACCAAAAGATGGAAAATAACTTTAACACCGAAGCATACTTATATGGCCAATACGATGGTATTGCAGGTAAAAAACCTATGGAAGATCTGGATCCTACCAAGGACACTAGACGTGTGCGCTGGGAAGATGGTTATCTTTTACCACGATACCGCCTGCCCACCGAAGCTGAATGGGAATATGCAGCCCTTGGTTTAATTGGTAATTCGCAAGAAGAGCGTATGACCAGCCGTAGGATATATCCTTGGGATGGACACATAACACGGAACGCGGATAAAAACGAGAGAGGTAAAATGATGGCCAACTTTGTAAGAGGAAGTGGTGACTACATGGGTATGGCAGGTGACCTAAACGATGCGGGTGACATTACAGTAGATGTTTACTCCTACTATCCCAACGATTATGGTTTGTACTGTATGGCAGGTAATGTTAACGAATGGGTAGCCGATGTTTACCGCCCTCTTTCCTTTGATGAAGTGGATGAATTCAGTCCATATAGAGGTAACGTTTTTAAAACTAAGGTGACTGATGAGGAAGGTTTTCTTGTGGAAAAAGACAGCTTGGGACGCATCCGCTATAGGTTAGAGGACGATAAAGATATTATGGATCGTAAAAATTATCGTACTGCCGACAATCGTAACTATAAGGATGGTGATGAAGAAACAAATATAACCAATGGTGGTGAATGGTTAGATACAAATGCGAATACCAAAGATATGTACGGTGCACATACCGGCAAAATGGGTTCCTTAGTGTCTGATAAAACCAGAGTGTATAAAGGTGGTTCATGGAGAGATAGAGCTTACTGGTTAAGCCCTGGTGCCCGTAGATATTTAGATGAGAGCGAAGCTCGCGACGATTTAGGTTTCCGTTGTGCCATGACAAGGGTAGGAAGCCCTATTGAAGCCAAAAATAGGAAATAACACATTTTTATTTCATAAATTTTAAAAGGTCGGTTCATTTGAATCGACCTTTTTTTATTTTTGTAGCATGACGACCATACAACAACTATACGATATATTTAAAACCAGTTCGGGCGTTTGTACCGATACAAGGAAAATAACAGCGGGATGTCTGTTTTTTGCATTGAAGGGTGCTAACTTTAATGGCAATTTATTTGCTGCTACGGCATTGCAGCAAGGTGCTAAAAAAGTGGTGGTGGATGAAGCGGCTGTGGCCTTGAACGAAGATTATATTCTGGTGAAAGATGTGCTCACCTCTTTACAGGAGCTATCCGCCTATCACCGTAGTAGTTTAGGAATACCCATTGTGGCCATTACGGGCACCAATGGTAAAACTACTACCAAAGAATTGATAAAAGCTGTGTTGGATAAAAAGTATAACACCTTTGCCACCGTGGGTAATTTAAACAACCATATCGGTGTACCGCTAACTTTGTTGTCGTTAACAGAAGATAATGAAATTGGGGTAGTTGAGATGGGGGCGAATCATGTGGGAGAAATTGCTTTTTTATGTGATATTGCCTTGCCAAACGTAGGCTTGATAACCAATGTGGGGAAGGCTCACCTCGAAGGATTTGGCTCCTTTGAAGGGGTAAAAAAAGCCAAGGGCGAATTGTACCGTTTTATAGAGACCCAAAATGGGACTCTTTTTATAAATAAGGGAAATAGTCATTTACTCTCGATGCTTGATAACGGTGCCGAATTGTTTTTTTATGGCGATGAGGATGATTGTAGAATCCAGTTGAAAGGACTAAGAAATACGCCCAATTTATCGTTTACAGCGCGCATAGATAAAAATATTGTGGATGTTGATGCCCAGTTGATGGGTGGCTATAATCTGGAAAACGCATTGGCTGCTATGGCAATAGGTTCATATTTTGGTGTTGATGCCGCTGACATTGCACAGGCTATTTGTAATTATGCACCGGATAACAACCGCTCACAGTTGGTAGTTTCGGCTAAAAACAAAATACTATTCGATGCCTATAATGCTAATCCTACCAGCATGTTGGCAGCCCTCCAAAACTTTGTTGCACTCACAGACAATAACAAAGTGGCAGTTTTGGGCGAAATGAAAGAGCTTGGTAAAGACAGCACCACGGAACATACTGCCATATTGGACTTTCTGAGAAACAAAAGATTCGTAGAAGTGTATTTGATTGGGGAAAACTATAAACCACTTCTAAAAGCAGAGGATAATTTTAAATGGTTTAAGGATGTACATGCTTTAATGTTGGGATTGAGCAGCCATCCTATCCAAAATTCTTTTGTTTTGGTAAAAGGCTCACGGAGCAACCAATTAGAGATATTAAAAGAAATGCTGTGATAATGCGGTAAAGCATTTTGTTGGATGCTGTAATTGAGACTTCTACGTGAACATAGTCCACTACTAAATGTTATGCATCATTTGGCTATGCCAACAAAATTTACGAATTTTACAATATAAATAAAATAATGAAAACAATAAATATCGTAAAAAACAGGCTGATAGACAAGATAATGGTTACAAACAATGAGCAGTTGCTCATTGCTATTGACAGTATTTTCAATTCAACTCAAACAAAAGACAAACTTTTTTTAGATTCTCATCAAATCGAAATGCTTATGATGAGTGAGAATGATATACAACAAGGAAATCTAATATCAGAAACTGATTTGAGAAAAGAAGATGATAAATGGATGATTTAACGATATTTTGGACTCAAACAGCTAAGAGACAAAGAGACCATATTTTTGAATATTGGAACAATCGCAATAAAAACAAAGCTTATTCTTAGAAACTTTGCGATTAGAGAATGAATCGAATTGCTTAAATCTCATCCTGAGATGGGTAAAAGAACTAATTTTGGAGACACGAAATCAATTTCTATGCGTCATTACAGCATCTTGTACAAAATTATCAGACCCAAAATTATTATTACTGGATTTTGGGATAACAGACAAAACCCCGAAAAACTTCTTAATTTTTTAAAAGAGTAAAATTGTAATATATTATTGACAATAAAATTCTACCTAACCAAAATGATACCCGTAATTGACCATATCCAAATAACGGTAAAAGACTTAAGCATTGCGGAAGATTTCTATGATAAGTTTCTTCCAATTCTAGGTTTTGATATAAAAAATAAGGTAAATGCTTTTATCGAGGAACACGATTTTCATGTAATTGAATATTCTCACGATTTATTAGCATTTGCGATAACTTCACCAAGAGAAGCATTTAAAAATAATAATATAAACAGGAGAAAACCCGGCGCCCTGCATCATTTAGCTTTTAAAGTAAATTCACGGAAAGAGGTTGACAATGCTTATCAGCAATTGTTGAAAATTGGAGCTAACATTGTTTTAGAACCACAAATTCATCCTGAATACAATGAAAATTATTACGCAGTATATTTTAAGGATAATCAGAATATTAAATACGAAATTTTGTATAATGAAAAATGAAAACGTTGCATAATGTGCAGAAGTAATAGCCGAAATAGAAGTAAATCCAGAATCAGTAGTCCTTCCCTTGCCGGCAGCACCGACGGCAGGCAGGCGCATTAACTTTCTTGCAACTCGAAAAGTTAGCAGGTCACTATCGGTTACTATTCTTGTACTAAACATTACACCACATCTTCCAAATCGCTGTATCTCGTTTTATTTTTAATAAAAAACTGAACTACAATGGATTTAGCATAAATTTCTTTGTGCCTGCTAATTTTCACCTGCTTTAAATAAGCCAATCTTTTGCGGTACATTTTACCCAACATACCATAAAAATGAAGATGCGCTTTAAACACGGACATAAAATTTTTGATTTCGCCCGATATTAGGAATTTTAAGGCAGCTACGCCATCAAATATCATCCTTTGAGTAAGCTTTAGTAGTAGTTTGTTTTTACCAATATTCTTGACCAACAGGAATAGATTGTTCCTAAAATTTAGATATACTTTTCGGGGGTTTTGATAGTCCAAGGTGGCACCACCCAAATGAAAGATCTCGCTGTTAGCAATATATTTTACATCCCAACCTCGGTTTTTTAATCGCCAGCACAGGTCAATCTCTTCCATGTGAGCAAAAAAATCTTCATCTAAGCCGCCACTCTCAAAAAATAATTCGGAGCGAATCATTAATGCGGCACCGCTAGCCCAAAAGATGGAGCCGGATTGGTCATATTGACCCTTGTCTTCTTCTAAGTGGTCAAAAATGCGTCCTTTGCAAAACGGGAAGCCATATTTGTCGATATACCCACCTGCGGCGCCGGCATATTCAAAATAGGTAGGTTGCCGGTAGCTTTTTATTTTAGGAACGCAGATAGCTGTTTTATGATTGGCATCCATCTCTTTAATTAAGGGCGGAAGCCAGTAAGCTCCTGGCGCAACGTCGGAATTTAATAGGATAAAATGCTCGGCTCTAACTTGTTTTAAGGCTCTGTTGTAGCCGCCTGTAAAACCATAGTTTTTATCTAATTCTATAATCTTGACAGAAGGGTACTTTGCTTTGAGGACTTGGATAGAGGCATCAGTAGAGGCATTGTCGGCCACAATAATTTCCACGCCTTCAACTTGCGAGTTGGCGATAACAACTGGCAAAAATTCGTCCAGCAGTTTTTCTCCGTTCCAGTTTAAAATAACAACAGCTACCTTGGTCATACTCTTTTAGTGGTATTAGTGCCTTTCATTACATCCTCCCTTTTGTGTTTCCATCTTTTGTGCGACCACAACCAATATTCTGGTTTTTCGCGGATTATTTCTTCTAAATGTTGGGTATGGATGTCTGTTATCTCATATTCTTGGGTCTCTGTAGGATTTTCAACTAAAGGTTCCACGGTAAGTTTGTAATAGCCGCGTTTTATTTTATCGAACCTAAAAAATACCACAGGACTATTGGTTTTGACGGCCATTTTTTCGGTACCCAGTAAAACTGGGGTGTCTTGATTGAGAAACTTAGTAAAGTATTGTATTCGTGGTTTTGCTGGAGATTGATCGGATATCATGCCAATGACAAAACGTTTGTTCTCCATTTTTAACTTGTGCATGGAGCGATAGGATGTTTTCATAGGAAAATTCAGGGTTCCCCATTTCGATCTCAAATCCAGCATGTATTTATCGTATTCCTTATTTCTTAAAACATGATACACCTCGCAGCCTTGTGCTTTAATAAAAAGGTTGATAGAAGGTATCCATTCCCAGTTGCCATAATGCCCTAGCACGGCAATAGCATCCCGTCCTTCGTCGTAATACCTGTTTAGTAATTCTGCATTGCAAATTTGAACCCTTTCACGCATTTGTGCTTCGCTCATGCTTTGCAGCTTAAAAGTCTCGAAAAAAAGATCGCACAAATGGTGGAAAAATTTTTTTGCAATCAACCGGATTTCTTTGTCTGATTTTTCGGGGAAAGCATTCCGTAGATTGGTCATCACGGTTTTTTTCCTGTACCCTGATAAGCGAATCAAATAATAAAATCCGTCCGAAAGTAGGAATAAAGCCCAAAACGGCAAATAACCAATCAGTTTTAGAAGGAAGACACCTATTTTAACCCCTATGTTACTCACCCGCTGGATTCATTAGTTGGTTAATAGTTTGCTTAAACTCGTTAAATATTAGGGCATTGGTCGATATTATTTCTCCGCCAAATAAATAATTGTCGCCTCCCGAAAAATCGCAGTTGCATCCGCCGGCCTGCTGAACCAGAAATGCACCTGCCGCTACATCGTACGATTGCAAACCATATTCGTAAAAACCCTCGAAGCGACCGCAGGCCACATAAGCTAAATCAACGGCAGCAGAACCCAGTCTGCGCAGTCCGTGGGAGTTTTTCATAAAGTAATCCAGTGATCGCATAAATCCGTCCATCCTGTCAAAATCTGAATATGGGAAACCAGTGGCCAGCAAGCTGTCGGCAACCGTTGGTGCTTTAGAGACCGAAATTTCAGTTCCATCGAGGTAGGCCGGAGCACCTTTCCATGAATAAAAGCACTCCTTTAGTCCAATTTCATAAACCACGCCTAAAACTATTTCTTCTTTATCGCGGAGCGCTATGCTGATAGAATGGGGCGATAGGCCATGGATAAAATTAGTGGTTCCATCAATGGGGTCAATAATCCAATTGTATCGTTCGCCCACTTTTTTTGAAGTGCCTTCTTCGGCAATAAAGCCTGCCTCGGGCAGTAGCTCACTCAAACGTTCAACAATTCGCTTCTCAGCACCTTTGTCGATATGGGTTACAAAATCGTTTTTGCCTTTAGTCTCAATACGTTTGCTTTTGAGTCCTTCTTCGCTTATATATTTTCCGGTATGCTTGGTCAGTTCGATAACCGAATGACACAATGTTTTTAAATCCATACAATTTTTATTTGCGAACAAATCTACAAAATCAAACCATCAATTCCGCATCAAACACCATCTCATCGGCCACAAACGATTTTAAGTGAACTCGCTTCACGCAGTTTTTAAGCTCGGCATCAAATGGAATCTTCACCTTTATATAATTTTCGGTAAATCCGTTCATCATGCCTTCGTTTTCGCTTCCTTCAAATAGCACATTAGCCGTTTGTCCTTCGAATTGGCTATAAAAATAACGGGTCTTTTTATCCGAGACCTGATGCAGTATCTGGCTTCTTAACTTTCGTTCGGTAATAGGAACAACATGCTCAATGGTAAGTGCTTTGGTATTTGGCCTTTCGGAATAAGTAAACACATGAAGTTGCGAAATATCCAAATCATTGATAAATTCCAATGCTTCGTTAAAATGGATACTGGTTTCGCCGCGAACGCCCACAATAACATCTACGCCAATAAAAGCATGGGGGAGTAACGTTTTTATTTTTTCGACACGCTGGGCAAAAAGCTCACGGTTGTATTTGCGTTTCATCATGGCCAGCACCTTGTTTGAGCCCGACTGCAAAGGAATATGAAAATGAGGCATGAATCGCTCGGATTGTGCTACAAATTCAATTATTTCGTCGGACAACAGATTAGGCTCGATGCTTGAAATTCTAAATCGCTGAATTTCTTTTATCTTATCTAACTCCTGAACCAGTTGAAAGAAATTTTCATTGGTACTCTTTCCAAAGTCGCCAATGTTAACGCCTGTCAAAATTATTTCCTCAGCTCCTTCTGATGCTGCTTTTTTTGCCAATTGCACGGTGGTTGCAATGTCAGAATTTCTGCTTTTACCCCTTGCCAAAGGAATGGTGCAGTAGGAGCAAAAATAATCGCAGCCATCCTGAACCTTCAAAAAAGTTCGGGTTCTGTCGCCCATCGAATAGGATGGGAAAAACTCTTTATTGCTCATTATTTTGCCTGCGTGAACTTCTCCCGATGCTTTTTTTTGCAAATCGCCCAAGTAATCGGCTATTTTAAATTTCTCATTGGATCCAAGTACCAAATCCACCCCTTCCATATGTGCAATGGACTTGGGCTTGAGCTGTGCATAACAACCTGTAACTACCACAAAGGCATTGGGGTTTTGTCTAATGGCCTTGTTAATAGCCTGGCGGCATTTTTTATCAGCAATCTCAGTTACCGAACATGTGTTTATGACATACACATCAGCAAACTCGTCATATTTTACTTTTACAAAACCTTCATCCGTTAAAGCGCGGGCAATAGTTGAGGTTTCGCTAAAATTTAACTTGCAGCCCAAAGTATGAAAAGCAACCTTCTTCTCTAAAAACAACGACTTATCAATCATCTTAATCCTCTCTCCTTTTTATAATCTTTTGAATAATGAACACATCTGGGTAATGCTTCGTTTTTTTGAAAGACAATATTTACTTAAAAAGTGGACAAAGATAAGGAAAAAATCCTGAAAGCCTGTCTGTATTGCTGTTGGCTTCAGCCAACGGTATTGATCTGCATTTGCTGGCTTTAGCCACATTTGTTTGTATCAAATCAAACGTGCTAAATGTGGCTAAAGCCATTCACAATGCCTCTATCGGCAATAAATTATTTTTATAATAAATCGCTCGCCAGCTCTGCCAGATAACTCCTCTCGCCTTTAAGTAAATTAACATGGGCAAAAATATCTTGCCCTTTCATTTTCGCCGTCATATAAGCTAAGCCATTGGATGTTTTGTCGAGGTAAGGGGAATCAATCTGCTCAACATCGCCGGTGAAAATAATTTTAGTTCCTTCTCCGGCACGTGTAATAACAGTTTTTACCTCGTGGGGAGTAAGGTTTTGTGCTTCGTCCACTATAAAAAATACATCGGATAAACTCCGTCCTCTAATGTATGCCAATGGAGTAATCATCAATTGATTATCTCTTTGCATCTCTTCAATCATTATGTTTTCGCGACTTTTAATGCCATGACCATGTTTTATTACGCTGAGGTTATCGAATAAAGGTTGCATATAAGGACCAATTTTTTCGTTTACATCTCCTGGCAGAAATCCTAAATCTCTGTTGGCCAATGATACGATGGGCCGTGCCAACAAAATTTGCTTATAGCTTTTGTTCTGCTGCAAGGCCGAGGCCAATGCCAATAAAGTTTTACCTGTTCCGGCTTTTCCTGTGAGTGATACTAATTTAATATCGGGATTGGCCAGCGCATTTAAGGCAAAGGTTTGCTCGGCATTACGTGGTTCAATACCAAATGCTCCCTGTTTTTCAACCCTTTTAATTAACTTCGAAAATGGATCGTAGGTGGCCAAAACACTTTTATTACCGTTTCGAAGTACAAAAAACTGGTTAGCTGGTAAATCTTGTTGCGGAAAATCATCTATTGGAATTCCCTCATTGCTGTAGAGTGCATCAATTATTTTTATTTCAAAATTATCATTTATTTGAACCCCTCTATCCAATATCTCGATGTTCTTAACTTGGTCGGTGGTATAGTCCTCGCTATTCAGTCCAAGCGATTTGGCTTTCATGCGCAAGTTAATATCCTTGGTGACCAAGGTTACTGTTCTGCTTTTAAATTGTTCTTTTACATACAGGGCAATGGCCAAAATCCGATGGTCGGGAGATTTTTCAGAAAAAGAATCCTGCATGGCCTGGGTAAATGGTTTGCCGGTAGCCACAAAAAGTTTTCCGAGCTTGGCTCCCAGCGAAACACCTTCCGAAAAAAGCTTTTCCCCTGCAATTTCGTTCATGTTGCGCACAAACTCTCTCGCCTGGAAATGTATCTGATCGGTTCCCTTTTTAAATTTGTCGAGTTCTTCGAGCACCACAATGGGCAATATTACATCATTATCCTCGAAGTTATATATGCATTTGTGATCATGAAGGATTACATTTGTATCCAGAATAAAAATTTTGCGTTTAGTAGCCATATGCAGCGTTTTTAATGGTTGAACATGCATAAATATATTTATTTTTTCGGCGAATAACATAGGTTTGTTTTATTTTATCATAAAATTAAAATGGAAATAAAATGCAATACAAGGAGGTTTTAGATTTTTTGTTTTCGCAATTGCCAATGTATCAGCGCACCGGAGCGGTTGCGTACAAAGCTAATTTAGACAATACCCATAAATTAGATGCCCATTTTAATCATCCCCACACAAAATTTAAGACCATTCATATAGCCGGAACCAACGGAAAAGGTTCTGTGTCGCACGGGGTTGCGTCAGTTTTGCAACAAGCGGGTTATAAAGTAGGATTATATACTTCGCCTCATTTAAAAGACTTTAGGGAGCGAATTAAAATAAACGGTATCTGCATACCGGAGGATGAGGTGGTTGATTTTGTGGAGAAACACCAGTCTATAATTAAGCAGATACAGCCCTCTTTTTTTGAAATGACCGTTGCCATGGCGTTTCATCATTTCGAAAACCAAAAAGTGGATGTGGCCGTGATTGAGGTCGGTTTGGGGGGTAGGTTAGACTCAACCAATATTATCATGCCCCAATGTTCTGTTATCACTAATATTGGTTTGGATCATACAGCACTGTTAGGTGATACCATCGAAAAGATTACCATCGAAAAAGCTGGAGTTATTAAGGCTGGCATCCCGGTAGTTATTGGAGAAACCCATGAAACTACCAAATTAATATTCGATAAGATAGCTCAAGATAATGCAGCATCTATTTTTTATGCGGATAAGGAATACAGTATTCCGGTGGCTATGAACGGGGTTGATGCAAACCAGATTTTGCAGATTTATAAAGATAATGTATCGCATTACCCTGATTTAAAGTTGGATTTGCTAGGGAAATATCAGCAGAAGAATATAAAAACCATATTGAAGACTGTAGATGTTTTAAACGAGGGTAATTTTGAGATAGGTAGAAAAGATATTTACGCAGGCATAAGCAATGTGGTTGCAAATACAGGTTTAATGGGTAGATGGCAGATATTAGGTGCTAATCCGGCCATAATATGCGATACAGGTCATAATGCCGAGGGAGTAGCTGAGTTGGTGGCGCAGATAGCACAAATACCTTTTAAAAGATTACATATGGTGTGGGGTATGGTTAACGATAAGGATATTGACAAAGTGCTTCAAATATTACCCAAGGATGCCGAATATTATTTTGCCAAAGCGGATATTCCGAGAGGATTATATGCCGAAAAGTTAAAAAGCGAAGCGCAAAAACAGGGGTTAAAGGGTGATTATTACCCGTCAGTGGCGGAAGCTTTAAGAAAGGCAAAAAAAAATGCAGGCTCTAATGATTTGATATTCATTGGGGGAAGTACATTTATTGTGGCTGAAGTGCTGTGAATTATTTAAAAAGTTTTGCAGATAAAAAAAAGACATCTATATTTGCATCGCTTTAAAAAATAAGGTTTTGGATTGCAAAGGCAATTCAATAAGTTTTTAAAGAAAAAAATCGGGCGATTAGCTCAGTTGGTTCAGAGCATCTGGTTTACACCCAGAGGGTCGGGGGTTCGAATCCCTCATCGCCCACAAAGACTTGCAGATTTCCTGTGAGTCTTTTTTGGTTTTGTACATTTTGTATTTTCAAACCATGACGGATCACGCACAATATTTGGGTCTGAGAAAAGAATTGGTTTATTTTGCTGTTAAATATAGAGGGTCAAAATAAATATATCAAAATTGAAAACAGAACTATCCCAGGATCTACTTGGTCTATTTCTACCCCAAGGTATATTTGAGCATTTCGACATAGTATCATATGAGACAGGTACGAGCGATAATTTGGTTTACGACAAAACGTTGGAGCTTACGCTTGAGGAAAAAAACAATATTCCATCTGAATATAAACACTTGTCCTATAAATCGTGTGGATTTATGGAGGCTCGCTACATAGAGGATTTTCCAATCCGAGATATGCTTGTGAAATTGAAGGCAAGGAAGAGACGGTGGGAAATTACCGTTGATAACATGAAGAAAAAGGTGAGTCGCAATTGGGAATTATTAGCGTAGGCTACACGCATGAGCGCAGGGTATGCCGCTTTTTTAAAAGAAGTTAGTCGATTCTAAAGCGATAAGCTGCCAGAGCCTGGAAGTTTATGGGTGTTAACGGCCGTAACTTCCAGCGCCAATACAAGATTAAATTCAGTGATTTTAATGACTGGAATCAAAAGGAAAATGTCAGGTGTTTTACAAAAGGAGTACCAATGCAGTAGCCGAATCTTTCAATGCCAAAATCAAAGAGAATAGGCTAAAGTTCATGGATGTAAAGTTTTTCCTGTTCAGATTAACAAAGATTTGTGCATGAAAATAGAAAGCAATATTGAGACCGAAGTTTGGATCTGATCCGCCATTAGCTATCAGCTAAAAGCTATCCACCATTTTCCAAAACTTTTCGATATTAATTATCAGTTGTGATTATTATAGGTTATTTTTGCAGCTGAGTAATTAATAAATTCTTATCTATATATAAAAATGACGGATAAAAGAATCGAGAATATAAACGTGGATGTTGAGCAGGCCATTATTACCCCAAATAAATTAAAGGATTTATATCCGCTCACCGAAAATGTTATAAAAACTATCGAAGGTGGGCAACAGTCTATTAAGCGTATTTTGGCACGTGAGGATAAACGTATTTTGGTTGTCGTGGGTCCTTGTTCTATTCACGATATCAAGTCGGCGAAGGAGTACGCACAAAAACTTAAGAAGTTGGCCTACGAGTTAAAGGATACCCTGTATATTGTGATGCGTGTTTATTTTGAGAAACCCCGGACTACGGTTGGATGGCAAGGGTTAATTAATGATCCTTATTTAAACGATAGTTACGAATTGGAAGAGGGTTTAAAGCAAGCACGGGAGTTATTAAGTTTTATTGCAGAATTAGGTCTTCCTGTGGCGAGTGAGGCTTTGGATATCGTAACACCACAATATATTCAGGATTTAATTTCATGGACTGCCATTGGGGCAAGGACAACAGAATCGCAAAGCCATAGGAAAATGGCCAGCGGATTATCGTCGGCTGTTGGTTTTAAAAACGGAACAGATGGAAATATTGATATTGCCATCAACGCCCTGGAGTCGGTAGCAACGCCGCATAACTTTATTAGTATTGATCCGGATGGACATGTGGCTGTGGTTAAAACAAAGGGAAATGCCGATACACATATTATTTTGCGAGGAGGGAAAAAACCCAATTATGATGCTAGCCATGTAAAGGATTATGAACAGAGACTACAAAAAGCTGGACTACCCGCACGTATAATGATTGATTGTAGTCATGCCAATAGTTTTAAGAAGGCTGAAAATCAAACAACGGTTTTACAAAGTGTAGCAGAACAGATAGTTGCAGGTAATACCTCTATTTGTGGCGTGATGATAGAAAGTCATCTATTTGAAGGCAATCAAAAAATCTCAAAAGATATTTCCACTTTAAAATATGGTGTTTCGGTAACCGACGAATGTATAGGATGGGATAAAACAGAAGAGATATTAAAGGATTTTGCAGTTACTATAAAGGGAAGTTTAAAAGGTTGAAATTAAATGGCTGTTAACAAACGACCATGCAAGAATAAAACTAAATGGATTTTATCCGTTAATTTTTAATTAACCCAACACTATTCAAATACCTCATAATTCACTGCAGATTTATTAAGGGAAGATTGTTTTTTATTTCGAATAAAAGCGTACATCTTTTTCCTCCATCCTGTTTTATTTGTAAAATCGTGAAAGTTAATTTTCCCCCATTCAAAGTTTAGTTGTTCGGATGTTTCAGGTCCAATGTAACAATATACAGCATCAGCAACTTTGCTGTCCTCATTTTTCTCAGTAAATTTGATGTTTTTTATGTTTGCCAGTAATCCTATGCCTCTTTTAGAACATTCGTTTTTAAGATGATTAATAATTTTGTTGTATTCGGGGATTTGCTCATCCGTGATTGCATTGGAATATTTTCCTCCAATATCCAATACCGGACGTATTTGTATTGTGCTTATGTTGTATTTTTCAAATAACAGGAAAAAATCATTTAATTCGGAAAGATTTTTATTGTTAACTGTATAGTTGATTCTTATTTCAGGATACCTTGATTTTTTTTGCTTTTTATAAGTGCTCACCGATTCAAGTGTGCTTAAGAATCTGTCAAATTTCGAACCTGTCATAAAGTGTTCGTAAGTTTCTTTGGTTACACCATGGCAAGATAGTGTTAATTCATTTAGCGAAAGATCCGTCATAAGCTGAATTTGACCTTCCGTAAGTAACTGACCATTGGTAACAACACCAACATGAGGAACTTTATGTTTTTTGGCTAATTTAACAAGTTCCATAAAGTTACGATGCGTTGTTGGTTCGGCACCACACCCCACATAAACCTGAAGTGCTTTTGGAAATAAAACTTTCGCAATAGAAATAAAATCACTTTCGGATATAATACCTTTCATTTTTTTTCTTTGCTCCATTGAGCTAAAGTAACACATTCGGCAAAATAGATTACAATTTAAAGAAGGATCAATACGAACGGAAAGATGTCTTTTACCTAAAAGATGAAGGGTATAGATACCAATCAATTTTAAAGTTGTATTTTTTATTTTTTTGTTTAAACGCAGTAATGTGTAAAAATTCATATTTTGGATGTATAAAATATTCTAAATAGTGCAAAGTAGTGCAAAGATACTTTTTTTGAAGAAATAAGATTTGTAATTCGTTTGTAAAATAGATGTCTTAATATATTGGTTTGATTAAATTTTGGAAGATGAAATAAATATAAATAAAACAAATCTACTTTGTTAAGTCGGTCGGTATCTACTATATTTGTACGCTTTTTTAAAAAACACGAGAATAAACATAAGATGAGTACTAAATTCAAGGAATATAAAGGATTAGATTTATCTCAAATCAACAAAGAGATACTACAAAAGTGGGAAGCTAATAACACTTTCGAGCAAAGTGTGTCCACACGCGAAGGCAATCCTGCATTTATTTTTTACGAAGGGCCACCTTCGGCCAATGGATTACCGGGTATTCATCATGTTATTTCCCGTTCGTTAAAAGATATAGTTTGCAGATATAAAACTCAGCAAGGCTTTCAGGTTAAGCGTAAGGCTGGATGGGATACCCATGGTCTTCCGGTGGAGCTGGGTGTTGAAAAGTCTTTGGGAATCACCAAAGAAGACATTGGTAAAAAAATATCAGTGGCTGAGTATAATGCAGCCTGTCGCCGTGATGTGATGAAATATACCGATAAGTGGGAAGACCTGACTAACAAAATGGGATATTGGGTGGATATGGGAAATCCGTATGTTACCTACGATAGTAAATATATCGAAACCCTTTGGTTCTTGCTTAAGGAACTATATAAGAATGGGTTTTTATACAAGGGATATACCATTCAGCCCTATTCGCCCGCAGCCGGAACAGGATTGAGCACCCATGAGTTGAATCAGCCGGGTTGCTACCGCGATGTAAAGGACACTACATGTACCGCTCAGTTTAAAGTTGTAAATAATGCCGAGTCGGCCTTTTTGTTTCAAGATATCGAAGATGAACTCTTCTTTTTAGCTTGGACAACCACACCATGGACTTTGCCATCAAATACTGCGTTAGCAGTGGGACCAGGCGTGGTTTATCAAAAGGTTAAAACTTACAATCCGTATAACGGAAACCCTATAGTTGTAGTCCTGGCCAAAAATTTGATTTCTGCCTATTTCGATCCTAAAAATGCTGATTTATCGATGGATGAATATCAGCAGGGGGATAAAAAAATACCTTTTGAATTATTGGACGAATACACCGGAAAACAATTGGAAGGTGTACGTTACGAACAATTAATTCCCTGGATTCAGCCTGATGGCGATGCCTTTAGAGTGATATTGGGTGACTATGTAACTACCGAAGATGGTACCGGAATTGTGCATATTGCCCCAACATTTGGCGCTGATGATGACAGGGTTGCAAAAATAGCGGGTATTGCTCCTCTTATACTCATTGACAATGAAGGTAAGCAAAATCCGATGGTTGATAAAACGGGTAAATTTTTCTTGGTTAAAGATTTGGATCCTACGTTTGTAAAGGATTTTGTGAATTTGAATACCTACATGGAATATTCGGGCCGCTATGTTAAAAATGAATATGACGAGAGTTTAACAGATCAGGATGCAACGGTGGATGTGGATATTTCCGTTATGCTCAAGCTGCAAAACAGAGCGTTCAGAGTTGAAAAACATAGCCACAGCTACCCTCACTGCTGGCGAACCGATAAACCGGTTCTTTATTATCCTTTGGACTCCTGGTTTATAAAAACAACGGCAGTGAAGGAGCGCATGATGGAGCTTAATGATACCATCAACTGGAAACCTGAATCAACCGGCAAAGGAAGGTTTGGAAAATGGTTAGAGAATCTGGTTGATTGGAACTTGTCGCGGTCGCGTTATTGGGGAACACCATTACCTATATGGCGTACCGAAGATGGCAGCGTGGAAAAATGTATCGGTTCCGTGGAAGAACTCATCACAGAGATAAATAAGGCTGTAGCCGCAGGGGTGATGAAGAAAAGTCCTTATGGTGATTTTAAAGCTGGTGACTTCTCAAAAGAGAATTATGAATTGGTAGATCTTCACCGTCCTTATGTGGATGATATAGTGTTGATTTCAGACGAGGGTGAAAAAATGTTCCGCGAACCGGATCTTATTGATGTTTGGTTCGATTCAGGTGCGATGCCTTACGCCCAAGTGCATTATCCGTTTGAATCCCCCCATTCGGGTGGATTGAGGAGGGCTCCGGGGGCTTTCCCCGCCGATTTTATTGCTGAAGGGGTGGATCAAACACGTGGATGGTTCTTTACTCTACATGCGTTGGGAACTATGTTGTTTGATTCTGTGGCTTTTAAAAATATCATATCAAACGGTTTAGTACTCGATAAAAATGGCAATAAAATGTCCAAACGTTTGGGCAATGCAGTTGATCCATTTGAAGTTATCGAGGAGTTTGGTTCCGACCCACTGCGTTGGTATATGATAACCAATGCACAACCATGGGACAACCTAAAATTTGATAAAAGCGGTATAGACGAAGTAAAACGTAAGTTTTTTGGAACCCTATATAATACCTATTCTTTTTTTGCGTTATACGCCAATGTAGATGGTTTTGTTTGTAGCGAAGTAGAAATTCCGATTGACGAGCGACCTGAAATTGACAGGTGGGTTATTTCATTGTTAAATAGTTTGATCAAGGAAGTAACAGAAAGTTATGAATCGTATGAGCCAACTAAGGCAGGTAGAGCCATTCAGAATTTTGTGACCGAAAACCTAAGTAACTGGTACGTTCGCTTAAACCGGAAGCGTTTTTGGGGCGGCACATATTCAAAAGATAAAATAGCCGCCTATCAAACCTTATATACCTGTTTGGAAACTGTGTGTATGTTGTCGGCACCCATTGCTCCTTTTTATATGGATCAGTTGTATAATGACCTGATTTCGGTTTCGGGTAAGGATGATTTCGATTCTGTTCATCTTAGCTCTTTTCCAAAACACAAGGAGGAGCTAATAAATACTGCCTTGGAACAAAGGATGCTTTATGCACAAAGTATTTCGTCCATGGTACTTGGTTTGCGTCGCAAAGAAAGTTTAAAAGTTAGGCAACCTTTACAAAAAATCACCATCCCTATATTGGATGCTGATTTTCAGGAGCAGGTAGAAAAAATTAAGGATTTGGTTTTGGCCGAAGTCAACGTGAAGGAAATGGAATTTTTAACGGACGCCTCAGGGGTACTGGTTAAAAAGATTAAGCCAAACTTTAAAACACTGGGTCCAAAATATGGCAAGATGATGAAACAGATTGCCGGTTTTGTAAATGCAATGGAACAAAAAGATATTGCCATTATAGAGCGTGAAGAAAAGATGGATGCACTAATAAATGGAAAAACTATTGAGCTAAGTATTGAAGATGTAGAAATTACCTCAGAGGATATTCCCGGATGGTTAGTAGCTACTGAAGGTAAGATTACTGTGGCGCTGGATGTTAATATTACCGAAGAACTGAAACAAGAGGGAATTGCACGGGAATTTGTTAACCGAATTGAAAATTTAAGAAAGGATTCAGGCTTTGATGTTACCGATAAGATTATTCTGACGATAGTAAAAAATGATGCAACAAATCAGGCGGTACTCAACTTTAAAGATTATATTGCATCACAAACATTGGCTGGAGAAATAAACTTGGTTGATCACTGTAACGAAGTAGAAGCAAAACTCGTAGAGATTGACAGTGATGTGAGTACTTATATTTGTGTGAGAAAAAAAGCGTAATAATTCAAATTTAACTGCTATGACTGAAAAGACCCAATATTCAAACGAAGAATTGCAAGAGTTTAGGCAAATTATCAATGCTAAACTAGATAAAGCTAAAAGAGATTATGAGCTGTTGCGCAATACCATTACCCAAGGCGATGGAAACGACACACAGGATACCTCGCCTACATTTAAGGTGTTGGAGGAGGGTGCTGCCGTACTGTCAAAAGAAGAAGCCGGAAAGTTAGCACAGCGCCAGTTAAAATTTATTCAGCACCTACAAGCAGCACTTGTACGTATCGAAAACAAAACCTACGGGGTTTGTCGCGAAACGGGTAAGTTAATTGCCAAAGAGAGATTGAGAGCCGTACCACATGCAACCTTGAGCATCGATGCCAAACTAAATCAAAAATAAATGTTTTCATTTTTAAAAAAGCCAGTTTTTATTGTTTTACTAGTTTTAGTTATTGATCAGACTTTAAAAATTTGGGTGAAAACCAACATGATGTTGGGTGAAGAATTCAGTGTAATAGGAAACTGGTTTATTATCCATTTTATTGAGAACAATGGAATGGCATTTGGAATGGAGTTGGCAGGGGAGTTTGGGAAAATTATTTTGAGTGTATTTCGTATCGTAGCAGTTATTGGGATAGCCTACTATCTGCATCAGCTTGGCAAAAGGAAAGCACCAACGGGTCTTATTTTCAGTATTTCGCTGGTGTTAGCCGGAGCTCTTGGAAATATTATCGATAGCGCTTTTTATGGAATGATTTTTAATGATAGTTATCCACAGGTGGCTTCCTTATTTCCTGCTGAGGGTGGCTATGCCACTTTTTTACACGGTAAAGTTGTGGATATGTTTTATTTTCCATTGATCGACGGCGTTTTTCCTGATTGGGTTCCTTTTTGGGGGGGTGATCGTTTTGTGTTTTTCCGTCCCGTATTTAATGTGGCAGATTCTGCCATCACCATCGGAATTACCTCTATTTTGCTTTTTCAGCGTAAGTTTTTTAAAGAATAATAATATCTAGAATCGAAGCAGGAATTCTTCCAACGACTGCTTCGATTTTTTGTGCATAAATAAAGGGTGTATAACGCCTATCTCTTTTGGCTGACACTAATCATGTGACTCAGAGGGCGAAGCGTATCAGAGGGTGTGGGCTTTTGTGGATAATACTGTGAAGACCTCGTTGTCTCCCGAAGTAGATATCAGACGGAGAGGTTTTATACCTTTCCTTTTTTATAAAATATAGATCTATGATGAAACGAGTCCCAGAAGGGTTGGGGCGGATTATGAGAATACTTCACACACGCGTGCCGCTTCTCAACCGCTAAAGCTTTATGCGGACGCAGTGAAGCTATCTTTGACGGACTTTGCGTAAGCACACAGAGTAGATCATTATTGGTGAATTCTCCCGAATCGAGTTCGGGACAGGCATAGAATGCTGCATATAAACAAATAATTAAAATGAGATGAAAAAAGTTCTCCTCGTATTTGGAACCAGGCCCGAAGCTATAAAGATGGCTCCCGTTGTAAAAGAATTTAAAAAAAATAGTAATCACTTCGATACCAAGGTTTGTGTTACAGCACAACATCGCGAAATGCTGGATCAAGTATTGGATTTTTTTAAAATAACGCCCGATTACGATTTGAATTTGATGAAACCTAATCAGAATTTATACTCTTTAACGGGTGATATTATCAACGGGATGAAGCCAGTGCTGGAAGAGTTTAAACCGGATTATGTATTGGTACATGGCGACACTACCACTTCTACCGCTGCGGCTTTAGCTGCATTTTATTCCGGAGCAAAGGTGGGGCATGTAGAAGCCGGCTTGCGCACATACAATAAATTAGCTCCCTTCCCTGAAGAGCTTAACAGACAGCTGACAGGTAAGATTGCCGATTTTCATTTTTCGCCTACAAACATGTCCAAAGGCAATCTTATGAGCGAAAAAACAGATGAAAATTCTATTGTAGTTACCGGAAATACGGTGATTGATGCCTTGTTAGAAAGTGTTAATATCGTAAATACTATTAAGGATAACAAGGATATCAATACGCTAAAAGAAATAATTGATACCAACAAAAAGTTAGTGGTAGTTACTGGTCATCGTCGCGAAAATCATGGTCAGGGATTTTTGAATATTTGCGATGCATTAAATACCATTGCACAACGAAACGATGTGCAGGTAATTTATCCGGTGCATCTGAACCCCAATGTTCAAAAACCTGTGTATTCAATTTTGGGCGATAACTCCAATATACATCTCATTGCTCCACTGCCCTATGAGGCCTTTGTTTGGCTCATGGACAAAGCTTATCTGATTATTACCGATAGTGGAGGTGTACAGGAGGAAGCGCCAAGCCTAGGCAAACCAGTATTGGTTATGCGAGATACCACGGAACGGCCTGAGGCAGTGGATGCCGGAACAGTTATTTTGGTGGGTACTGATAAGGATAAGATAATCCATGAAGCTACAGATTTACTGGACAACCAAAGTCGTTATGAAAAAATGACCATGTTGCATAATCCTTATGGCGACGGTAAAGCATCGCAAAGGATAGTGGAATTTTTGCTAAAACAATAAACTTAAATTATTGAGTATGGCTATCTAATTGTAGGTAAGCCGATACAAACATCTTGATACTTGATACTCAAATCTTGATACTATTTTAAAATGAAAAACATTACTGTATCTACAATCGGCCTTGGATATATAGGTCTGCCAACTAGCGCTTTAGTTGCGTCCCATAAAATTAAAGTAACGGGTATGGACATAAATTCCCAAGTGGTAGAAACCATTAACCGTGGCGAAATTCATATTGTAGAACCCAATTTAAATAGCTATGTTTCCAATGCGGTTAAACAGGGCTATTTAAGTGCATCAACCACAGTAAAACCTGCCGATGTATATTTAGTAGTGGTGCCAACTCCCTTTAAAGGAAATCACGAACCCGATATTTCATATGTAGAGGCAGCTACGAAGAATGTAATACCTTTGCTCAAAGAGGGCGATTTGTACATCATAGAATCTACATCGCCTGTGGGGACTACCGAGAAAATGGAGAAGCTGATTTTTGCGTCACGACCCGAACTAAAAGATAAAATTTACCTTGCCTACTGCCCCGAGCGGGTGCTACCGGGTAATGTAATGCACGAATTAGTGCACAACGACCGGGTTATTGGTGGTGTTAATGAGCAAAGTACCCAAAAAGCAAGCGATTTTTATGCGCAGTTTGTGCAAGGTAAACTTCATGCTACCAATGCCCGTACCGCCGAAATGTGTAAACTAACTGAAAACGCAAGTCGCGACGTGCAAATTGCTTTTGCCAACGAGCTGTCGCTTATATGCGATAAAGCTGGTATAAATGTATGGGAGCTGATTCAGCTGGCCAATAAGCATCCACGTGTTAATATCCTGCAGCCTGGCTGCGGTGTGGGCGGACACTGCATTGCGGTGGATCCTTATTTTATTGTGTCGGATTATCCTCGCGAAGCACAAATGATAGGCAAGGCACGCGAAACCAACAATTACAAATCGTTTTGGGTAGCCGAAAAAATTGAAGAAGCAAAGCAGTCATTTGAACTCAAAAATGGCTCACCTGCATCTATCGCTATCATGGGATTGGCTTTTAAACCCAATATCGACGATCTTAGAGTATCGCCAGCCAAGTATATTGCACAACGCGTTTTGCAAGGTATAAACGATGAAGTGGTGTATTTTGTAGAACCCAATATTAAAGATCATCAGGTTTTTAAATTAACCGATTACCGCGAGGCTATTAAAAAAGCCGACATAATCGTTTTCCTAGTGGCACACCAAGAGTTTAAAGGGCTTAACTTAGCCGAAAATAAGGAGGTGCTAGATTTTTGTGGAGTTACCAACAAGTAAGCATATTCTATAGTTTATATATCTATTGCCTGCTTAATATACCAAAAATATTTAAGTTACGTTTTTACTTAAACATGTTTTTAAACTGATCCCATAACAAAAAATACAGTGTTAATGAAAGTAAAACTTTGCATACTCACGGTTATAATTTTTTCTTTTATCACGCTAAAACCGTTTGCCCAAAACGTTGATCCAAAAAAAGTTGATGTAGGTGCGCTTACAAATTCAGAAGTTGGACGTATAGTTGCTGAAATGAACAAAAGGGGAATGTCGGAACAAGAAGCGTTGGCTCTGGCACGTGCCCGCGGCATGTCCGAGTCGCAGATACGCGAGTTAAAACTAAAGATTGCCGATTACAAATTGAAGGGAGATGAAAAGGAAAAAGAATCCACAAAAATTGATGAGGAGTCAGATTTATTGATGGATATGACCAGCCCAAAAGCAAATATTGATACTACAGAAATAGACAAGCGTATATTTGGGTTTTCTTTTTTTAACAATAAAAATCTCTCCTTCGAGCCGGGTATAAACAGCGCGGTCTCCCCTTCTTATTTAATTGGCAGCGGCGATGAGCTATCCGTGGATGTATGGGGGGCATCGCAGCAAAGTTATCAATTGCCGGTGGACAGGAACGGAAGCATAAATATACCTAATGTTGGAATGATATCCGTGGGTGGACTTAGTTTGGGAGCAGCCACGAATAAAATAAAAAGCAAGTTGGTGCTTATTTACCGTGATTTGGAATCCAACACTCCTCGAACTTTTGCAAGTGTAAGTATAAGTGAGATAAAGGCCATTAAAGTAAATGTGATTGGAGAAGTTTTTGCGCCCGGCACTTACACGCTCTCTGGTGCATCAACTATTTTTAACGCATTATATCTGGCAGGAGGACCTAATACAACCGGCTCATTTAGGGAAATAAAATTGCTTAGAGACGGTAATGTAATATCAAAGTTGGATGTTTATGATTATTTGATAAACGGTAATTCGGCAGTTAACGTTTCATTACGAAATGGCGATGTAATTTTGGTTTTGCCCTATATAAACAGAGTGATTTTAGAAGGAGAGCTTAAGCGCATTGGGCTTTTTGAAGCCAAGGATGCTGAAACGGTGGACGATATGATAAAATTTGCCGGTGGATTTACCGAAGATGCCTACACGCACAGGTTGCAATTGTATCGTAAAACCGGACGGGATATGACATTTAAAGATGTGTTATATAGCGAGGCCAAAACCACCAAGGTTAATAATGGAGATAGCATTTTTGTGGGCAAAATAATACAGCGCTATCAGAATATGGCAACCATAAAAGGAGCTGTTTATCGCCCGGGCGATTACGAGGTAACTGAAGGCTTACAATTATCGGAACTGATAAAACGAGCTGATGGAATTAAGAAAGATGCCAGCTTGCACCGAGGACTCATTACCCGAGTAAATGATGATATGAGTTTGCGAAGCATAGCATTTGATGTTAACGAGGTTTTAAACGGCACAACAGATATTTTAGTGAAACGGGATGATGTAATAAGCATATCCTCTATTCACGATTTACGGGAATTTAGAACAGTGCGTATTTTTGGCGAAGTGCAAAAACCGCAGGAGTACGATTTTAAGGAGGGAATGACCGTGGCCGACTTGATATACGAGGCAGGTGGTTTTTTACAGTCAGCATCAGATGCTTATATAGAGGTGGCTCGCAAGTTATCGGTGGAAGAAGGATCGAAGGTAAGCTCAATGCTGGCTCATGTTATTAAAATAAAAGTACCGCGCAATCTTCAATTGGATCCAGTTGAGTCTGCCTTTGAATTGCAACCTTTTGATCAGGTATTTATCCGAAAACTACCGGGTTACACAAAGCCTTCCATAGTTAAAATAACAGGAGAGGTGGCTTATGCTGGAGAGTATTCTCTCGCTTCTACCAAAGAGCGTGTTTCTGATTTAATAAAAAGAGCCGGAGGTATAACTCCTGATGCTTATCCCGAAGGAGCCATGTTAACTAGGCGTGTGCGGATAAGTGATAAACAAAAGCGACTGCGTGATGAGTTGCTGCAAAGGGACAGTACCTTGGTGTTTACCGATCTGGATTTTGAAGTGGTAGGAATAAGTCTGCGAGAGGCCTTGGAAACTCCTGGCAGCCGCGACGATGTGTTTTTAAAAGATGGCGATGAACTATCGGTACCAAAAAATATACAAACAGTAAAAATTTCAGGTGAGGTACTAAATCCTATCTCATCCAATTATATACAGGGCAAGACACTAAAATCTTATATTTGGGACGGTGGAGGCTTTGGTCTTCAAGCAGAAAAAGGTAAAGTATATGTGGTTTATCCCAATGGCTCAGCTGCCGGAACCAAAGGTTTTTTGTTTTTCCGCAACTTTCCTAAAGTAACGCCCGGTTCTGAAATTATTGTACCTCTAAAACCAGAGCGAGAGGGTATGTCGACACAAATGTGGATATCCCTTGGAAGTGCTATGGCATCCATCGGGCTAACCATAGCTACCATAGCTAATATGAATCGATAGTTATAAACTAGTGTCAAGTCAACTATGAAATGTCGTAATAATTAATTAACTTTGGTCAAAACGGCCATGATAAAGTACAAAGTTACCTTAACACAACAGGAAAGAGAAGAATTGCAAGAGATTG